>NZ_BAAAHQ010000020.1:79767-109599 GCF_039525605.1 Nonomuraea longicatena | reverse complement strand
TGTTTCATGCACTGGCTTTTAACACACTGTTGAGTTCTCAAGAAACGGACGCGTACTCGGCGTTCATTTCGTCTTTCGTTGTGTATTCAGTCTTACATCCGGCTTATTCACTGTCAAATCGCGGTGATTCGAGCCGAATGCAGGAAACCCGAAAAACAACATCGCAGGACGCAGCAAAACCAACCGAGATTTCCGGTGATCTTCCAGGTGCCCGAGACATGGTCTCAAGGGATCGCCGCCAGGGCCCGTCCGCCGACACGGCGTCCGGCTCGCTCCCGGGGCGAAGACAAAGATTAGATCGCAATCCGCTCCACGTCAAATCACCAGCTCACGGACCTGTCGTGGCGAGGTGAAGACCTCGGCCGACATGCCCGTCTCCCGCGCGGCGAGCACGTTCGCCTCGTTGTCGTCGAAGAACAGGATGTCCTCCAGTCGCGCGCCGAGCTGCTTCGCGCACACCTCGTACGCCCGGTGGTCCGGCTTGGCCACCCCGATCCGGCACGAGAACGTGACGGCCGCGAACCGGGCCAGCACCGGCCGCGCCTCCCAGACCGGCACCAGGTCCTCGACGATGTTCGACAGCAGTCCGAGAGTGCGCCCCCCGTCGGCCAGCTCGTGCACCAGCGCCACCATCTCCTCGTCCACCTCCGACCAGCTCGCCCTGTCGGCGTGGGCCAGCGCGGCCGGGTCGGCGAAGCGTGCGCCGAGCCGCTCCCCGACGGCGGCCCAGTAGTCCGCCGCCGTCTGCCCCGCGTCGTAGGCGGGACGACAGTCCCAATAGGCGTGCCAGAACGGCTCGGCGGGCACCCCGGAGAGGCCGACCAGTCGCTCTCGCGCCTGCTCTGTCTGGTTCCGGGCGATAACCCCATAGAGGTCGAACACGATCACATCCGTCATGATCCAAGCGTATTCTGCCTCGGTGACCAGCGCCGCAACCCTCGCCCGCCCAGCCCAGCAGGTCCCCCGTACCCACACCTGGCTTCCGTGGCCGGTCGCGGTGCTCACCGGCGGCGTGGCGCTCAGCGGTTCCGGCCGCGCCTCTCTCAACGGCGACGAGCTGGCCACCATCAGCGCGGCCTCGCGCTCGCTGTCCGGTCTGTGGGAGTTGGCGCAGCACATCGACGGCCACTTCCTGCCGTACTACCTGTTCATGCACCTGTGGCTGAAGTTCGGCGACGCCGAGCTGTGGCTGCGGCTGCCGTCCGCGATCGCGATCGGCGTCGCCGCGTGGTTCTTGACCGACCTGGGCAGCCGCCTGCAGCGCAAGGTGACGGGGGCGACAGCCGCCGGGATCCTCGCCGTCCTGCCGTCGGTGTCGTATTACGGGGCATTCGCCAGGTCCTATGCCTTCGCGGCGGCTGCGGTGGTGTTCGCCTTCTGGGCGCTGCACCGGGCGCTGGACAATCCGCGTGCGGGCCGGTGGGTCGTCTACGGAGTGGCCGTCGCGCTGGTGTGCAGCACTCATCTGTTCGCGGTACTCACCGTTCCCGCGCATCTGTTCCTGGTGAGGCGCGCGATCCTCGCGCGCATGTTCGCGGCGCTCGCCGCCGGCAGCCTGCCCGCCGTCGTCCTGGGTCTGATCGGGTACGGCGAACGCCATGCGATCAGCTGGATCCCGCAGCGCGGCCCCGAGGTGCTGCTGAAGTTCCCGAAGATGGCGGCGGGCGCGGCCGAGGTGGGCCTGCTGCTGTTCGCGGCGGCGTTGGTCGGGGCGGCCCTGCTCTGGCGTACCCGGCGGGCGTGGGCGCTGGCGCTGCTGGGCTGGCTGGTGCTGCCGCCGGTGCTGTTGCTGGCCGTGTCGCATCTGGTGACACCTGTGTATGTGGATCGCTACCTTTTCGTCACCGCTCCAGCGCTCGCGCTGCTGGCCGCGTTCGCGGGCTCGTCACTGGGCCGGTTCGGGGTCGGGGTCGCGGGCACGGTGCTCGTGGCCGCCGGGGTGCTGGCGTTCTCCACGCATCTGGACGTACGCGACAGCAACGGGCGTTTCGAGGACTTCCCCGGTGCGATCCGGCGTGTCCACACCGAGACCGGCGACGCGCTGATCTTCGGGCAGAGCTCGGTGCGCGCGGGTTTCGACTACTACGCCGAGGGCCCGCTCCCTGTGGACGTGCTGCGGCGCGGTCTTGAGCCCGACATCGGAGGATTCGGTTTCCCCGAGCGCCCCGACGTGGCACGGGCCCTGGAGGGGCACGACCGGGTCTGGCTGGTGTGGCGGGGTGCCAAGACGGCCAAGCTGCCGAGGGTGAAGGCCGTTCAGGACGCCGGGTTCGCGCTCACCTCGTCGTGGCACTCGGCCGAGTTGCCGGGGCTGACTGTGGCCCTCTTCACCCGATCCTGATCTTGTTACCTGGAATTTCGCGATTCTTCGCCGGAAGGCAGGTTTTGGTCCGTACCATAACCGCCGCGGTGATCGACCGGTGAGAGTCGCCGGCGCTGGCGCCGCAAGGAGTCCCCGTGCGTAAGATCGCAGCCACCACCCTCGCCGTTCTGACGCCTCTCGCGGCCGCCTCGCCCGCATCGGCCGCCGAGCCCGAGCCGTTCGGCAAGCCGGAGCGCTCGCAGGTCGTCGTCATCGGTCACCGAGGCGCCGCAGGTCACCGTCCTGAGCACACCCAGGGCAGCTACGAGCTGGCCGTGGCCATGGGCGCCGACTGGATCGAGCCCGACCTGGTGCCCACGAAGGACCACGTCCTGGTCGTGCGGCACGAGAACGAGATCTCCGGCACCACCGATGTTTCGGCCCGCCCGGAATTCGCCTCGCGCAAGACGACCAAGTCGATCGACGGCCGCAACGTCACCGGCTGGTTCACCGAGGACTTCACCTTGGCCGAGCTGAAGACGCTGCGCGCGGTCGAGCGGCTGCCCGCCGTCCGCCAGCGCAACACCGTCTACAACGGCTACTACCAGGTGCCGACTCTGCAGGAGGTACTGGACCTGGCCAAGAAGCTCTCGCGTCGGCACGGCCGCCAGATCGGCGTCTTCCCCGAGACCAAGCACCCGACGTACTTCCGCTCGATCGGGCTGCCGCTGGAGGAGCCGCTGATCGAGATCGTGCGCCGCAACGGGCTCAACCGTCCCAACAGCCCGGTGGTGGTGCAGTCGTTCGAGCCGTCGAGCCTGAAGCGGGTGGCGCAGGCGCTGCGGGTCCCGCTGTGGCAGGCACTCGGCACGACGGGCAAGCCGTACGACCACGTGGCAGGCAACGACCCGACCACCTACGCCGACATGATGAAGCCGGAGGGCCTGGCGAAGATCGCGAAGTACGCCAAGTGGATCGGGCCGGACAAGTCCTCCGCCATCCCGCTCAACTCCGACGGCACCTGGGGCGCTCCCACGTCGCTGGTGTCCGACGCGCACCGCGCCGGACTGAAGATCGGCGTGTACACCTTCCGCAGTGAGAACCAGTACCTGCCCGCGCAGCTCCGGCGCGGTACGGTGACGACCGAGCACGGCGACGCGCTCACGGAGTACCGGGCACACCTGGACCTCGGCGTGGACGCGTTCGTGACCGACTACCCGGACGCGGCCGTACTGGCGCGCGGTGAGCGCGAGCGCCCGCACCCGCACGTGGCCGCCGACGTGGCCAAGGACGCCGGACTCCCCGACGAGGGCCAGGAGTGACGATCTCCCCCCGAGGGTGACCCCGGGTACGGCGAAGGCCGCCTCGATGTCACGAGGCGGCCTTCGTCGTCACGGGTCAGCCGACCTCGACGCCGCCGATCGACTTCTTGCCCCGGCGCAGCACGAGGAAGCGGCCGTGGAGCAGGTCGTCCGGCCCCGGCGTGTACGCCTCATCGGTGATCTTGTTGTTGTTGAGGTACGCCCCGCCCTCCTTGACCGCGCGGCGGGCGGCGGACTTCGACTCCACCAGCCCGCTCTCGGCCATGAGGTCGACGTACGACGCGCCGAGCGCGGGCACGCTCGCCTTGGGCACCTCGGCGAGCGCGGCGGCCAGCGTGGCCGCGTCGAGCTCCTCCAGCGCGCCCTGCCCGAACAGTGCCCGCGACGCGGCCTGCGCGGCGGCGAGCTGCTCTGCACCGTGGACGAGCGTGGTGAGGTCCTCGGCCAGCGCCTTCTGTGCCTCGCGGGCGAACGGCCGGTCGGCCACGGCCTTCTCCAGCGCGTCGATCTCCTCGCGGGTGCGGAAGGTGAAGACCCTGAGGAAGCGGACCACGTCGCGGTCGTCGGCGTTGAGCCAGTACTGGTAGAACGCGTACGGCGAGGTCAGCTCGGGGTCGAGCCAGATCGCCCCGCCCGCGGTCTTGCCGAACTTGGTGCCGTCGGCCTTGGTGATCAGCTTGCCGGTGAGAGCGTGCACGTGGGCGCCCTCGACGCGGCGGATCAGGTCGACGCCCGCGGTGATGTTGCCCCACTGGTCGCTGCCGCCGACCTGGAGGACGCAGCCGTGGCGGCGGTAGAGCTCCAGGTAGTCGTTGGACTGCAGAAGCTGGTAGCTGAACTCGGTGTAGCTGAGCCCCTCGCCGCCGAGCCGCGCGGAGACGGACTCACGGGCGAGCATGCGGTTGACCGGGAAGTGCTTGCCGACGTCGCGCAGGAAGTCGATGGCCGACAGCTCGGCGGTCCAGTCGAGGTTGCTGACGAGGGTGGCGGCGTTGGCGCCGTCGAAGGTCAGGAACCGCTCGACCTGCCGGCGGATGCGCGCCACCCACTCGGCGACGACCTCGCTGGAGTTGAGCGCGCGCTCGGTGCTGCGTCCGCTGGGGTCGCCGATGAGGCCGGTGGCGCCGCCGACCAGGCCGATCGGCCGGTGGCCGGCCCGCTGGAGGCGGGTGAGGATCAGCAGGGTGGCGAGGTTTCCGGCGTGCAGCGAGGGCGCGGTCGGGTCGAAGCCGGCATAGACGGTGATCGGACCTCCGGCGAACGCCTGGCGCAGCGCGTCGATGTCGGTGGTCTGCGCGAGGACATCGCGCCATTCGAGCTCGTCGAGGATGTCGATCACAGTTTCCGGCTTTCGCGTAGTGGTTGGGCGATGGCTACAGACTGCCCGATCCGCGCTCATGACCGCCACTTGGATACGCTCGGTGCCCATGTGGAAGGTGCGTCGCGAACTGGTCGCGCTCAAGATCCTAGGGGCTCTGGTGTGTGCGGCACTCGCCGTTTACTGGTGGCTCGCGGACGACACGCGCGGACTGATCCTGGCCGTCCCGGCGACGTTGCTGGTGGGGGCCATGGCGCTGCGCGATCTGCTGGCGCCCGTACGGCTGTCGGCCGACGAGTCCGGCATCACGGTCGTGCACGGTTTCGCGGGCCGCCGCCACGTGCCGTGGGAGCAGGTTCAGGACGTCACGGTGGACGTGCGCACGAGGTTCGGCCGGCGCAGCGAGATGCTGGAGATCGACACCGGCGATCATCTGCATCTGTTCAGCCCTCACGAACTGGGCGCCTCGCCCACGGAGGTGGCGGCGGTGTTGCGCCGCCGGGGCACGTGAGCCTTGTACGGCGACACGGTCGGGTCACCGTCGATCCAGAACCGCCACGGGGTCTGCTTGGCGGCGGAGATCCCGGTACGCGGGCCCGAGCGGATGAGCGCGGGGTCCGGCGGGCTGCCGTCGAGCACGGCGAGCGCGGCGGGCCCTGACAGTTCGCGGACGGCGTCGAGCCCGTTGTGCTCGCGGTGCAGCCCGAGGGCGACGGCCAGGCGGGCGGGGCCTCTGGCGAGGTCGCGGTCGGCGACCGGTTTGCGGGCGGGGCCGTTCCTGCGCGAGCGGGCGAGTTCCACGCCTTCGACGACCTCTCCTGCGCGCAGGAGGACGGCCGAGCCGTGCCCCTCGGGCAGGCACACGAGGTTGGCGCAGTAGTGCATGCCGTAGGTGAAGTACACGTACACGTGGCCGGGCGGGCCGAACATCACCGCGTTGCGGGGTGTCTTGCCCCGGTAGGTGTGGGCGGCGGGGTCCTCGCCGGGTCCGCCGTACGCCTCGACCTCGGTGAGCCGCACCGCGACCGGGCCGTGCGCGAGGACGCGCCCGAGGAGTTCGGGCGCGACCTCGTGCGAGGGCCGGTCGAAGAAGCGGCGCGGCAGCGGCTTCAGGAGCCCGCCGCCCACGCGGCCTGCTCGTCGACGGTCTCGCGCAACGCGGCGAGCTGGTCGCGCACCCGGTCGGGCGCGGTGCCGCCCTGGGCCTTGCGCGCGGCGAGTGCGCCGGGCACGTTGAGCACGTCGCGGACGTCGGGAGTGAGGTGCGGCGAGACCTTGAGCAGGTCGTCGTCGCCGACGTCGCCGAGTTCCACGTCGTTGACCTGGCAGTAGACGACGAGGTGGCCGACGGCCTCGTGGGCGTCGCGGAAGGCCACGCCCTTGCGGACGAGCAGTTCGGCCAGGTCGGTGGCCAGCGCGAAGCCGTCGGAGGCGGTCGAGCGCAGGCGGGCGGTGTTGACCCGCATGGTGGCGACCAGTCCGGCCATCGCGGGCAGGACGAGCAGCAGGGTGTCGACGGAGTCGAAGACCGGCTCCTTGTCCTCCTGCAGGTCGCGGTTGTAGGTGAGGGGCAGTCCCTTGAGGGTGGTGAGCAGCGAGACGAGGTTGCCGACCAGGCGGCCGGACTTGCCTCGGGCGAGCTCGGCCACGTCGGGGTTCTTCTTCTGGGGCATGATCGACGAGCCGGTGGAGTAGGCGTCGTCCATCTCGATCCAGCGGAACTCCTGCGAGGCCCACAGGACGATCTCCTCGCCCAGCCGCGACAGGTGGATGCCGATCATGGAGGCGGCGAAGAGGAACTCGGCGGCGAAGTCGCGGTCGGCGACGGCGTCCATCGAGTTGGGGGCGGCGGTGTCGAAGCCGAGTTCCTCGGCGACGGCGACGGGGTCGAGCGGCAGCGAGGATCCGGCGAGGGCGCCGGAGCCGAGCGGCGAGACGGCGGCGCGGCGGTCCCAGTCGGTCAGCCGGTCGATGTCGCGGGCGAAGGCGTGCACGTGGGCGAGCAGCTGGTGGCCGAAGGACACGGGCTGGGCGTGCTGCAGGTGGGTCATGCCGGGCGCGGCCGTCTCGGCGTGCTGCTCGGCCTGCGCCATGAGCGCGGTCTCCAGCTCGACCAGGCGGGAGACGATGGTGCGGACGTGGTCGCGCAGGTAGAGGCGCAGGTCGGTGGCGATCTGGTCGTTGCGCGAGCGGCCCGCGCGCAGCTTGCCGCCGAGCGAGCCGAGGCGTTCGAGCAGTCCGCGTTCGAGGGCGGTGTGCACGTCCTCGTCGGCGATGGTCGGCCGGAACTCTCCGGCCTTGCAGGCGCGTTCGAGGTCGTCGAGCGCCCCGACCATACGCGCGAGCTCGTCGTCGGTGAGCAGGCCCGCCCGGTTGAGCACGCGCGCGTGCGCCCTGGACGCCGCCAGGTCGTACGGCACGAGCCGCCAGTCGAAGTGCACGCTCACCGACAGCCGGGTCAGCGCGTCGGACGGGCCGCTTTCGAAGCGTCCGCCCCACAGCCGCATCGGCTTGCCTTCACTCACCGTCAGCTCCTCAATGTCCACTGCGAAGTCCCCCGCGACCATAGTGCACCTCAGCCTTTCTTCGCGTCCCGGGCCGTATTGATCTTCGCCTGCGGGACGAAACCCTGGGCCGGGCAGGACCCGGCGTGTCTGTTTCGGTCAGCCCCGCCGGTCCGCGATCCGCAGCATGGCCTCGGCGACGGTCTGCCCGCCCTGCGGGTCGCGGGTGATGACGAGGATCGTGTCGTCGCCCGCCACGCAGCCGAGGATCGTCTCCCAGTCGGCGTGGTCGATGGCGGAGGCGAGGAAGTGGGCCGCTCCCGGCGGCGTCCTGACGATGACCAGGTTGGCGCTGGCCTCGGCGGAGACGAGCAGTTCTTCGGCGATGCGGTGCAGGCGGGCGGCCGGTGTCTCGCCGGTGCCGAGCCGGGCCAGGGGGATCCGGCCGCCGCCCTCGCCGGGCAGGGCGTACACGAGGGAGCCGTCCTCGGCGCGCAGTTTGAGCGCGCCGAGTTCGTCGAGGTCGCGCGACAGGGTCGCCTGGGTGACCTCGACGCCGCTTTCCGCCAGCAGTTTGGCCAGTTCCGGCTGGGACCGTACGGCCCGCCGTTCCAGGAGTTCGGTGATCTTCGCCTGGCGGGCGGCCTTGGTCATGGGGATGGTCATCGCGCCGCGTTCACCAGCCAGTGGAGCAGCGCCTTCTGGGCGTGGAGCCGGTTTTCCGCCTGGTCCCAGACGACGCTGCGCGGGCCGTCGAGAACCTCGGCGGTGATCTCGTACCCCCGGTAGGCGGGCAGGCAGTGCAGGACGATCGCGTCGGGGGCGGCGTGCGTCAGGAGTTCGTCGTTGACCTGGAACGGCATCAGGGCGGCGACGCGTTCGTCCTTGCCGGACTGGCCCATGGAGACCCACGTGTCGGTGGCGAGGACGTGCGCGCCTGCGACGGCGGCGGCCGGGTCGCTGACGGAGAGGACCGAGCCGCCGGTCGTGGCGGCGATGGCGGCGGCCCGGTCGAGGATGTCAGCGTCGGGCTGGAATCCCAGCGGGGCGCCGACGCGCACGTGCATGCCGGCCGTCGCGCCGCCGAGCAGATAGGAGTGGGCCATGTTGTTCGCGCCGTCACCGACGTAGGCGAGCGCGCGACCCCTGAGGGTGCCGAAGTGCTCCTGGACGGTCTGCAGATCGGCGAGGGTCTGGCAGGGGTGGAAGGCGTCGGTGAGCGCGTTGACGACCGGCACGCCGGTGCCGGCCGCCATGGCCTCGACCTGGTCCTGCCCCGAGGTGCGCCAGACGATGGCGGCGCACTGGCGTTCGAGGACGCGGGCGGTGTCCCCGACGGGCTCGCCCCTGCCCATCTGGGAGGCGCCGCCGTCGATGACGAGGGGCAGGCCGCCGAGTTCGCCGATGCCGACGGCGAAGGAGACCCTGGTTCTGGTGGAGGGCTTGTCGAACAGGACGGCGACGGTCTTCGGGCCCTCGAAGGGCCGGTAACCGTAGCGGTCCTTCTTCATGGCGGCGGCCAGGTCGAGGACCTCCGCCTGCTCGGCGGGCGTGAGGTCGTCGTCGCGCAGGAAGTGGCGGGTCATACGGCCGCCTCCGCGAGGATGCCGGGCACGGCCTCGACGAAGGACTGGACCTCGGCGTCGGTGACGACGAGCGGCGGCGCGATGCGGACCGCGTCGGGCTGCAGGGCGTTGACCAGGAAGCCCGCGCGCGCGGCGGCCGCCTGGACGCCGGGGGCGACATCGGCGGTGAGGACGAGGGCGAGCCACAGGCCGCGCCCGCGCACGCCCTTGAGCAGCGGGTGCTCGACGGCCTCCAGGCCGCTGCGGAGTTGCACGGCGACCTTCTGCACGTGTTCGAGATCGACGGTGTCGAGGACGGCCAGCGCGGCCGCGCACGAGACCGGGTTGCCGCCGAAGGTGGAGCCGTGGTCGCCCTTGGCGAACAGGGTGCCGGCGTCGCCGAAGCCGACGCAGGCGCCGATGGGCAGGCCGCCGCCGAGTCCCTTGGCCAAGGTGAGGATGTCGGGGGTGACGCCTTCGGCCTGGTGGGCGAACCAGTGTCCGGTACGGCCGATGGCCGACTGGATCTCGTCGGCCACCATGAGCGAGCCGGTGTCGTCGCAGATCTCCCTGACCCGGGCGAAGTAGCCGTCCGGCGGGGGCACGACGCCGGCCTCGCCTTGGGTGGGCTCCAGGAAGACGGCGATGCACTCGCCGCCCACGGCCTCGCGCAGGGCGGCGGCGTCGCCGTAGGGGACGAACCTGACCTCGACGGGGAAGGGTCCGAACTGGTCGCGGATGGCCTTCTTCCCGGTCAGGGACAGGGCGCCCATGGTGCGGCCGTGGAAGCCGTTCTCGGCCGCGACGAAGTAGCTGCGGCCTTCGCGTCTGCCGTACTTGAGGGCGAGTTTGTAGGCGGCCTCGTTGGCCTCGGTGCCGGAGTTGGCGAGGAAGATCCGGCCGGGTGCCTTGAGCAGGCCGAGCAGCCGCTCGGCGAGCAGGACCTCCGGCTCGTGCAGGAAGAGGTTGGAGGTGTGGGCAAGGGTGGCGACCTGGGTGCCGACGGCCTCGACGAGGGCGGGGTGGGCGTGGCCGAGGGAGCTGACCGCGATGCCGCCGATGAAGTCGAGGTACTCGTTGCCATCCACGTCCCACACGCGGCTGCCCTCGCCTCGGGCGAGCGCGACCGGCGGGATGCCGTAGTTCGGCATGAAGGACTTCTCGAACCTCTCGTAGAGGGACATCAGGGCATCACCATGGTTCCGATTCCTTCGTCAGTGAAGATTTCGAGCAGGAGGGAGTGGGGGACGCGGCCGTCGAGGACGTGGGCGTGCGGGACGCCGCCCTGGACGGCGGTCAGGCAGGCGCCCATCTTGGGGACCATGCCGCTGGCCAGCGTCGGCATGAGCTCTTCGAGCTCTGCGGCCTTGAGCTGGTCGATGACGTCGGTGTCGTGGGGCCAGTTGGCGTACAGGCCCTCGACGTCGGTGAGGACGACGAGCTTCTCGGCCTGGAGCGCGACCGCGAGCGCGGCGGCGGCGGTGTCGGCGTTGACGTTGTAGATCTGGCCGTCCTCGCCGCGCGCGACGCTGGAGACGACCGGGATGCGGCCGTCCGCGAGCAGGGCGTGGATGGCTCCGGTGTCGACGTCGACGATCTCGCCGACCTGTCCGATGTCGACATGCTCGCCGTCGACGACGGCGTGGGTGCGTTCGGCGGTGAACAGGTTGGCGTCCTCGCCCGACAGGCCGACGGCGAAGGGTCCGTGCCGGTTGACGAGTCCGACGACCTCGCGGTTGACCTGGCCGACCAGGACCATGCGGACGACTTCCATGGCCTCCGGGGTGGTGACGCGCAGCCCGGCGGTGAAGGTGGACTCGATGCCGTGCAGGCTGAGCGCCTTGCTGATCTGGGGGCCGCCGCCGTGGACGACGACGGGCTTGAGGCCGGCGTAGCGGAGGAAGACGACGTCCTCGGCGAAGCTCGCCTTGAGCGCGTCCTCGGTCATGGCGTTTCCGCCGTACTTGATGACGACGGTGGCGCCCTGGAAGCGGGCCAGCCAGGGCAGTGCCTCGACCAGTGTCTCCGCCTTGGACAGGGCGGCGTGGGTCCTCACGAGGAGTACGCCGAGTTCTCGTGGACGTAGTCCGCGGTCAGGTCGGTGGTGTGGATCGTGGCCGAGTGGCTGCCCGCCGACAGATCGACGGTGATCGTGACGTCGCGGGGGCGCATGTCCACCTTGGAGCGGTCGTCGCCGATGGAGCCGCCCCGGCAGATCCAGACGCCGTTGATGGCGACGTTGACGCGCTCGGGCTCGAAGACGGCATCAGTGGTGCCGACGGCCGACAGGACGCGGCCCCAGTTGGGGTCCTCGCCGTGGATGGCGCACTTGAGCAGGTTGGAACGTGACACGGCGCGGCCGACCGTGACGGCGTCCTGCTCGGAGGCGGCGCCGACGACCTCGATCGCGATGGCCTTGGAGGCGCCCTCGGCGTCCACGAGGAGCTGGCGGGCGAGGTCGGCGCAGACCTCCGTGACCTTGGCGGCGAACTCCTTCAGGTCGGGACTGACGCCCGCGGCGCCGCTGGCGAGCAGGAGCACGGTGTCGTTGGTCGACATGCAGCCGTCGGCGTCGAGCCGGTCGAAGGTCTTCTCGGTGGCCGCGCGCAGCACGGTGTCGAGGTCCTCGCTGGAGACGTCGGCGTCGGTGGTGATCACGCAGAGCATGGTGGCCAGCGCAGGGGCGAGCATGCCCGCGCCCTTGGCCATGCCGCCCACCATGTAGCCGTCGCCGCGTTTGAAGGAGATCTTCGAAACGGTGTCGGTGGTCCTGATGGCGTCGGCGGCGGCCAGGCCGCCGTCGCGGGAGAGTTGCTCGGCGGCCGTCTCGATGCCGGTGAGCAGGGCGTCCATGGGCAGCCGCTCGCCGATCAGTCCGGTGGAGCAGACGGCGATCTCGCCTGCGGAGTCCTGGAGGGCGGCCGCCACCTTCTCCGCCGTGGCGTGGGTGTCCTGGAAGCCCGCCGGGCCGGTGCAGGCGTTGGCGCCGCCGGAGTTGAGGACCACGGCGCCGACCCGGCCGCCGCGCACGACCTGCTGGGACCACAGTACGGGCGCGGCCTTCACCCGGTTGGCGGTGAAGACTCCGGCGGCGGCTCGCGAGGGTCCTTCGTTCACGACGAGGGCCAGGTCACGGCTGCCCGCTGCCTTGATGCCGGCGGCCACCCCCGCGGCCTTGAATCCGAGTGGTGCGGTAACGCTCATGGAGCGACTCCTGTCGTCGGGAGACCGAGCTCTTCCGGCAGGCCGAGGGCGAGGTTGACGCTCTGGATCGCGCCCCCGGCGGTGCCCTTGGTGAGGTTGTCGATGGCGATGACGGCGACCACGCGGCCCGCGCGCCGGTCGAGTGTCACCTGCACGGCGGCGGTGTTGGCGCCGTAGGTCGTCGCGGTGGCGGGCCAGCGGCCCTCGGGCAGCAGGGTCACGAACGGCTCTGCGGCGAAGGCGTCCTCGTACGCCTCGCGCAGGGCCTTCGCGGTGAGGCCGGGGACGGCGGGCGCGGTGCAGGTGGCCAGGATGCCTCGGCTCATCGGGGCCAGCACCGGTGTGAAGGAGACGCTCACCGGGGTGCCCGCGACGCGGCCCAGGTTCTGCTCCATCTCGGGGGTGTGGCGGTGGACGCCGCCGACGCCGTACGCGCTGGCGGAGCCCATGACCTCGCTGCCGAGCAGATGGGCCTTGGGCGCCTTGCCCGCGCCGCTGGTGCCGGAGGCGGCGACCACGACGACCTCGGGCTCGGCCAGCCCGGCCGCGTAGGCCGGGAGCAGGGCGAGGGTGACGGCGGTCGGGTAGCAGCCGGGGACGGCGATCCGGCGTGCGCCCTTGAGGACTTCGCGCTGGCCGGGCAGCTCGGGCAGCCCGTACGGCCAGCTTCCCGCGTGGGCGCCGCCGTAGAACTCCTGCCAGGCGGCGGGGTCGGTGAGCCGGTGGTCGGCGCCGCAGTCGACGACCACGCACTCGTCGCCGAGCCTGGCGGCGACGGCGGCGGAGTGGCCGTGGGGCAGGGCGAGGAAGACCACGTCGTGACCGGCGAGCGTCTCCGGCGTGGTCTCCTCGATGAGACGGGAGGCCAGCTGCGGGAGGTGGGGCTGGTGGTCGCCGAGCGGGGTGCCCGCGCTGGAGGCGGCGGTGAGGGCGCCGATGCGCAGGGTGGGGTGGCCGAGCAGCAGTCTGAGCAGCTCTCCCCCGGCGTAGCCGCTGGCCCCGGCGATCGCCGCTCTCATGCCGACCTCCTGCATATTCATGCATCATTGTTCATGTTCTTGCTGTCTAGATGATGCCCTCCCCATGATGAACATGCAAGCCGCGACGCCCGCCGTGCTCAGATCGTGAGACGCGCCGACCTGCGTGTTCATTGCATGACTCCGCGTCACCCAAACCCTGGTGCGACATACCTACTGGTCGGTACTGTGGGTGCACGGATCCCTAGCCCCCTGCGGGAGTTCTGCCCATGACCATCAGCCATGCCGAGGTCCAGGCCCAGCTCACAGCCCCAGGACAGCTCTTCGAGATGGAGGAGTTCGACGACACCGGGGTACGCACCTGGAAGCACGCCCCCGGCCACTTCCGCGCCCTGCTGGAGATGAGCCGCTTCCACGGCGACAAGGTCTTCCTCGTCTACGAGGAAGAGCGCCTCACCTACGAGGAGCACTTCCGCCGCACCGCGGTCCTCGCCCGCCGCCTCGTCGACGAGTACGGCGTCGCCAAGGGCGACCGGGTCGCCATCGCCATGCGCAACTACCCCGAATGGGTGCTCGCCTTCTCGGCCGCACTGGCCGCCGGGGCGATCGCCGTACCGTTGAACGCCTGGTGGACCGAGCGGGAGCTCGCCTACGGCGTGGCGGACTCCGGCGCCAAGGTCGTCGTCGCCGACGGGGAACGCGCCGCACGGCTGACCTCGACCGGCGTGCCCCTCATCGTCGCGCGCGGCGCGGCACCCGAGGGCGCCCGCTCCCTGGACGAGCTCATGGGCGAGATCCCGGCGCAGGTCAGCCTGCCCGCCGTCGAACTGTCCCCCGAGGACCCCGCCACGATCTTCTACACCTCGGGCACCACCGGCAGGCCCAAGGGCGCGCTCGGCAGCCACCGCAACCTGGGGCAGTCGCCGATGACCGTCGCCTACAACCTCCTGCGCGCGGTCGCGCTCGCCGGCCACGACCTCGCGGCCGCCGCCGGCGTGCGCAGGGTGACGCTCCTGACCGTGCCGCTGTTCCACGTGACCGGCTGCTTCTCCGCCCTCACCACCACCATGTTCACCGGCGGCGGGCTGGTCCTCATGTACAAGTGGGACGCCGGGCGGGCGCTGCGGCTCATCGAGCGCGAACGGGTCACCACCCTCCTCGGCGTACCCACCAACGCCTGGCAGTTGCTGTCGCACCCCGCCTTCGGCACCTACGACCTGGGCTCGCTGACCACCGTCGGGTACGGCGGCGCCCCCGCACCCCCCAAGCTGCTGGAGCGCATCACCGAGCGGCTGCCGGAACGCTCGCCGTCCAACGGCTACGGCCTGACCGAGACCACCGCACTGGCCATCGGCATCGGCGGCCCCGACTACCGGGACAGACCCGACAGCGTCGGCCTGCCGAGCGCCGTCGTCGATGTCCGCGTGCTCGGCCCGGCGGGTGAAGAACTGCCGGCGGGCGAGGTCGGCGAGCTGTGCCTGCGCGGGCCCAACGTGATCCTCGGCTACTGGAACCGGCCGCAGGCCACGGCGGAGACCTTCGCCGGCGGCTGGCTGCACACCGGAGACCTGGCCAGGATCGACCCGGACGGCTTCGTGTACATCGTCGACCGGGCCAAGGACATGCTGATCAGGGGCGGCGAGAACGTCTACTGCGCCGAGGTCGAGTCAGCCCTGTTCGAGCACCCCGCCGTCGACGACGCCGCCGTGATCGGGGTCCCGCACGACGAACTCGGCGAGGAGGTCGGCGCGGTCGTACGCCTGCGGCCCGGCGCCACCGCCACCCCCGACGAGTTGCGGGAGTTCCTCCTCGGCCGCATCGCGAAGTTCAAGGTGCCCGTGCACTACTGGTTCCGCGACGAGGAACTGCCGCGCAACCCCGGCGGCAAGATCCTCAAGACCCGCCTGCGCCGAGAGGTGCTCGGCACCTCATGAGGCCAGATGCTCGGCGATCGCCCGCGTCATCGGGGCGACCGTCGGCAGGCGCGGTCCCTCGAAGTAGCCCGGTTTGTGGGTGCGCAGCAGGGCCTGCCCGCTGCGCGCCCACGCGAAGCCGGAACGGCCGAGCAGCCGGGCGAACACCCGGTCGGCCTTGGCGTGGTCGCGTTCGGCCAGCCGTACGAGGGGCACGGGCGAGACCGCCTCGCCCTTGAGGTAGGCGGTCAGCAGTTCGCGTGACTCTCGCCTGATCGCGAGCTCGGGGCGCTCGAAGATCTCCGCCAGGCGGCCGAAGTCGGTGTAGTAGCCGAGCCCGTCGTGCTCGTCGAAGATGAGGGCGACCGTCTCCGCCCGCGCGACGTGCTCGGGCACCTCAAGGTCCTCGCGCCGCCCGCCGAGCTGTTCGTGCTGGTGGTCGAGGTAGCCGCCGAGCCGCTCCGCCACCTGCGCGCCCGGCATGACGACCTCGTCGGCGCCGAAGTGGGCCATGAAGCAGCGGCGGTGCTCGGCCTGCGCCCGTCTGGCCTCGGCGAGGATGAACGGGTTGCGGAAGGCGTAGGCGGGGTTGTCCAGGGCGACGTGGGCGGCGACCGGCACGAGCGTGTCGCGGGCCTGCTCGGTGTGGACCGACGGGGTGGCGCTGATCAGCCAGTCGGGGCCGAGCGGGATCAGCCTGCCGACGACGTACATACCTTTGGACAGGGGTTCGAAGGCGTGGTCGCCGAGGTTGGAGTAGGCGCGGTAGGTGAGCTCGTCGACCAGGTTGAACAGGCGCACCGACGGGCCGTGGCGGCCGGTGACCTCGAAGACTCCCTCGACGACCTCCTTCCACGATCGCAGCAACCGGCGGTCGTCGGCTCCGAGACCGGGGTGGTCGCCGAGATAGCGGTCGATGATGGTGTCTCCGCCCGCCAGGCGGTGCTGGTGGGCGAAGTAGTCGATCGGCAGGAAGGCGGTGGCCTCGTCGCCGGCCGGGCCGTCGGCGTAGAAGCGGTCGAGCACGGCGGTCAACTCGCGGGCGAACCTGCCCTCGGTCGCGTAGTGCACCAGGTCCGGCTTCAGCTCCCGTGCCCGCGCCAGCAGTTCCACGCCATCACCCTCCGTGTCGGATCGAACGCAAAGAGAGGGTAACGGGCGGGGCCGAGGCTCGCGCGGGTTTCCCGGGTTTACGCCGGAACGGCGGGTTGCCGAGTCGTCTCGGGGGCCGGTCGCCGCCTCCCCGCAGCATGAACGCCCGCGATCGCCCATTACCTCGCGCGTAATCGCGCGACCTATGCCCTCGGTGTCACGGTTGTCTTGTTCCGCCAAGCACTGAGGAGAACCCCCAGATGAGCACCGTCACCGCCGTCGCGAACAAGACCAAGTTCCTGCGCGTCGTCCTGACCCTCGACGCCGTCGTCACCGGCGGCAACGGCCTGATCTACCTGATCGCCGCCCCCCTGGTCAGCGACCTGCTCGGCCCGGACACCGGCCTGTTGCGGGGGATCGGCGTCTTCCTCGTCCTGTACGGCCTCGCCGTCGGCGCCCTGGCCGCCCGCCGTGAGATCAGCGTCGGCGGCACCAAGACCTTCATCGCCATGAACTCGGCCTGGACGATCGGCAGCGTCGCGGCGGTGATCTTCGGCCTGCTCGCCTTCACCACCATCGGCGCGATCTGGGCCGTCATGCAGGCGGCCGTCGTCGGAGCGTTCGCCGCACTGCAGGTGACCGGCCTGCGCAAGGCCGCGAGCTGAGCCCGAAGGAGAGACAAGAGATGAACGAGATCGTCGAGCGCTACCTGGCCACCTGGAACGAGACGGACTCCGCCGCCCGTACCGCAGCCGTGGCCGAGCTTTGGACCGAGGACGGCACCTACACCGATCCGCTCGCCACCGTCGAGGGCCACGAGGGCATCGCGGCCGTGATCGCCGGAGCCCAGGGCATGTTCCCCGGCCTGCTCTTCACCGCCGGGACGGTGTTCGAGGCCCACCACGACATCGCCCGCTTCACCTGGCATCTCGGCCCGGAGGGCGGCGAGCCGGTCGCGATCGGTTTCGACGTGGTGCAACTGGCCGAGGACGGCCGGATCCAGCGGGTCCTCGGATTCCTGGACAAGGTGCCCTCCTGACCGCCGCCCCGACCAGGGCCTCTCCCCCGCCGGGGAGGGGCCCTGCTCAGTTCTCCGGCTCGCGCCAGCCGTCGTACTCGGCCGCCAGCGCGTCCAGCCTGGGCACGTCGGCTCCCGGTACGGCCTCGGCCACCACGACCCACTGGGCGTCCTCGGCGTCGTCCTCGCCCGCGAGGGTCTCGCGCACCACTCTGGGCACCTGGCCGAACCACTCGCCGAGCGTCTGCGCGACCTCTTCGGCGTCGTCGCGCTCGGCGAACACAAGCAGGTGCCGCACGCTTCCCTCCTCAACTTCCGGGCAGGATGGACGTAGATTGCTACCGTAGAGCCATGACCGCCGAAGTGGTGAGCCCGGAGATGCACGACCACACGCCAGCGTCAGGTCCCGACCCGGAAATGCCAGCCCGCAAGCCAGCGTCACTCCGCGACCCGGAGACGCCAGACAGCAAGTCGCCGTCACTTCCCGGCTGGGTCTTCCCTCCGCCCCAGGGCTTCGTCGCCGACGATCTCGATCGCATTCCGCATTTGCCTGCGCACACGGAGTTGATTGACGGAAGCTTGGTCTTCGTGAGCCAACAGCGAGACTTCCACACGTCCACGCTCTTCCTGTTGCACGCTGGACTTCTGCGCACCCTGCCGGCCGATCACCGTGTCCGCAGGGAGATGAGCATCCGCCTGGCCGACGATCAGCGGCCGGAGCCCGACTTGATCGTGCTGGGGCCGGGGGCGGAGATCCGCAGTGAGGCCACGTTCTACCAGGCGCAAGACGTCGTTCTGGCCGTCGAGGTGGTCTCCCCCGAGTCGAAGACCCGCGACCGCGACCGTAAGCCCGTGCTCTACGCGCGAGCCGGTATCCCGCATTTCTGGCGGGTCGAGTCCCAGGAGGGCCGTCCGGTCGTCCACGTGCACGAACTCGACGAGTGGACCAAGGCGTACACGGTCACCGGGGTCCACCACGACCGGCTCAAGCTGGCCGTGCCGTTCGACATCGACGTCGACCTCGCCGAGATCGACCACCTCTGAGCGGCTCACACGTGAAAGGGCCCGAGCCGGGCCCTTTCACTTCGGCTCAGGCGCCGCGCAGCCGCGCGCCCAGGCGCTCGGCCGCGACCGCGACCGCCGCGTCGCGGGCGGCCGTCGTCTCCTCGACCGTCAGCGTGCGGTCGGGGGCGCGGAAACGCAGGGTGTAGGCCAGGGACTTGTTGCCCTCGCCCGCCTGCGCCCCCATGTAGACGTCGAAGAGCCGGATCGACTCAAGAAGCGCACCCGCGCCCTCGCGCAGCGCGTCGGCGACCGCGTGCTCGGGCGTGGCAGCGGGCACGATGAGGGCGACGTCCTGGGTGGCGACCGGGTAGGCGGACACGGCGGGGGCCTCGGCGGGGCCGGGTGGCACCAGGGCCGACAGCTCCAGTTCCATCGCGCAGGTGCGCGGCGGCAGGCCGTACGCCTCGACGACCCTCGGGTGGAGTTCGCCCGCGTGACCGACGAGCCGGTCGCCCACGTGGAGGGCGGCGCAGCGGCCGGGATGCCACGGCTCGTGCCGGTCGGCGCTGACGGTCAGTTCGACCCCGGCCTCCTCGGCCACCACGCGGGCGGCCTCGACGGCGTCGGCCCAGCCGGCCTGCCTGCCCTTGCCCCACCAGCCGGAGCGCTCGAACTCGCCGGCGAGCACGACCGCGAGCCGTTCGGGCTGGGCGGGCAACGCGGCGGCGATGGAGTCGAGTTCGGCGGCGTCGGGCGCCCGCTCGACGCCGAGAACGGGGGCGGTGGCGGGAGCGCCTTCCTGCGGCCGGTAGACCAGGCCGGACTCGAACAGGGCCGCGTCGGCCAAGCCCCGGCCGATGTTGCGGACCAGGGTCTTGAGCAGGCCGGGCAGCAACGTGGTGCGCAGCAGCGGCTCGTCGTCGGAGATCGGGTTGGCCAGCCTGGTGGCGCGGCGTCGGGCGTCGTCGCCGGGCAGCAGCAGGTTGTCGAGGTCGGCCGTACCCATGAACGGGTAGGCGAGCACCTCGACGTACCCGGCCGCCGCCAGCGCGCGGCCGGCCCGCCTGCGCAGCCGCTGGTGCTCGGTCAGGCCGGCACCGGCGGGGGCCTTGGGCAGCACGGACGGCAGTGCGTCGTAGCCTTCGAGCCGGATGACCTCCTCGGCCAGGTCGGCCGGGTCGGTCAGGTCGGTGCGCCACGACGGCGGCGTGACCGTGATCATGTCGTCGCCGGTGACCGCCAGCCGGGCCGCGATCTCACCGCCGCTGACGACCGCGGTGGGCTCGACGCCGCCCCGGCGCACGGCCGGGTCGTCGCCGTCGGCGACGAGGCAGCCGATCTGCTCCAGGCGGTGCACCACGCTCTGCCTGGAGTACGGGACACCGGCGACCCTGCCGGGGTAGCTCACCGGGATCGCGATGCGGCCCGGGTCGACCTCGACCTCGACGTGGGTGAGCCCCGGGTGGATGCTCGCACCGCCGAGTTCGGCCAGCAGCGCCGCCGCCCGCCAGGTGGCGACCAGCGGCAGTTCGCGGTCGACGCCGCGCTCGAAGCGCTTGGACGACTCCGACACCAGCTTGTGGGTGCGGGACTCGCGGGAGATGCCGGGCGCGGAGAAGTGCGCCGCCTCGATCACCACGTCGGTGGTGGTGTCGGAGATCTCGGTGGACAGGCCGCCCATCGTGCCCGCCATCGAGATCGGGCCGGACTGGTCGGTGATCAGGATGTCGTCGGGGTGCAGGTCGCGCACGACGTGGTCGAGCGTCTCCAGCCGCTCGCCCGGCTCCGCCCGCCGTACGACGATCTCGCCGGTGAGCTTGGCGCGGTCGAAGGCGTGCAGCGGCTGGCCCATCTCCAGCATCACGTAGTTGGTGACGTCGACGGCCAGCGACACCGGGCGCATGCCGGCGCGGGTGAGGCGGGTGCGCATCCACAGCGGCGAGGCCGCCGCCGGATCGTAGTCGCGGACCTCGCGCAGCACGAAGCGGTCGCAGGCGCTCGGGTCGGCGATCCACGCGGGCCAGGCTTCGTCGGTCGCGGCCTCGGGCCGCAGGTCGGCCGGGTCGCGGAAGGGCACGTCGAAGGCGATGGCCGCCTCGCGGGCCACGCCCCGCATCGACATCGCGTAGCTGATGTCGGGGGAGATCTCCAGTTCGATGACCTCGTCGCGCAGGCCGAGGAGTTCGACCACGTCGGTGCCGATCGGGGTGCCGGAGGGCAGCACCATGATGCCGTCGTGGTCGTCGCCGAGGCCGAGTTCGCGCTCGGAGCAGATCATGCCCTCGGACAGGCGGCCGTAGGTCTTGCGGGCGCCGACCTCGAAGCCGCCGGGCAGCACACCGCCGGGCAGGACCACGGGCACGCGGTCGCCGACGACGAAGTTGGTCGCGCCGCAGACGATCTCGCGCGGGGTGGCCTCGCCGACCTCGACCTTGCAGTGGCGGATCGGCTTCTTGAAACCGGTGAGCTCCTCGATCTCGAGGACCTCTCCGACGACGACGTTCTTGACGTCGTGGCCGTGCGAGACGATCCGTTCGAGCTTGAGCCCGGCGGCGGTCAGGCGGTCGGCGACCTCCTGAGCGGTGACCGGCGGAAGATCGACGTACTCCCGCAGCCAGGAAAGCGGGGCCTTCATCAGATCTCCATTCCGAACGGGAGCGTGAAACGTACGTCGCCCTCGACCATGTCGCGCATGTCCGCGACGTTGTGACGGAACATCAGCGTGCGCTCGATGCCCATACCGAACGCGAAGCCGCTGTAGCGGGCGGGGTCGACGCCGCCGGCCACGAGCACGCGCGGGTTGACCATGCCGCAGCCGCCCCACTCGATCCAGCCCTCGCTCTTGCAGGTGCGGCACGGCGGGTTGCCCGGCACCGCGCTGGCGCCCCGGCACACGAAGCACTTCAGGTCCATCTCGGCCGACGGCTCGGTGAACGGGAAGTAGTGCGGGCGGAAGCGGGTGGTGATGCCCTCGCCGAACATGACCTCGGCGAAGCGGTCGAGGGTGCCCTTCAGGTGGGCCATCGTCAGGCCCTCGTCGACGGCCAGCCCCTCGACCTGATGGAAGACCGGGGTGTGGGTGGCGTCGAGTTCGTCGGTGCGGAAGGTCTTGCCCGGCGAGATCACGTAGCAGGGCACGCCGCGCTGCAGGAGCGCGCGGACCTGTACCGGGCTGGTCTGGGTGCGCATGACCATGCCGGAGTCGGTCGACTCGACGAAGAAGGTGTCGTGGTCGGAGCGGGCCGGGTGGTCCTTGGAGATGTTGAGGGCGTCGAAGTTGAACCACTCGCCTTCGAGTTCCGGCCCCTCGGCCACCTCGTAGCCCATCGCGACGAAGGTGTCGGCCACGCGCTCCTGCATGGTGGTGAGCGGGTGGCGGGCGCCGCGCGGGCGCCGGTCCCACGGCAGGGTGACGTCGACGGCCTCCTCGACGAGCACGCGGGCGTCGCGTTCGAGCTCCAGCTCGGACTGGCGGACCGCCAGCGCCTCGTTGATCGCCTTGCGGGCGGTGCCGACGCGCTTTCCGGCCTCGGCGCGGGCGGCCGGGGGCAGGACGCCGATCTCGCGGTTGGCGAGCGCGATGGGCGAACGGTCACCCGCGTGCGCCAGGCGGACCTGCTTGAGTGCGTCGAGGTCGGCGGCCGCCTTGATCGCCGCTACGGCGTCGGCCTCCATCCGGGACACCTCGTCGGCGTGCAACGGGGTCACCTCGACGGGATCGTAGTCAGACAAGAGAGAGCTCCCAATCCAGGGCTTGAGCGTGAACGAGTCTAGTGGGGGCGAAGGCCCGGCCCACCGATCGCGACCCGGTCAGGCGAATTCGGGCGCGCCGGCGGGCATGGTAAATCGGAACTCCGCCCCGCCCTCGGGCGCACGCTGCACGGCGATGGTGCCGCCGTGGGCCTCGACCAGGCCCTTGACGATGAACAGGCCCAAACCGGTGCCGCCGCGCCTGCGGCTGTTGCCACGCCAGAACTGGCGGAAGACGTGCGCGGCCAGCTCGGGCTCGACGCCCTTGCCCTGGTCGCGTACGGACACCGCTACTCCCCAGTCGACGGATTGGACCTCGATCGTCACGGTTCCGAGACCGTGACGCAAGGCGTTCTCCACCAGATTACCCAGAATCTGGTCGATCTTGTCCTGGTCGAGCCAGGTCTCGGGCAGATCGGCGGACACGACGAGCCGGAAACGGTCCTCGGTCTCTCCGGCCGCGACCCGGCCCGCGATGAGGCGGCGCACCCGGCCGGGCAGGTCGACGACCTGCCGGTGGATCTTCAGACGCCCCGACTCGATGCGGGAGACGTCGAGCAGCTCGGTGATCAGCCGGGTCACCCGGTCGGCGTCGGTGTTGATGGTCTCGAGCATGACCAGCTTCTGCTCGGCGGTGAGGTGAGCCCACTTGGCCAGCAGCGTCGCGGTGAAGCCCTTGACGCTCGTGAGCGGCGAGCGAAGCTCGTGGGCGACCGTCGAGACCAGGTTGGCGCGACTGCGCTCCAGCCGGGCGCGGGCGCCGCTGTCACGCAGCATGATCGTCACGCGTTCGACGTCGCCGGAGCGGGCGGGCCTGCGCACGAGCCGGGCCGAGACGTACAGCTCCGGCCCGCCGGGCAGGTGCAGGGACTGCTCCGGAATGCGGGTGCGGATGCGCAGGCCGCCCGGCGCGTCGAGGGCCTTCCACCACTCGCGGCCGTCGTTGTCGCGGAACGGGAAGACCTCGGCCATGTCGCGGCCGAGGGCCTGCTCGGCGCCGACCCCGGTCAGGCGGGTGGCGGCGTGGTTGACGGCCAGGATGCGGCCGAGCCGGTCGCTGACGATGAGCCCGTCGGGCAGGTCGTCGATGGCGACGTGGAGTGGGGGTGGCGCATGGGTAGCGGCAGGCACAGTGGACACGGTAGATACCGCGCGTCGTTCGCTGTCTTCGCCGTGCACGACCCCGCCTCCTCCAGCTCCATGGCCGACAATAGCGGGTTTCCGGGGCTCTAGGGCACCCGCTGAACCCGGGCGGAGGCGTAGAGACACACGGCGGCCGCCGTCGCGAGGTTGAGACTCTCGGCTTGTCCGTAAATGGGTACCCGGACGACCTCGTCCGCGAGGGCGCGGACGTCCTCGGGCAGCCCCCACGCCTCGTTGCCGAAGATCCAGGCGGTCGGCAGGTCCAGCTCGACGTCGTCGAGGGTGCGCTCCCCCGCGCCGTCGGCCGCCAGCACCCGCAGCCCGGCCGCCTTCAGCTCGTGTACGGCCCGCGCGACCGGGCTGCCGATCACGACCGGCAGGTGGAACAGGCTCCCGGCACTGGCGCGCACACACTTGCCGTTGTACGGATCGACCGACGCGTCGGTGAACACCACTGCGTCGGCCCCTGCCGCGTCGGCGGCCCGCATCACGGTGCCCGCATTGCCCGGATCGCGGACGTGGGCGAGCACCGCGACCAGCTTCGGCCCGCCGGCGAGCGCCGTCTCCAGCGGCACGTGGACGAAGCCGCAGATCGCCAGCAGCCCCTGTGGCGTGACCGTCTGCGACAACTCGGCCATCACCTCGCCGCTGGCCCGATGGACGGGCACCCCCTGGGCCAACGCCTGCGCCACGAGGTCGGCGTGGCGCTGCTCGGCCTCGGCCGTGGCGAACAGTTCGAGGGTCACGCCGTCGAGCTTGAGCGCCTCGCGCACGGCCTGCGGCCCCTCCGCCAGGAACCTGCGGTCCTGCTCGCGGAAGGAGCGTTTGGCCAGCCGCCTGGCCGCCTTCACCCTCGGCGCCCTGATGTTGGTCAGCTCGGAGCCCACCATGACCTGTCTCCCACTGCTCGCCATTGCCGTACCCATGCAAAAAGGGCCCACCGGGGTGGGCCCTTGACGTAGAGCCTCAGCTCGCGGCCGGAGCGTTCACGTTCGCGGGCAGCGCCTTCTTGGCGGCCTCGACGAGCGTGGCGAAGGTCTGGCTGTCGTTGACCGCGAGGTCGGCGAGGATCTTACGGTCGACCTCGATGCCGGCCAGGCGCAGACCCTGGATCAGACGGTTGTACGTCATGCCGTTCTGACGGGCTGCGGCGTTGATCCGCTGGATCCACAGACGGCGGAAAGCGCCCTTGCGATCCTTCCGGTCGCGGTAGGCGTAAGTCATCGAGTGGAGCATCTGCTCCTTGGCCTTGCGGTACAACCGCGAACGCTGACCACGGTAACCCGTGGCCCGCTCGAGGATGACCTTGCGCTTCTTCTTGGCGTTGAGCGCCCGCTTCACGCGTGCCATGTTGTTCTCCCCGGGGGTTGCGCGCTACTTGGCGAGCAGCTTCTTGATCTTCTTGACGTCGTTGACCGAAACCACGACTTCGCTCTTGAGACGGCGCGTCAGCGTGGAGGACTTCCACTCGTTGTAGTGCGCGCGGGCGGCACGACGGCGCTTGACCTTGCCGGTGCCGGTGAGCCGGAACCGCTTTTTCGCACCGCTGTGCGTCTTCATCTTCGGCATGTCGCCGTCTCCCTCACTTCTCAGTTAGCCGGGACCAGCCCGCCGGGCGCTCCCGAAGGGCGCCTCCGGCGGGCTCTCCCGTGCCGGTGACCGGGCCGGTGCCGAAAGGCCCGGCCTGGTTCCTCGTCTGGGCGGTGACTGTTCGGGGGTGCCGTGCAAGGCTAACCCGACCAGCGGGTCAAGCTTCCGGCGTGGAAGCTTCCGCGGTGTCACGGGCCTTTGCCGCCGCCTTCTCGGCTTTGGCCTCGGCCTTCTTCTTGTGCGGACCGATCACCATGATCATGTTTCGGCCGTCCTGCTTGGGCTGGGACTCGACGAATCCGAGCTCCTGGACGTCCTCGGCGAGCCGCTGCAGCAACCGGAAGCCGAGTTCCGGCCTGGACTGCTCACGGCCACGGAACATGATCGTGACTTTGACCTTGTCTCCCGCCTTGAGGAACCGCACCACGTGACCCTTCTTGGTCTCGTAGTCGTGCGGGTCGATCTTCGGCCGGAGCTTGATCTCCTTGATGATCGTGTGCGCTTGATTCTTGCGCGCCTCGCGCGCCTTCATCGCGGACTCGTACTTGAACTTGCCGTAGTCCATGAGCTTGCACACGGGCGGTCGAGCCGTCGCCGCGACCTCGACGAGGTCGAGGTCGGCCTCCTGGGCGAGCTTCAGCGCGTCGTGGATGGAGACGATGCCGACCTGCTCGCCGTTCGGGCCCACGAGGCGAACCTCGGGAACTCGGATACGCTCGTTGATGCGGGGCTCAGTGCTGATGGGGCCTCCTAGGTTTGCGATCCCTACGTGCTCGTCGTGCCGGGGGCCTCCGCAACGCGGAAAGCCCCGCACGTCGCGCATGCGGGGCCACTGAGCTCTTCGGCTGCGTGGCCGTAAGCTCCCCGGAGTGATCCGGCGTGATCCTGGACCCGGACGCCTGATGGCGACTCAGGTGGGAGGGAGACCTCCGCTTGCGCGTCCAGCAAGAATGCCGGACCGATCAGGGAGTTACGCTACCACAACAACGTCACTTCCTCGAATCATCCCCCTGGTCGGCGGCTGTCCGCCGCCGGATCTCCGCCTCTCCGGCGGCTCTCATCGCCTCGACGGGGACGTCCTCGCGGCCGGTCATCAACCGCACCTGGAGCACCGCCTGGTGCAGCAGCATCGCGAACCCGCCGACCACCGTGCCGCCCGCCTGCCGTACGGCCGTCGCGGCGCGGGTCGGCCACGGGGAGTAGACCACGTCGAACAGCGCGGGCACCCCCGCCAGCAGGGGCGCGTAGGCGTCCGCCGCCGAGCCGGGCAGCGTCGAGACCACCAGGTCGGCGCGGACGGCGGTGTCGAGCTTGTCGAAGGTCTCGACCGCCAGCGTCATGCCCAGCCGCTCGGCCACGGCGGCGGTCTCACCCGCGCGGGCCGGATCGCGGACGACCAGGGTCGCCTCGCCCAGGTCGAGTTCGCGCAGCGCCGCGAGCGCCGAGGCCGCGGTCGCCCCCCCACCGAGTACGGTCGCCGAGCGCGGCGCGGGCACCCCGGCCTCGGCCAGCGCCTGGCGGATGCCGTACACGTCGGTGTTGTCACCGTGGCTGCGGCCGCCCCGGAAGATCACCGTGTTGGCGCCCCCGACGGCGACCGCGAGGTCGGAGACCGTGTCCACCAGCGGGAGCACCGCGCGTTTGAGCGGCATCGTCAGCGAAAGCCCCGCCCATTCGGCGCCCATCCCGGCGAGCATCGCGGGCAGGCCCGCCTCGTCGCACTCGAACGCGTCGTAGCGCCACTCGTCCAGGCCCATCGCCCGGTAGGCCGCCCTGTGCAGGTGCGGCGACAACGAGTGCGCGATGGGCGACCCCAGGACCGCGGCCCGCATCATGCCCCTCTCTCCGTCGTGCGAGAGGACTCTATCGCCCGCCGCCTGTCGCGCTCAGTAGCCGTTGGCCTTGAACTCGCGCATGAGCTCCTGGAACTCCGCGTCGGTGGAGGCGAACTTCGTGACGTTGCTCTTCTCCGGGTTGGTGGCGACGAACCACTTCCACGAGCCGTCGGCCGGGTTGAGCGCCGCCTCGATCGCGTGGTCGCCGGGGTTGGCGATGGGGCCGGGCGGCAGGCCGAGATGCTCGTAGGTGTTGTACTTCGAGGGAGTCTTCAGCTCGGCGTAGGTGGCGCTGTGGCCGTACTTGTTGAGCGCGTACATGACCGTGCTGTCCATCTGCAGCTTCATCGGCGGCTCGCTGGCCAGCCGGTTGTAGATCACCCGGGAGATCTTCGCCATGTCCTCCACCCGGCCCGCCTCGGCCTGGACGATGCTGGCGATGATGATGATCTGGTGCGGGGTGTAGCCCATCTGCTTGGCGGAGTCCTCGAGGCCGTGCTTGTCGGCCGACTCCTTGAAGCGGTCGACCATCTTGCCCAGAATCTCTTCGGCCTTGGCATTGGGCGGGAACTGATAGGTCGCGGGGAACGCGTAGCCCTCCAGCCGTCCCTTGGTGTAACCCGGCAGGCCGAGTTCCTCTCGCTTCTTGGCCGCCGCCTGCAGGTCCTTCGCCGGGACCTTGGTCTTCTCGGCCAGTTCCTTGATGGTGTCGCTGAGCCGCAGGCCCTCCTTCAGCGTCACGGGAATGAACTGGCGGTTGCCGTCGTCGAGCAGCTTCACGGCGGAGGCGGCGGCCATCTTCTGGCGCAGGGTGTAGTGGCCGGGCACCAGGGCGCTGCTCTTGCCGGAGTTCTCGATGGCGTTGACGAAGGCGCGCGAGTCGGCGACGACGCCCAGGCGCTGGAGTTCCTCCGCGACGTCCGTGGCGCTCATGCCCGATTTGATCTCCAGGGCGACCTCGCCGGTGCCCTCACCGGTGTAGTCGTCGGGGATCAGGCGGTCGCTCACCCACAGGTAGCCGTAGTAGCCGCCGCCTCCCAGGATGCCGATCAGAACGATCAGTGCGAGCAGCGGGGCCAGGAAGCGGCCCCGGTTACGCCGGCGTCGCCGACGGCGGCCCCGGCGACCGCCGCCGCGGCGAGGGCGGGCGCCCTCGTCCTCGGAACCGAGGAGGAAGTCCATGTCGACATCATTCATAGCTGCGCAGGCCAATCTCCCGGTAGGGCCGGTCCGGCGTCAACACCGGTGGGGGTTACCGAGCGAAACGGGGGGAGCCGCCGGTCGCGTATCGGCGACCAGCGGGGATCACTCTGGGTAGCCATGCTAGGGGACACGGAGAGCGCTTGTGCCCCTTCGGCGGGGACTCGCAGGAGGTTCCCGTGCGAGGTGGGGGGTGTCCCGACGAGCATCAGTTTGTCCCGAGGTATTGGTTCAACTCTTCCCGGTATCTCACGAACTCGCTCTCTTTATCAGTGAATTTCGTGATTCTATGCGCCGGATTAGTTGTAACAAACCAGTACCAATCGCCCTCTGCCGGGTGGAGGGCAGCCATGAGTGCCTTCTCCCCCGGGTTGGCGATCGGCCCCGGAGGCAGCCCGGCGCGCATGTACGTGTTGTACGGCGAACGCACCTTTGTGTCCTTGATCGAGACCTTGAGCGTCCTGCGGCTCTGGGCGTAGAGGACCGTCGAGTCGATCTCCAGCGGCCTGCCGTCCCTGAGCCGGTTGTAGATCACCCTAGCGATCTTCGGATAGTCGCTGTCCCTGCCGCCCTCGGCCTGCACCAGGCTGGC
Organism: Nonomuraea longicatena; assembly: GCF_039525605.1. Classification (NCBI taxonomy): domain Bacteria; kingdom Bacillati; phylum Actinomycetota; class Actinomycetes; order Streptosporangiales; family Streptosporangiaceae; genus Nonomuraea; species Nonomuraea longicatena. Next base: position 81,269 of record NZ_BAAAHQ010000020.1, on the reverse strand, counting down.
CACGATCACGGCCTCCAGCGGCGTCAGCCCGATCTCGGCCGCCCGCTCGGCCAGGTGAACCTTCTTCGCCGCGACCTCGAACCGGTCCACCATCGCGGCCAGCAGGTCCGGTGCCGTGGTGCCCGGTTCCACCTCGTACGTGGCGGGGAACAGGAAGCCCTCGACTCCCCTCGCGTACTCGGGCAGCCCGAGCAGGTCGGTGTCGACCGCCTGGAAGTCGCGCACCGGCAGCCCGCTCTGCTGCGATATCCGCTGGTAGACCTCGCCCGCGCGCATGCCCTCCGGGATCGTCGCCCGCTTCACCACCCGCGACGACGGCGTCAGCAGCAGGTCCACCGCCGCGCCCGCCGCCATGCCCTTGCGCAGGCGGTAGTGCCCGGGACGCAGCCGGTCGGCGACCGACTTCTCCTCGGTGGCGTTGATGAACGAGCGCGCGCTCGCCACCACCCCGGCCGCCGTCAGCGTCGCGCCCACCTCTCCGGCCGTGGCTCCGGGATCGATCCGTACGGTCACCGCGCCGCTGCCGCCCCCCTCGAAGTCGTCCGGGGCCACGTACGGCTTGACGACCGTGTAGCAGCCGACGCCGACGGCGAGCACCGTGGCGGCCACCCCGGCGAGGACCAGCGCCTTGGTACGGCCCTCCGACGCGCGGGCTACGGGCATCGGAGCGGTCTCGCCGATCTCGTCCGACTCGTCGAGCAGTTCGTCGGCCAGCGACAGCTCCGAAGGTTCGGGAGCGACCTCCCATGCTTCGGCCCCGCCGTCGTCGGTCTCCCTGGCCGCCTCAGGTGTGGGGGCCGGATCGGTCTCGTCGCGGGCCGCCGGGGCCGGTGTGATCACAGCCGCCGTGCCGGGCTCGTCCTCCGGAGCCGAAGACCGGCTGTCCGTCGTCGGGGACGAGGGCTGACCGCCGGATTCCGGGGCCGAAGTCCGGGCGTCCGCAGTGGCGGGTGCCGTACCGGGCGAGTCCTCCGGAGGCCGGGGCGGGTCCGGCTGCTCCGGAAGGCGTGCCTGAGCGGCCGTCCCTGAGGACGGCTGCTCGGCTTCGCCGATGGGACCGGCCTCAGATCGCGCGAGCGAGCCGACGGGATCGGCCTCGGGTCGCGCGAGCGGACCGGTGGAATCGGCCTCGGGTCGCGCGAGCGGACCGGTGGAATCGGCTCCAGATCGCGTGAGCGGGCCGGTGGGGTCGGTTGAGTCGTCTGCCGGGGGGCGGCCGACGCTCACTGCCCAGCCCCGTCGTCCGCCACACCGGGCGGATCGACGGGTCTGCCTGGAGGTCTGCCGGTGGCGCGCTCGGAGTCGAGCGCGTCCTGCAGGAGTACGACGGCGGCCGCCTGATCGACCACCCCGCGCTGCTTCTTGGCCTTCACGCCACTGGCGCGCAACCCCTGCTGGGCCGCGACCGTGGTCAGCCGCTCGTCGAACAACCGCACGGGTGTGGGTGCCAGCCGCGCGGCCAGGTCGCGAGCGAACGCGCTCGCCAGCGCGGCCGCCAGCCC
>NZ_BAAAHQ010000020.1:1643-79738 GCF_039525605.1 Nonomuraea longicatena | reverse complement strand
TGCCCGGCCCGGCCGGACAGGGACGTGGGCAGGCCGACGATCACCTCGATCGCCTCGTGTTCCGCGGCGATCGCGGCGATGCGGGCGAGGTCGCCCTTGCCGCGCCGTACGGTCTCGACCGGGGTGGCCAGCAGACCCGACGGGTCGCTGCGGGCCACCCCGATGCGGACGGACCCGACGTCGACGCCGAGCCGTGAACCGAACCTCATGTCAGTTGTCGCGCTCCTCACCGGCCCGCTGGGGCCGGTGCTGGTGGGCCTGATCGAACTACTCTCCGATGGACTGCTCAACCGCGTGCAGCGCGTCGCCGATCGCCTCGACGCGGGTGCCACCACCCTGCGCGACATCGTCCTTGCCGCCACCGCCACCCCCAAGTGCCTTGGCGGCGACGCCGACCAGTCGCCCGGCCTTGAGCCCTCGCTCGCGTCCCGCCTCGTTGACCGCGGCGACCACCACGGGCCGGTCGGCGGGGGCTCCGGCGATCACGATGACCGCCGGCCGGTCGGCTGGGAATCTGCCACGCACGTCAAGCGCGAGCTTACGCAGATCATCGGCGCCGGTTCCATCAGGCGCGCGGTGCGTCACGACAGAGACTCCGTGCAGGTCACGCGCCTGCGCGGCGAGCTCTCCGGCGATCTGGAGCACCTGCGCGGAACGCAGCTTCTCCAGGTCCTTCTCCGCGGCGCGCAGCCGGGAGACGATGCCTTCGATCCGCTCGGGAAGTTCTTCCCTGCGGGTCTTGAGCTGCTCGCTGAGCTGGGCGACCAGCACGCTCTCACGGGCCAGGAAACGGAAGGCGTCGATGCCGACGAGCGCCTCGACGCGGCGCACACCCGCGCCGACCGACTGCTCGCCGAGCACCTTGACCAGGCCGAGCTGCCCCGAACTGTGCACGTGGGTGCCGCCGCACAGCTCACGGGAGTACTCGCCGATCTCGACCACGCGGACCTCGTCGCCGTACTTCTCGCCGAACATGGCGAGGGCGCCCATGGCGCGCGCCTCCGCCTGCGTGGTGTAGAAGGCGTTGACCTTGAGGTCGTTGATCAGGACGGCGTTGACCTCGTCCTCGACGTCGCGCAGCACGCTGTGCGGCACCGCGCCCGCCGAGGTGAAGTCGAAGCGGAAGCGGCCGGGTGAGTTCTCGGACCCGGCCTGCGCGGCCGTCTCGCCGAGCGCGTTCTTGAAGCCCCGGTGGACGAGGTGGGTGGCGCTGTGGCTGCGCGAGATCGCGCGCCGCCGTTCGATGTCGATCTCGGCCTGCGCCTCGTCGCCGACCCTGACCTCGCCCTTGCGGACGACTCCTCGGTGCACGATCAGGCCCGACAGCGGCGACTGCACGTCGAGGACCTCGACCTCCCCCCCGCCCGTACGGATCACACCCTGGTCGGCGAGCTGGCCGCCGCCCTCGGCGTAGAAGGGGGTGCGGCCCAGCACGACCTCGACGGTGGTGCCCATGCCCGCGACGGGCACGGTGGCGCCGTCGACGAGGAGGCCGACGACGGTGGAGTCGGCCTCGGTGGCGTCGTAGCCGAGGAAGTCGATCTTGCCGGCCTTCTCCAGCATCGTTCCGAAGACGGAGATGTCGGCGTTGCCGGTCTTCTTGGCCTTCGCGTCGGCCTTGGCGCGCTCACGCTGCTCGGACATCAGGCGGCGGAAGCTCTCCTCGTCGACCTTCAGCCCCTGCTCGGCCGCCATCTCCAGGGTGAGGTCGATCGGGAAGCCGTAGGTGTCGTGGAGCTGGAAGGCGTGCTCGCCCGACAGCGTCGTGCCGGACTTGCGCTTCATCTCCTCGACCGCGACGTCGAAGATCGCGGTTCCGGTGCGCAGCGTGCCGAGGAAGCTCGCCTCCTCCGCGTCGATGACCGCGTGGATCTGCGGCGCGTCGACCTTGAGCTCGGGGTAGGTCTCGCCCATCGCGTCGATGGTGACCGAGGTCAGCTCGTGCATGTAGCGCTCCTCACCGGAGCCGAGCAGCCGCAGGTTGCGGATGGAGCGGCGCAGGATGCGGCGCAGGACGTACCCCCGGCCCTCGTTGCTCGGCGCGACGCCGTCGGCGACCAGCATGGTGCCGGTGCGGACGTGGTCGGCGACCACGCGCAGACTGACGTCGGCGCGCGCGTCGCGGCCGTAGCGGGTCTTGGTGAGCTCGGCCGCCCTGTCGAGGATCTTGTAGGTGGTGTCGATCTCGTAGAGGTTGTCGACGCCCTGCAGGATCGTCGCCATGCGCTCCAGGCCCATGCCGGTGTCGATGTTCTTGGCCGGCAGCTCGCCCGCGACGTCGAAGTCGACCTTCGACCGCACCGCGCTGAGCTGGAACTGCATGAAGACGTTGTTCCAGATCTCGAGGTAGCGGTCCTCGTCGGCCACCGGGCCGCCGTCCTTGCCGTACTCCTTGCCCCGGTCGTAGTAGATCTCGGAGCAGGGCCCGCCGGGGCCGGGCACGCCCATGTGCCAGTAGTTGTCCTCAAGGCCGCGGCGCTGGATGCGGTCGAGCGGCACGCCGACCTTGTTGTGCCAGATGTCGATCGCCTCGTCGTCGTCGAGGTAGACCGTCACCCACAGGCGCTCCTCGGGGAAGCCGAAGCCGCCGTCGGACTCGGAGGCGGTGAGCAGCTCCCACGCGAAGGGGATCGCCTGGTCCTTGAAGTAGTCGCCGATCGAGAAGTTGCCCAGCATCTGGAAGAACGTCGCGTGCCGGGTGGTCTTGCCGACCTCGTCGATGTCGGGGGTGCGCACGCACTTCTGCACACTGGCCAGCCGTGCCGCCGGAGGCTTGCGCTGCCCCAGGAAGTACGGCTTGAACGGGACCATGCCCGCGTTGACCAGCAGCAGCGTGGGGTCTTCGGCGATCAGGCTGGCCGAGGGCACTACTTTGTGCCCACGCTCCTCGAAGAAGCGCAGGAAGCGGCGAGCGATTTCTGCCGACTCCATGTCAGCCATCCTTTGCAATCAGTGGTCGGTTCCAGGGTTGTCGAGCTCGAAGCGGGCCCGCAACTCGGTTTCGCGCCCGGCGGCCTCGTCGAGCGCTTCGGAAGTAAAGTCTCTCACCTGTTCGAGGAACCCGACCGCGTTGTCGGCCGTACGGCGGGCGACGTGGTTGGGGTGCATGGCCTGGAGCCTGCGCATCGCCCAGATCGCGGTGAGGGCGCCGAGCGACAGGTAGAACAGCCTGCGGATCACCGGTGCCGCCTGACCTTGCGGGGCCGCCTGCGGGCGGCGATGGCTCTGCGCACGCCGTAGCTCAGCGACGAGACCTTGATCAGCGGGCCGGTGAAGATCGTCTGCGTGACGCCGCTCAGCTTGGCGGCGTGGGCGCTGACCTGCTTGACGTCCTTCGTGATCGCCTCGACGGCGACCAGTTGCCTGTTGGCCTCGTTGACCGTGACGCTGACGTCGTCGAGGAGCGGCACGACGCGCTCGCTCAGGTCGGCGACCATCTTGGTGGTCTCGGTGAGCAGGCGGGCCAGCTTGACGAGCACCACGGCGAGCACGACGACCAGGGCTACCCAGCCGGTGGCGGCGATCAGCCCGGCGACCTCTCCAGCGGTAAGCACTCCGCTCATCTCCCTCTAACCTGGGCCGGAACGGCAAGACCCTATCGTGTCCGCCCGACAGAAGAGGGCATCGCGGCTGTGGGCCGTGCGGGGCCCGGGGTCCATCGAGGCTCGGCGGGCCCGCTTCGCCGTCGTGTCAGGTGCCGCGCCGCGACCGGCGGGGCCGGCGGGCGGGTGCGCGGGTCGGGGAGAAGGCATCAGTGCAGAGTTGGGCGAAGCCGGTCACACCTGGCACGAGCAGGAGCCAGCCCAGCAGCGCCCAGCCGAGGTGGATGTGCGTGAGAACGTGGGCGAGCGCGGCCACTCCGGCGGCCCGGGCGCCGTCCTCGCGCTCGTAGGTGAGGCGGCGCGGCATCTCCGGGAGGTCTGCCGCGTCCGCCACGGTCAGCGCGACCGGCCGCTTGGCGCCGATCCAGGATCCGACCTCCGTGCACATGCCGCACGACAGGTCCACGTACACGGTCGCGTGCGGCGTCTCGGGGCGGAGGCGGGGCAGCCAGGCTCGCACCCGGCTCCGGTAGCGGTGCCAGCTCCGGCCGTGGGCCCGCGAGAGCTGTTCGCCCTCGTGCCAGGCGGCCAGGCCCGCGCCGTAGGCGACCGCGACGGCGGCGGCCGCGAGCAGCCGGACGTCGAGGACGGCCATCACCAGGTAGCAGGCGGTCATCGCCACCTGCATCGGGTTGCGGACGTAGGCGTAAGGACCGCCGGTGACCAGGCGGCGCGGCGGGTCGTACGGGAACGGGGTGCCGCCGCCCCGGGCCGCGAACTCGCGTACGGCCGCCAGCCCGAGGGCCGAGGGGACGGCCAGCAGTTGCGCGATGAGGGCCAGCGCCCAGGCCGGCCGCTCCCAGAGGCCCGTCCAGGCGACGGGGGCGGCCAGGCCGTAACCCGCCGCCAGGACGATCTGGAACAGGGCTCTGAGCGGCAGTCGGGTGCTCGCGACGGTCCATCGGGTGAGCAGGAGGCCGGGGACCAGCGCGACGGCCACGGCGACCGTCTCGCCGAGGAGCCAGTCCTCGCCCAGGCGGACCACGGGGTGGGCCAGCGGCATCACCGCGAGATCCAGCCAGGCGAGGGCGGCGGCCGTGAGCGGGATCGGGGCCAGCGGGGCGGCCAGGGCGGGCAGGGCGCCCCAGAGCAGGGCCCAGCCGAGCATGAGGTCCACGGGGAGTCCGGCGATCGCCGCACCCTGCACGTCGAAGGTCCACCAGCCGGCGAGGTTGACCGGGACGAGCGCGAGCAGGTTCCAGGCGGTCGCGAGGACGGCGGCGCCGATCCGCCGCCCGTCGATCCGGCTGCCGCCCTCCGGCGCACGTGCCCCATGGTCGGCCCGCCCCACCGGACCGCCCGTGTCAGCGCGGTTCCGGAAGGCCGAGCGGTCAACGGATCCGGGCGGGCGAGCAGCGGATCCGGAGGCGACGACCACGGCGACGGCCACCGCGAGAATCGGGACGAACAGTCCCAGTCCTCTGATCAGGGTCGCGCTCATGGCCGGGTGAAGGCCGAGGCGAGGTAGTCGGCCGCCTCTCCCACGGCGTACCGCTGGACCGGGCCGAAGTACCACGCCGGGTCGAAGGTCCGCCGGTAGTCCAGCGACACGGTCAGCCGCCCGTCCGCCCAGGTGAAGGCGGCGGTGCGCAGGTCGAGCCAGCGTGCCAGGGTGGTGTCGCGCTCGACGGCGAACACCACGCGCCCGCTTCCGGCCGGGTCTGCGGGCACCGAGCTGGAGACCACGCGCAGGGTCATCGAGCGGGGTTCGGCCACGGCCCCGATCCCGAGCGAGCGACGCGGGTCGAAGACGACCTCCCGGGTGGCGCCGACCTGGAGCCCCTCGCCGGTGACGCGCGCCGGCCGGGGGAAGCCGAGGCGCAGGAACACCGAGTCGTACCCGCCGAAGACCGGCGGCGCGGCCAGCGCGGCGGCCAGCTCGCCCGAGTGGGCGCGGGTGACGCTCACCGTCTCCTCCCGGGGCAGCGACGTCCCCTCCGTCGCCCCTTCGAGCGCCACGAGCAGCAGCAGCGGCACGACGACGGCGTTCGTCCCCTTGCGTATGAGATGGACGACGCCCACCATCACCGCCCCGACGAAGTAGAAGATCGGCGCGGCCACGACCAGGCAGACGATCCCCTCGCCGAGCAGCGGCCCGGACAGCGCGAGCCCGATCGTGATCGTGACCATGGTCACCCCGAGCGCCGACCTGGGCCGGGCGACGAGCGCGACGGTGAGCGCGATGACGGCGGGCAGGCCGACGTAGAACAGGGCGCTCTGCTCCAGGTGCCCGGTGTGCAGGACCCGGTGGCCGAGCATGGCGGCGAACAGCGCGGCGAGGACGCCCGCGAGTAACCGGCGGCGGTTCTGCTGTTCCATACACACCCCTTGATCGAACGATTTAATCACTCGATTAAACCTTACGATGAGGGACCATGACACAGGAGACCAGGGACCGGCTGATCGAGGCCGCGGCGCGGACACTGCGCGAGGAGGGGTACGCGGGCACCAGCGCCCGCGTGATCGCCAAGGCCGCGGGCGTCAACTCGGCGCTGGTCTTCTACCACTTCGGCGGCGTGGACCCGTTGCTCCTCGCCGCCCTCGACCGCTCCTCCGCCGAGCGCATGGCCGCCTACCGGGGCCCGGTCGAGGCGGCGCGCTCGCTTGAGGACCTGGTCGCGACGGCCACGGAGATCTATCGCGCCGACCTGGAAGGCGGCCACATCACGCTGGTGTCCGAGATGGTCGGCGCCAGCATCGCCAGGCCCGAACTGCGGGCCGAGATCGTCAAGCGCACCGACCCGTGGATCGACTTCGTCGAGCAGGCGCTGGTCCGGGTGATCGGCGGTTCGCCGCTGGCCAAGCTGCTGCCGCCGCGCGAGCTGGCGTACGCCGCCGTCACGTTCTACCTGGGCGCCAACCTGTTCTCACACCTCGACGCGGACAACTCACGCACCGAGGCGATGTTCGCGCTGGCCGAGCGGGTGGCGCCGAGGGCCCGGCTGCTGACGGTGCGGCTACCCCGCCGCCGGGGCTGAGCGCACCAGTTCGACCTCGAAGCCCGCGTCGTTCTCAAGATAGGCGGCATAGTGGGCCGGGCCGCCCGCGTGGGGGTGCCGGTCGGCGAACAGCAGCCGCCAGCCGTGTTCCTGCGCCTCCTTCGTGAGCGCGTCGACGTCGTCGACGTGGAAGGCCAGATGGTTGAGCCCGGACCGGCGACGTTCGTGCGGGCCGGGGACGCGCTCGGGTGACTGCTCGATCACCACGTACGTCTGCCCGAGCAGCCAGGAGCGTCCGCCCTCCCAGCTCTGGAACCCGGTGTAGCCGAGCCTGCCGAACAGCCAGGCGAAGGAGGGCAGCGCCGCCTCCAGTGAGTCGACCCACAGCTCGACGTGGTGCAGCGTGCCGTGCACTACTCCCCCCGCAGGAAGGCGCGGATCTTGGCCCAGCGCCCGGCCACCGGGGCCTCGGCGCCGTGGCGGGTCGGCTCGTAGTAGCGGCGCCCGCGCACCTGCTCAGGTGCGTACTCCTGGCGGACCAGGCCGTGGTCGAAGTCGTGGGGGTACTTGTAGCCGTCGCCGTGGCCGAGCCCCGCCGCCCCCGGGTAGTGGCTGTCGCGCAGATGCGGCGGGACCTGCCCGATCAGCCCCTTGCGCACGTCGCCGACCGCCGCCCCGATGGCCTTGACCACCGCGTTGGACTTGGGCGCGAGCGCGCAGTGGATCACCGCGTGCGCCAGGTTGATCTGCCCTTCGGGCAGCCCGATGAGTTGTACGGCCTGCGCCGCCGCCACCGCCGTCTGCAGGCACGTGGGGTCGGCCAAGCCGACGTCCTCCGAGGCGAAGATGACGACGCGGCGGGCGATGAAGCGGGGGTCCTCGCCCGCCTCGACCATGCGGGCGAGGTAGTGGAGGGCGGCGTCGGCGTCCGAGCCGCGCATCGCCTTGATGAAGGCGCTGATGACGTCGTAGTGCTGGTCGCCCTGGCGGTCGTAGCGGACCGCCGCCTTGTCCGCCGCCTTCTCGACCACCTCGACGGTGACCTCGTCGGACAGGAGGGCGGCGGCCTCCAGATAGGTGAGGGAGCGGCGGGCGTCGCCGCCCGCCAGCCGTACGAGATGGTCGAGCGCCTCCGGCGCGAGGGTGGCGCGGCCGGCCAGGCCGCGCTCGTCGGCGACGGCCCGCTGGAGCACGGCCCTGATGTCGTCGTCGGAGTGGGACTCCAGCGTGAGCAGCAGAGAGCGCGACAGCAGCGGCGAGATGACGGAGAACGAGGGGTTCTCCGTCGTCGCGCCGATGAAGGTGACCCAGCGGTTCTCGACGGCGGGCAGCAGCGCGTCCTGCTGGGCCTTGTTGAAGCGGTGGACCTCGTCGACGAACAGGACGGTCTGCCTGCCCGACATGCCGAGTTCGCGCCTGGCGGCCTCGATGGCGGCCCGGACGTCCTTGATCCCGGCGGACACGGCGGAGATCTCGACGAAGCGGCGCTTGGTGACGTTGGAGACGACATAGGCCAGCGTCGTCTTGCCGGTGCCCGGCGGACCCCACAGGAACAGCGACATCGGGGCCTCGCTCTCGACCAGCCGCCGCAGCGGGGTGCCGGAGCCGAGCAGGTGACGCTGGCCGATGACCTCGTCGAGTGTGCGTGGGCGCATCCGGACCGCCAGCGGCTGCGGAGTGGCCTCCTGCGCCGCCGAGTCGAACAAGCTATCCACAACCGGAGCTTACAGGCTCCACACGGCCCTCGCTCCCGAGTCGCCCGCGCGGAAGACGAAGTACCCGGCCACGCCGGCGAGCACCACCGTGAGCACCGACAGCGCGATCCCCGCCGCCTTGTTGCGCCCGCCCGCGAAGACGAGCAGCAGCGAGGACAGGCCGAGCGCGGCGGTGCTCGCCAGCAGGGGCACGGCGAAGCTCTCGTGGGTGGCGATGCGCTGCCCGAGTTCGCCCTCCGCGGAGGAGAACCTGGCCTGCTTGAGCGCGAGCCCGCTCTGCCTGGCGGACAGGACGGCGAGCGGGGCGGCGACCGCGAGCCCGGCGACGGCCCAGGCGAGCTGGGGCCGCCAGCGCCGCGCCAGGGCGTACACGACGGAGACCCCGCAGAGCAGCGGGGTCAGGACCACCGCGAAGTGAATGATCAGCGGGTGGGCCGGCAAGCCGAGGATCTCTTCGAACACGAGGCGTACTCCGTTCTCGGTCCGCCTAGGGACGGCGGGGGGTGTCGGGTGCCACATCTGTCACTTACGTACACCACATTGCGAGACCGGTAGCATTCGCGGAGTCATTTGGTCATGTGTCGGTAAATGTGGAGGACATAGCCGTGAGCGGCGACGAGGACCGCCAGAGCGAACTGGCGCGCGAACACAGGGAGAGGCAGAGCAAGCGCGCGGCTGAGGACTCCGCCAAGGGCAAGCGCAACGTCCTCGTGGGCGCGGGGGTGGCGATCGTCCTGGTGGCGGGGGGTGTGGTCGCCGCGACGACGCTGCTGGGGGACGAGGAGCCGGACACCACGAAGGCCGCCGCCACGTCCAGCCCGTCGCCGTCCGCCTCACAGTCGGCGGCGCTCCCGTCGGCCTCCCCGACGCGAACGGGACCGGTCAGCTGTTCCTACACCAAGGACACCCAGGACGTGCCGCAGAAATTCGTCGGCTTCCCGCCCAAGCGGCCCGACAGGCAGACGCTGCGGATCAAGACGATGACGCTGGTGACCAACCACGGCGACATCGTCATCGAGGTCGATCCGAAGGCCACGCCCTGCACGGTCAACTCGATGAATCACCTGGCCAAGAAGAACTTCTACGACAACACCAGGTGCCACCGGCTGGTGACGCCCGAGACGGCCGGGCTGTTCCTGCTGCAGTGCGGCGACCCGCTGGCCAAGGCCGACGGCAAGAACCCCACCGACGGCACGGGCACCTCCGGCTACGTCTTCCCCGACGAGGCCGCGGGCACCGTCGCCTACTCCAAGGGCGTGGTCTTCCTGACCCAGCCCACCGACGCGGAGGGACGCAACAGCAGCCAGTTCGCCATCTCGCTGTCGGACCAGAACACGCAGCTCGACCCGGTGTACTCGCTGCTCGGCGTGGCCAAGAGCGGCATCGACACCCTCGTGAAGGTCGCGGAGAACGGCGTGATCGAGAACAAGGACGACATCACCGGCGACGGCGGATCCACTGCCCCGAAGACGCCGGTCGTCATCAAAGACGTCAAATTGTCAACTAAGTAGTATGTGATTTCCTTCACGAACCACACCAAGATCACGATCTTGGTGTGGTTCGGGGCCAGACTGAAGGTCTGGACCCCGAAGGAGTGGACCACATGCCTGAGATTCTCCCCCACGATTTCCTCCTCACCTCGAAGAGCAGCGAAGAGGCCAACCAGAAGTACGCGGACCTGCGGGCCAAGGGCCCCGTCCACCACCTGGAGTGGCCTCCGGGCGTCCCCGGCCTCCTGCTCGTCGACTATGAGCACGCCAGGGCCGCACTCGCCGACCCCCGGATCAGCAAGTCGCTCGACAACGCTCCCGAGTTCTTCCGAACGATGGTCGCCGGAACGGACTCGACGCTCTTCGACAACATGCTCTTCGCCGACCCGCCCGACCACACCAGGCTCCGCAGGGTCGCCACCCACGCCTTCACGATGCGGCGCGTCGAGCAGCTCCGGCCCAGGATCGAGGAGATCACCAACCGGCTCATCGACGAGATGGAGGGCAAAGGCGAGGGTGACCTCATCGAGGACCTGGCCTTCCCCCTGCCGATCTCGGTGATCTCCGAGATGCTGGCGGTGCCGCACGAGGAGCGGGAGCGCTTTCGCGCCTGGTCCTCCGCCCTGCTCGAACCGGCTCTCACGCCCGAGCAGCAGGAACGCGGCAACCAGGCCATCAAGGAACTGAGCGGCTTCTTCGAGCGGCACATCGCCGAGCACCGCGCCAACCCCGCCGACGGCTTCGTCGGCGCGCTCCTGGCCGGCGACCTGAGCGACAGGGAACTGGTCTCCACCCTGGTGCTCCTGCTGGTGGCCGGTCACGAGACCACGGTCAACCTCATCGCCAACGGCACGCTCGCCCTTCTCCGCAACCCTGAGCAGTTCGAGCTGCTCAAGCGGCGCCCGGACCTGGTGCCGAACGCGGTCGAGGAGTTCCTGCGCTACGACGCCCCCGTCGACCACTCCACCATGCGCATCGCGAGCGAGGACATGGAGATCGCCGGGGTGCCGGTGCCGAAGGGCCACCTCGTCCACGTCGCGCTCGGCTCCTCCGGCCGCGACCAGGACGCCAACGACGATCCCGACGGGCTCGACATCACCCGCGAGAGCGTCAAGCACCTCAGCTTCGGCCACGGCCTGCACTTCTGCCTCGGCGCCCCGCTGGCCCGGCTGGAGGCCCAGGTGGCGTTCAGGCTGATCGCCGAGCGGCTGCCGACGCTCCGCCTCGACTGCCCGTCCGAGTCGCTCGCGTGGCGGCTGAACACCTCGTTCGTACGCTCACTCGCCGCACTGCCCGTGGCGTTCTGACACACCGCGGACATACGCCGCGAAAGTCGTGAAATTACCGCTCCTGCGGGTCATTGTGGAGTTCCCCGGACCCGAAGGAGCGGCCTCATGCCCGAGCACCTGCCCGCCGAGTTCATCCTCTCCCCGGACAACAGCCGGGACCCCTACCCCGTGTACGCCGGGCTGCGCGCCAAGGGCCCCGTCCACCGTGTGGACTTCCCGCTCGGGGCGGACGGATTCGTGGTCCTCGACCATGAGCACGGCCGGGCCGCGCTCGCCGACTCCCGGCTGGCCAAGTCGCTGGAGCACGCGCCACGGTGGTTCCGCGAGGTCGCGGAGCAGCAGGATCCGCTGCGCAGCGACAACATGCTCTTCTCCGACCCGCCCGACCACACCAGGCTCCGCAAGGCCGTCGCCCGCGCCTTCACCGCGCGGCGCGTCGAGGGACTGCGCCCGAGGATCGAGGAGATCACCGCCGGACTCCTCGACGCGATCGGCGGCAGGGGCGCGGCCGACCTCGTGGACGACTTCGCCTTCCCGCTGCCGATCATCGTGATCTCGGAGCTGATCGGCATCCCGGCAGACAAGCGCGAGACCTTCAGGACCTGGTCGAGCTCGCTGATCGAGCCTCCGGTCACACCGGAGCAGATCGCCCGGCGGGCCGAGGTGGTGCAGGAGCTGAACTCCTACTTCCGGGACCTCGTCGCCACGCGCCGGGCCGACCCCGGCGACGACCTGGTCAGCGTGCTCGTGACCGGTGAGCTGAACGACAGGGAGGTGTTGTCCACCCTGGGCCTGCTGCTGGTGGCGGGGCACGAGACCACCGTGAACCTGATCGCCAACGGCACGCTCGCCCTCCTGCGCCACCCCGCGCAGTTCGACCTGCTCAGGCGGCGCCCGGAGCTGGTGCCGAACGCGGTCGAGGAGTTCCTGCGCTACGACGCCCCCGTCGAGCGCGCCACCTACCGCATCGCGACCGAGGACATGGAGATCGCCGGGGTGCCGGTGCCGAAGGGCGCCTTCGTGCACGTCACACTCGGTTCGGCAGGCCGCGATCCGGCGGTCAACGACGACAGCGACCGGCTCGACGTCACCCGCGCGGACATCACACACGTGAGCTTCGGCCACGGCGTCCACTTCTGCCTGGGCGCTCCTTTGGCCCGCCTGGAGGCCCAGGTGGCCTTCACGGCCCTTCTGGAGCGTCTGCCCGGCCTGAGGCTCGGCTGCGCGGAGGAGGAGCTCACGTGGCGATTCAGCGGCTCCATCGTCCGCTCGCTGAACCACCTGCCCGTGACCTTCTGACGGTACGGCGGAGCGCCCGGCGACCGGGCGCTCCGCACACCTCACTCCTTGGGCTTGGCGTCGACGCCCGCCTCCTTGCGCTGCTCGACCGTGATCGAAGTCGGCGCGCCGGTCAGGGGGTCGAAGCCGGAGGCCGTCTTCGGGAAGGCGATGACGTCGCGGATCGAGTCGCCGCCCGCCAGCAGCATGCAGATGCGGTCCCAGCCGTAGGCGATGCCGCCGTGCGGGGGCGGGCCGTACTGGAAGGCGTCGAGCAGGAAGCCGAACTTGCTCTCCGCCTCCTCCTTGGAGATGCCGAGCACGTCGAAGACGCGCTGCTGCATCTCGGCACGGTGGATGCGGATCGAGCCGCCGCCGATCTCCATGCCGTTGCAGACCATGTCGTAGGCGTAGGCGAGCGCCTGGCCGGGGTGGTCCTGGAAGTTGTCGGCCCACTCGGGCTTGGGGCCGGTGAACGGGTGGTGCACGGCCGTCCAGCCGCCCTCGCCGTCCTCCTCGAACATGGGCGCGTCGACCACCCACAGGAACGACCACCGCGACTCGTCGATCAGGCCGCACCTGCGGCCGATCTCCAGGCGGGCGGCGCCGAGCAGGTCGCGCGAGGCGCCTCTGGCGCCCGCCGCGAAGAAGATCGCGTCGCCGGAGGCGGCGCCCACCTTGGCGGCCAGGCCGGACTGCTCGGCCTCCGACAGGTTCTTGGCCACCGGGCCGCCGAGTGTCCCGTCCTCCTGCACCAGCACGTACGCGAGGCCGCGGGCGCCCCGGGACTTGGCCCAGTCCTGCCAGGCGTCGAGTTCCTTGCGGCTCTGCGAGGCGCCGCCGGGCATGACGACCGCGCCGACGTAGTCGGCCTGGAAGACCCGGAAGGAGGTCTGCGCGAAGTAGTCGGTCATCTCGACGAGCTCCTGGCCGAAGCGCAGGTCGGGCTTGTCGGAGCCGAAGCGGGCCATGGCGTCGGCGTAGGTCATGCGCGGCAGCGGCGTCGGGACCTCGTAGCCGAGGATCTCCTTCCACACCCGGCCGATCAGCGCCTCGCCGACGGCGATGACGTCCTCCTGGTCGACGAAGGACATCTCGATGTCGATCTGGGTGAACTCGGGCTGCCGGTCGGCCCGCAGGTCCTCGTCGCGGTAGCACTTGGCGAGCTGGTAGTAGCGCTCGAGGCCGGCCACCTGGAGCAGCTGCTTGAACAGCTGCGGCGACTGCGGCAGCGCGTACCAGTTGCCCGGCTGCAGGCGCACGGGCACCAGGAAGTCGCGCGCGCCCTCCGGCGTCGAGCGGGTCAGCGTGGGCGTCTCGACGTAGACGAAGCCGAGTTCGTCCATGACCTGGTTGGCCAGGAAGGTGGCCCGCGAGCGGGTGCGCATGGCGTGGGCGACCTGCTGGCGGCGGATGTCGAGGTAGCGGTACTTCAGCCGCGCCTCCTCGGAGACGCCGGTCGAGCCCTCGATGGGGAACGGCAGCGGCGCCGCCTCGCTCAGCACCTCGACCTCGGTGGCGACGACCTCGACCTCACCGGTGGGCAGTTCGGGGTTGGCGTTGCCCTCCGGCCGCACGCGGACCTCGCCCGACACCCGCACGCAGTACTCGGCGCGCAGGTCGTGGGCGTGGTCCTCCTCGCGGAAGACCACCTGCGCCGAGCCGGAGGCGTCGCGCAGGTCGATGAAGACCACGCCGCCGTGGTCCCTGCGGCGGGCCACCCATCCGGCGAGCGTCACCTGCTGCCCGGCGTGCTCCTTGCGGAGCACCCCGGCGTTGTGCGTGCGGATCACTGCACTTTCCCCTTCAAGACGTCGACGACCTGGGCCAGCGGCACCTCGGTCTGCTCAGCGGTGGTCAGGTCCTTCAGCTGCACGACCTGGGCGGCGAGGTCGCGTTCGCCCATGATCAGCGCGTAGCGCGCACCGGAGCGGTCGGCGCCCTTCATGGCGCCCTTGAGCCCCTTGCCGCCGAAGGACATGTCGGCGGCGACACCCGCCGCGCGCAACCGGCCCACGAGCCCGAACAGGGCCCGCGCGGCCTCGTCGCCCAGCGCCACACCGTACACCGAGCAGCGCGGCGGGGTCGCGGGCTCCACGCCTTCTCGCGCCAGGGCGATGACAGTGCGGTCGAGGCCGAGGCCGAAGCCGATTCCGGGCAGCGGCGGGCCGCCGATCGCCTCGGACAGCCCGTCGTAGCGGCCGCCGCCGCCGATGCCCGACTGGGCGCCCAGCAGCGGGTGGTCGAACTCGAACGTGGTGCGGGTGTAGTAGTCGAGGCCGCGCACCAGCCGGGGTGAGTCCTCCCACGGGATGCCGAGGTCGGCCAGCAGCGTCTTCACCCGGTCGTGGTATGCCTTGCAGTCGGCGCACAGGTGGTCGCCGATGAGCGGCGCCCCCTCAAGCCGGGCACGCACCTCCGGCCGCTTGTCGTCGAGGACTCGCAGCGGGTTGATCTCGATGCGGGCCCTGGTGACCTCGTCGAGGTCGAGGGCGCGCAGGAACTCCTGCAGCCGGGCGCGGTAGAGCGGGCGGCACTCCTTGCAGCCCAGCGAGTTGAGCAGCAGGCGCACCCGGGTGAGGCCCAGCGCGGTGTACCACTGCCAGGCCAGCGCGATGGTCTCGGCGTCGACGGCGGGGTCCTCGCTGCCGATCGCCTCCAGGTCGAGCTGGTAGAACTGCCGGTAGCGGCCCTCCTGCGGCGCCTCGGCGCGGAACACGGCCCCGGCCGCCCACACCTTGACCGGCAGCTGGCCCCGGTGCATGCCGTGCTCCAGGACCGCGCGCAGCACCCCGGCCGTGAACTCGGGCCGCAGCGTCAGCGAGCGGCCTCCCCGGTCGGTGAAGGTGTACATCTCCTTGCTGACGACGTCGGTGGACTCGCCGACGCCCCTGGCGAACAGCTGGGTGTCCTCGAAGACGGCGGTCTCCAGGTAGGAGTAGCCCGCGCGGGCGGCGATGCCGGCGAACTCGTCGCGGATCGCGGCGAAGACGGCCGACTGCGGCGGCAGGTATTCCTTGACGCCCTTGGGCGCTTGAAAGCTCATCAGATTCCTCGGGTGGGCCCGGCCGGTGGCGCGATGTCCCTCAGATAGGGATTGGCGAGGCGCTCGTGGCCGATCGTGGTCTTGGGTCCGTGGCCCGGCAGGACGACCGTGGCGTCCGGCAGCGACAGGCACTTGTCGGCCAGGCTGCGCAGGATCGTCGGGTAGTCGCCGCCCGGCAGGTCGGTGCGGCCGATGGAGCCGGCGAACAGCAGGTCGCCCGAGAACATGATCTCGTCGCCGGGCAGCCGGAAGCTCACCGACCCCCTGGTATGGCCGGGCGTGTGGTCGACCACGAGCTCCAGGCCGGCGAGGCTGAGCACCGCGCCGTCGGACAGTTCCTCGACGTCGTCGGGCTCGCTCAGCGTGATGCCGCCGAAGATCTCGGCGGAGGTGTCGGACCAGCCCTTGGCGGGATCGCTGAGCAGATGGCGGTCCTCGGGATGGATCCAGGCGGGGATGCCGCGCGCGCCGCACACCGGGGCCACCGACCAGACGTGGTCGAGGTGGCCGTGCGTGAGCAGGACCGCCACCGGCTTGAGCCGGTGCTCGCGAAGGAGCTCGTCGACCCCGGCCGCAGCGTCCTGACCTGGGTCGACGATCACGCACTCCGCGCCGGCAGCGGGCGCGACGACATAGCAATTAGTCTGGAAGGCCCCTGCGGGGAAGCCTGCGATGAGCATCTGCCTCAGCTGGATCTCGTCGAAAAGCCAATGGGAATGTAACCGAAGGGTACCGGTGCGGGTCGCCGGGCTGCGAACCATTGCCCTTCGGCCGATACGATTCGCCCACCTCAGTTGATTGACTATGGGAGGCAAAGCGGTGGCCACGGGGAAGGATCGGCAGAAGGCGCTGGCGCGTGAGCACCACGAGCGGCAGTTGCAGCGCCGCATCGAGCGCGAGCAGCGAGCCAAGCGCACTGCCATCATCGGCTCCAGCATAGGCGTCGTCGTGGTCGTCGGCGGCATCGTCGCGGCTGTGGCGCTGCTCGGCGGACAATCTGACACCAGTACCGCGGCCGCGCCCACGCCGGGCGCCTCAGAGTCGCCCGCGCCGAGCGCGCCCGCCGAGCAGGCGGCGGCCAAGCCGTACGACCCGAAGACCGGCACGTGCGGGTACGTCGCGGACACCAACGGCAAGGTCAAGGACGTGGGCATGCCCCCGGCCAAGACCCAGCCCAAGCCCGACACCAAGACACTGACCTTCGCGACCAACCTGGGCGACATCGAGGTGAAGCTCGACAACGCCAAGGCGCCGTGCACGGTCAACTCGCTGGAGTTCCTGGCGAAGAAGAACTACTACGACGGCAGCAAGTGCCACCGGCTCGGCAGCGCGCAGTTCCCGATGCTGCAGTGCGGCGACCCGACGGCCAAGGCCGACGGCAAGTCCGAGACCGACGGCACCGGCGGCCCCGGTTACGTCATGGCCGAGGAGAACCTCCAGGGCGCCCAGTACAAGCGCGGCGTGATGGCGATGGCCAAGACCAGCGCCCCCGGCTCGACGGGGGGCCAGTTCTTCCTCGTGTACGGAGATATCGGACTCACCCCCGATTACACGCCAGTCGGTACGATCACCAAGGGGCTGGACATTCTCGACAAGGTCAACAAGGCAGGTGTGATCACTCCGGGCCCCGATGGAACGGGAGCGCCCAAGGAAACCCTCCAACTCAAAGACGTGACAATCTCTGGCAAGAGCTGACGTAATACAACCAGGGATGGATTCATCCCGAAGGGTCTGATGGAAAGTGCGGGAGGACACGGTGAGCACCGACCCGTGGGGCCGGGTAGACGACGACGGCACCGTCTACGTGCGTACGGCTGAGGGAGAACGGGCCGTCGGCTCCTGGCAGGCCGGTGAACCCGAGGAAGCGCTGGCCTACTTCCATCGCAAGTACGACGAGCTGGCCGGCCAGGTGACGCTGCTGGAGCAGCGGGTCAGAGGCACCGACCTCGCCCCCGCCCAGGCCGAGGCCGGCATCGTCAAGCTGCGCGAGGCGGTCGCCGACGCGCACGCCGTCGGCGACCTGGGCGCGCTCTCGGCCCGCCTCGACGGGCTGACCGAGGTGGTCGCCGCCCGCCGCGAGGAGGTCAAGGCCGCCCGCGAGCAGGCGCGTGTCGAGGCCAAGGCGGTCAAGGAGCGCATCGTCGCCGAGGCCGAGCGCATCGCCGAGGAGACCACGCACTGGAAGTCGGGCGGCGAGCGGCTGCGCCAGCTCGTCGAGGAGTGGAAGGCCGCCGACCGCATCGACCGCGTCACCGAGGCGGCGCTGTGGAAGCGGCTGTCGGCCGCCCGCACGGCATTCGCCAAGCGGCGCAAGGTGTACTTCGCGGGGCTCGACGAGCAGCGTGAGGGGGTGCGCTCCGCCAAGGAGCGCATCGTCGCCGAGGCCGAGGCGCTGTCCGCCTCCACCGACTGGGGCCCGACGGCCTCGGTGTACCGCGAGCTGATGCAGCAGTGGAAGGCCGCGGGCCGCGCCTCGCGCGAGGTGGAGGACGAGCTGTGGGGCCGGTTCAAGGCCGCCCAGGATCGGTTCTTCCAGGCGCGCTCGGCGGTCTTCGCCGAGCGCGACGCGTCGCTGGCCGCAAACGCCGAGGTCAAGGAGCTGCTGCTCGTCGAGGCCGAGAAGATCCTGCCCGTCACCGACGCGCGGTCCGCCCGCAGTTCCCTGCGCGCGCTCCTGGAGCGCTGGGAGGCCGTCGGGCCGGTGCCGCGCGAGCAGCGCGACCGGCTGGAGGGCGGGCTGCGCAAGATCGACGACGCCGTGCGCAAGGCGGAGGACGCGGAATGGAAGCGTTCCAACCCCGAGGCCCGCGCCCGCGCGCAGAGCACCGTCGACCAGCTCCGCACCTCGATCGAGCAGTTGGAGAAGCGCCTGGCCAAGGCGCAGGCGGCCGGTCGCGCCAAGGACGTCAAGGACAGCGAGGAGGCGCTGGTCGCCCGCCGCTCCTGGCTGGAGGAGGCCGAGCGCACCCTCCAGGAGTTCAGCTGAGCGCGTAGTCCTCACCGGCCGGGACCCGCCTGTCGCCGAGCCTGGCCTTCAGGCTCGGCGACGGCCGGTCCGTCGTCACGGCTTGCGGGCTACGGCGCCGTAGGCGTCGATGGGCGTGGGCGTCCCCTTCGGACGCCACTCGGTGATGGGGACCATTCCGGGCTCCAGCACCTCCAGGCCCTCGAAGCACTCCAGGAGCTGCGCGGGACTGCGCAGGTGGTAGGGGGCGGCACCGGTCTCGATGAGCTTGTCGGCACCCTCGGCCACGGCCGCGCCCGTGTCCGTGCCGTCCCACATGGTGAGATAGCTGCCGGACGGCACCGCCTCCATGACCCGGGAGACGATGGAACGCACCTCGTCGAAGTCCCCCACGTACCCCAGCACGCCCATGAACATCACCGACACCGGCCGGTTGAGGTTCAGCACGTTGCGGGCGTCTGCCATGATCACCTCAGGCCGGTGGTAATCGGCGTCCAGGTACCACGTCACACCCTCGGGAGTGGTGTTGACCAGCAGGGCACGTGCGTGCACGAGCACCAGCGGGTCGTTGTCGACGTAGACGATGCGCGAGCCCGGCACCAGCCGCTGGGCCACCTCGTGGGTGTTCTCCATGGTCGGCAGGCCGGTGCCGATGTCGAGATACTGGTCGACCCCGACGTCCCCGGCGAGATGGGTGACGGTGCGGATGAGGAACTGCCGCGACTGGGCCGCCATCGTGACGATGTCTGGATAGACCTCGGCGACGGCGTCTCCCGCCGTACGGTCGGCGGCGTAGTTGTCCTTGCCGCCCATCCAGTAGTTCCAGATCCGTGCGGCGTGCGGCACATCGAACTGGAGTCTCGGATCGGTCATCTCACTGTCTCCGAACTCGGGGGTGTGGGACCAGGGTGATCATACGTCCAACCTCATCTGTCACCATGTCCTCAACCACCCTCCTCACACACCCCGTGTTCCGTTGCACGGAACGGCGGAGCGCGCGCGGCCGGGTGAGACCCTGATCGTTCTGTCCCAAGGGGAGGGGCTGTGGCCGTACGGGAGGCCGTCGTCGCGGTGTTGCGCGAGATGACCGGATGCTGGTGATCCGGCGCGGCGGGCGGGCGAGGCTGCCCGGCTACTGGGCGCCGCTCAGCGGCACGATCGAGGCCGGCGAGAGCCAGGAGCAGGCACTGGTGCGCGAGATCCGCGAAGAGGTCGGGCTGGACGCGACGCCGCTCGCCAAGGTCTGGGAGAGCATCAGCTCCGACGGCGGCTTCGTCCTCCACTGGTGGGAGGCCGCCGCCGGGCCGGGCGCACCGGTGCTCGCCCCCGGCGAGGTGAGCGAGGCGCGGTGGGTCACCGTCGAGGAGTTCCTCAGGCTGGAGCCGATCTTCGACGGGGACCGCGCGTTCTTCGAGCGGGCCCTCGCAACCACTGACGCGCCCGCAGACACTCCAGCGGGCCCTCTCAAGCGCTGACGCGCCCGCAGACACTTCCCAGCCGGCCCTGACGGTGAAGCGGGCCCCAGGGCCTCCCTAGGCGCTCGTGGGGCGGTTCAGGGACTCACTGACCGGCGCCGCTGATCCGGTAGACGTCGTAGACGCCCTGGATGCCGCGGACCGCCTTCAGCACGTGCCCGAGATGCTTCGGGTCGCCCATCTCGAAGGTGAAGCGGCTGATCGCCACCCGGTCGCGTGTGGTCGTCACCGACGCCGACAGGATGTTGACGTGCTGGTCCGAGAGCGTCCGCGTCACATCGGACAGCAGCCGAGGCCGATCCAGCGCCTCCACCTGGATCGCCACCAGGAACACCGAGTCCTCGCTCGGCGACCAGCTCACCTCGACCAGCCGCTCCGGCTGGCCCTTGAGCTGCTGCACGTTCGTACAGTCTGCCCGGTGGACAGACACCCCGTGCCCGCGGGTGACGAACCCGACGATCTCGTCGCCCGGCACCGGTGTACAGCACTTCGACAGCCGGACCCACACGTCGGCGTCGCCCGCGACGACCACCCCCGCTCCCCCGCCGCCGCCGCGCGGACGCCCCTTCAGGCGCGTCGGCAACGAGGTCTCGGCGATGTCCTCCTCGGCGCTCTCGACGCCGCCGATGGAGGCCACGAGCTTCTGCACGACCGTCTGCGCGGCCACATGGCCCTCGCCCACGGCGGCATACAGCGCGGACACGTCCGGGTAGCGCAGGTCGCGCGAGAGCGCCAGCAGCGCCTCGCCCGACATCAGCCGCTGCAGCGGCAGGCCCTGCTTGCGCATGGCCCGGCCGATGGCCTCCTTGCCCGCCTCGATGGCGGTCTCGCGGCGCTCCTTGGAGAACCACTGCCGGATCTTGTTGCGGGCCCGCCCCGACTTGACGAACTTCAGCCAGTCGCGCGACGGCCCGGCGTCCGGCGACTTGGAGGTGAAGATCTCGACCGTGTCGCCGTTGCCGAGCCGCGACTCCAGCGGCACCAGGCGGCCGTTGACGCGGGCGCCGATGCAGCGGTGGCCCACCTCGGTGTGGACGGCGTAGGCGAAGTCGACCGGCGTGCCCCCCTCGGGCAGCGCCACGACCTGCCCGCGCGGCGTGAACACGTACACCTCGGAGACCGACAGGTCGAAACGCAGCGACTCCAGGAACTCGCCCGGGTCGGCCGTCTCCTTCTGCCAGTCGAGAAGCTGGCGCAGCCAGGCCATGTCGCTGCCCGGCTTGACCTTGCCGCCCGGGGCGACGGCGCCGACCTCCTCCTTGTACTTCCAGTGGGCGGCGACGCCGTACTCGGCCCTGTGGTGCATCGCGTGCGTGCGGATCTGCAGCTCGACCGGCTTGCCCTCCGGGCCGATCACCGTCGTGTGCAGCGACTGGTACATGTTGAACTTGGGCATCGCGATGTAGTCCTTGAAACGCCCGGGCACGGGGTTCCACCGCGCGTGGATCGTTCCGAGGGCCGCATAGCAGTCGCGCACCGAATCGACCAGCACCCGGATGCCCACCAGGTCGTAGATGTCGTCGAAGGCGACGTCCCTGGCGATCATCTTCTGGTAGACGGAGTAGTAGTGCTTGGGCCGTCCCTTGACCACCGCGCGGATCCGCGCCTCGCGCAGGTCGCCCGAGACCTTCTCGATGACCTCCTGAAGGAACAGGTCGCGCCTCGGCGCCCGCTCCGACACCATGCGGGCGATCTCGTCGTACCGCTTCGGATAGAGCATCGCGAACGCGAGGTCCTCAAGCTCCCACTTGATGGTGTTCATGCCGAGCCGGTGGGCCAGCGGCGCGAAGATCTCCAGCGTCTCGCGGGACTTCTGCTGCCGCTTGTGCTCGGGCAGGTAGCGCATCGTGCGCATGTTGTGGAGCCGGTCGGCGAGCTTGATCACCAGGACGCGGATGTCGCGGGACATCGCCACGACCATCTTGCGCACGGTCTCGGCCTGTGCGGCGTCGCCGAACTTGACCTTGTCGAGCTTGGTGACGCCGTCGACCAGCGAGCCGATCGTGTCGCCGAAGTCGCCGCGCAGTTCGTCGAGCCCGTAGGCGGTGTCCTCGACCGTGTCGTGCAGCAGCGCCGCGCACAGTGTCTCGTCGTCGGTGCCGAGTTCGGCCAGAATGGTGGCGACCGCCAGCGGATGCGTGATGTACGGGTCGCCGCTCTTGCGCTTCTGATCACGGTGGTGGAACGCGGCCACGTCGTAGGCACGCTCGATCAGGCGCAGGTCGGCTTTGGGGTGGGTGGCTCTGACCGTGCGGAACAACGGTTCGAGCACCTGGCTCATCGCCCCACCCCCAAATCGCCGCCGACGCGCGGAAGGGGCACCGGGCTCGGTCGCTCCGGTGTTCCCGCCGTCCGTCACGTCGGACACGACCACATCACGGGGCACTCAGACTCCTTACGTTCGAGTCCAGATCCCCCAAGTGTATCCAGGTGGCAAACCTGGCCTGCTCCGGGTCCGGCTCAGACGATCACCAGGGACCGCAGGTCCACACCCTCCAGGCGCTCACGGCCCTTCAGAAAGGCCAGCTCCATGAGGACCGCGATGCCCACGACCTCGGCTCCGGTGCGTCGCACCAACTCCACCGTCGCCCGCGCGGTGCCGCCCGTGGCGAGGACGTCATCGACGATGAGCACGCGGTCACCGGGCGCCATGGCGTCGCGGTGAACCTCGATGGTGGCTGAGCCGTACTCCAGATCGTAGGACTCTTCGAGCGTCGCGGAGGGCAGTTTGCCCTTCTTCCTGACCGGGACGAACCCGGCACCGGCCCGATAGGCCACCGGTGCCGCCAGGATGAAGCCGCGCGACTCGATCCCGACGATCTTGTCGACCTCGAACATGCCGGCGATCTCGTCCACGACCGCCTTGAAGGCCACGTGGTCGTCCAGCAGCGGGGTGATGTCCTTGAACATCACCCCGGGCTGGGGGTAGTCGGGAACGTCCCGGATGAGATCCAGGATCCGGTCCTTCATGCAAAGTCCCTTCCGGACGGCCGCAGCCGCCCTCTCACGGCGAGACCCCCGCCCGGCGAGCGGACGGGGGTCTTGCCGGATACATGCCTCAGCCGCCTGCTACGGCCGTCTTCTTGCCGCCTTTGCCGCCGCCGCCCGTGGCGGCGAGCCTGCGTGCGATCGCCTGGTACTTCGGCTCCCGCTCCTTCAGGGTGACCAGCAGCGGCGTGGCCACGCACAGGGAGGAGTAGGTGCCGACCACCATTCCGACGAACAGCGAGAGCGACAGGTCCTTCAGCGTTCCGGCGCCCAGCAGCGTGGTGCCGATGAACAGGATCGCCGCCACCGGGAGGATCGCCACGAGCGAGGTGTTGAGCGACCTGATCAGCGTGTGGTTCAGGGCGTCGTTGGCCGCCTGGGTGTAGGTCTTCTTGGAGGTCGTGCCGAGCTTGGCGGTGACCTCCTTGATCATGTCGAAGACCACGACCGCGTCGTACAACGAATAGCCGAGGATGGTCAGGAAGCCCAGCAGGGTCGCGGGCGTGACCTCGAAGCCCGACCAGGCGTAGATGCCTGCGGTGATCACCAGGTCGTGGACCAGCGCGACGATGGCGGCCAGCGCCATCTTCGGTTCGAAGGCCATCGACAGGTACAGGATGATCGCGACCATGAAGACGGCCAGGCCGAGCCAGGCCTTGTTGGAGACCTCACCTCCCCAGGAGGCGCCGATCGACTGGATGTCCACCTGCGAGACCGGGACCTTGAAGTCCTGGACGATCGCGTTCTGGACCTTGGTGACGGTCGCCTCCGGCAGCGTCTCGGTGGTCACACGCCACCGGTCGCCCGCCTTCTGCACGATCGCCTGGTGCGTCCCCTCGTCGAGGAAGGTCGAGCGGACCTGCTCGATGCTGGCCGTCTCCGCCTTGAAAGAGAAGACCGAGCCACCCCTGAACTCGACGCCCAGGTTGAGCGGGCTGCCCGTGTTGATGGCGCTGAAGATCAGCCCGGCGAGCGAGAACGCGATCAGCAGGCCCGACAGGGAGTACCACAGCTTCTGCTTGCCGACGAAGTCGACGTCGATCTCGCCCCGGTAGAGGCGGCGGCCGAGTCCCATGTCAGGCCTCCTGCGGGGTGTTGGATCGGACGGGCTCGCTCGCCATGCGCTCGGCGTCGAGGCCGGACAGCGGGTGGCCCTTGGCGAAGAACTTCAATCTCGCCAGGAGCGCGATGAACGGCTTCGTGAACAGGAACACCACCACGATGTCGATCAGCGTGGTCAGACCCATCGCGAAGGCGAACCCGGCCACACCGCCCACCGCCAGGAAGTACAGGACGACCGCGGCGATGAACATGACGGCGTCGGCGATCAGGATCGTGCGGCGAGCGCGGACCCAGGCCACCTCGACGGCCGCGCGAAGCGTCCGCCGGCCTTCCTTCATCTCATCACGAATACGTTCGAAGTACACGATGAAGGAGTCGGCGGTGATACCGATCGACACCACGAGGCCGATGATGTGCGGCAACGACAGGGCGAAGCCGCCGTTGGCGCCCAAGACCACCACCGACTGGTAGGTGATCACGGTGGCGACCCCGAGGCTCAGGACGGCGACGACGCCGAGGCCCCGGTAGTAGAGCAGGCAGTACAGCACGACCAGGGCCAGACCGATGGCGCCCGCGATGAGGCCGCCGGTCAGCTGGTCGGTGCCGAGCGTCGAGGAGACGGTCTCCACCGAGCTGCGGTTGAACTTCAGGGGCAGCGCGCCGTACTTGAGCTGGTCGGCCAGCGTCGTCGAGGTCTGCTGGTTGAACCCGCCGGTGATCTCGGCGCGACCGCCGGGGATCGGGCCCTGGATGACCGGCGCGGTGATCACCACGCCGTCGAGGACGACGGCGACCTGGTTGCGCGGCTCCTGCGAGCCGAACGCCAGCGAGGTCAGCTTGCTCCACTCGGCCGCGCCCTTGCTCTTGAAGTCGAGCTGGACGACCCAGTCGGTGCTGCCCTGGCGCACACCGGAGGTGGCGGTGTTGATGTCGGTGCCGACGACCTTGGCGACGTCGAGGACGTACTTGGCGCTGCCGTCGTCCGCACAGGCGGCGAACTGTTTGGTCGGGTCGTCGAGCGCACCCGTGCCGCGCGACTTCGGATCGGCGCAGTTGAGCGCCTGGTACTGCTTGAGCACCGCGGGATCGATGCCGTTGGTGTCGAAGGCGGGCGCCTGCTCCTGCGGCGGCGCGCTCGGCGCGCCGGACGGGCTGGCCTTGGCCCCGCCCTTGTCGTTGTTCTTGGGCGCCTGGCCGTCGGACTGGTTGTTCTTGTTGTCCTGGGGCGTCGGCGAGGTCAGCGCCGACGACAGCGCCTTGCCGGTGGGGCTGGCGGACGGCTGGGACGCGGTCTCCGTCGCCGACGGACGCGCGCTCGGCTCGCCGCTCTGGTTCTGCTTGCCGTCGCCGTTCTGCTTGGCGCCCTCAGAGGGCTTCGCGCTGCCCGAGGGGGTGGCCGACGGGCTGCCGCTCGGCACCGGCGCGTCGGTCGGCAGCACCTGCGGCGGGGCGGTCCCCTCGACGCCGAGCACCTGGCGGAAGCGCAGCTCCGCCGTGGTGCCGACCAGCTTGATGACCTCCTCCTGGCCCTTGCCCGGCACGGAGATGATGATGTTGTCGCCGGACTTGGCGACCTCCGCGTCGGAGATGCCGGTGCCGTTCACCCGCTCGCGGATGATGCTGACGGCACGGTCAAGGGACTCCTGAGGAGGGGCACCGCCATTGGGGGTCACGGGTGACAGCGTCACCGTCGTGCCACCTGCGAGGTCGAGCCCCAGCTTCGGCGTGAACGCCTTCTGCAGGAACATCGTCCCGCCCAAGGCGATGATGAGCGCCAGGAGCAACAGGAGCGTCCGCCCCGGGTTGCTGTGGCGGCTGGTCGGTCGGGCCACGGGTCGTCAGTTCTTTCGGCTCAGGGGTGTCTGTCGAAGACTGCTCAGGACCGCTTGGAGCTGGAGTCCTGGTCGTTGTCGGTGTCGGCCTTGGCGGCGTCCCCGGCGGCCGGCGTGTCGGCGCTGCCGTCCTCCGGCGAGGCGGTGGTCGCCTTCTCGTCCACGGGCTCGCCCGGCGTGATGACGCGGCCGATCGCGGCCTTCACCCAGCGGGTCTCGATGCCGGGCGCGATCTCGAGGATGACGTCCTCGTGGTCCACGGCGACCACTGTGGCGAACAGGCCGGTCGTGGTCATGACCCTCGTGCCGGGCGAGAGGGAGTTCTGCATCTTGACTGCTTCCTGCTGCCGCTTGCGCTGCGGCCGGATCAGCAGGAAGTAGAAGACCACCACCAGAAGTACCAGCGGCAGAATGCTTCCGAGCTGTCCCATATCCATTGGGGCGACCTTCCATTGTCGTACAAGAAGATGACACCGGCCTCGCGCCGGAAATTCCGTGCGTTGCGTCGGGCCGCGCCGCTCAGCCCGTCAGCCTACACAGCCAGCCAAGCCACGGAGTGTAGGCGGTTGTTGCGAAACGCGGCAACGAGGCAGCGCTTCGCCGCGCGGGGAAGTTCCCGAATTGGAACGGTTGCAACCGTTCTGTGATCGCACGCACCACCGCACTCCGTCATCTCCATCCTGACACGATCCCTGACTCCTGCGGCAGCAGGCTCACCGGTCGTCGGGGTCGCTCATCACCGCGCCGACGGCGTCGGGCGGCGGGGTCAGCCCCAGGTGGATCCATGCGGACGCCGTCGCCACCCGGCCCCGGGGGGTGCGGGCCAGCAGTCCCTGGCGCACCAGGAACGGCTCCGCCACCACTTCGACGGTCTCCGGCTCCTCTCCCACGGCCACCGCCAGTGTCGACAGCCCCACGGGTCCGCCACCGAACTTGCGCAGCAGCACCCCCAGCACCGCCCGGTCGAGACGGTCGAGGCCCTCGGCGTCCACCTCGTAGAGGTTCAGAGCGGCGGCGGCCACGTCACGGGTGATCACGCCGTCGGCCCGCACCTCGGCGAAGTCGCGCACCCGCCGCAGCAGCCGGTTGGCGATGCGGGGGGTGCCGCGCGAGCGCCGGGCGATCTCGTGGGCGCCGTCGCCCGGCAGGTGCACGCCGAGCAGGCGGGACGAGCGGTCGAGGACCAGTTCGAGCTCGGGTACGTCGTAGAAGTCCATGTGGGCGGTGAAGCCGAACCGGTCGCGCAGCGGCGCGGGCAGCAGTCCGGCCCTGGTGGTGGCGCCGACGAGGGTGAACGGGGCGATGTCCAGCGGGATCGCGGTCGCTCCCGGCCCCTTGCCGACGACGATGTCGACGCGGAAGTCCTCCATCGCGAGGTAGAGCATCTCCTCGGCGGGACGGGCCATCCGGTGGATCTCGTCGATGAACAGGACCTCGCCCTCCGACAGCGTCGACAGGATGGCGGCGAGGTCTCCGGCGCGTTCGAGGGCGGGACCGGAGGTGATGCGCAGCGGGGCGCCCAGCTCGGCCGCGACGATCATCGCCAGGGTGGTCTTGCCGAGACCGGGTGAACCGCTCATCAGGACGTGGTCCGGCGGAAGCTCGCGTCTCATCGCGCTCTCCAGCACCAGCGACAACTGCTCGCGCACCCGCGCCTGGCCGATGAACTCCGCCAGCCGCTTGGGCCGCAGCGCCGCCTCGATCTGGAGCTCGTCGCCCTCGGCACCGGGCGCGACCAGGTCACGCTCCAGGCTCACTCCGCCACCTCCCCGCCGTCGTGATTCCGGAGCATCGCACAGCCCGGCCGTCCGCGCCGCCACCGCAGCCGACCGCCCCGCCGACATCACAGCGCCGCCACCACAGCGCCGCCGCCCCGCCGACGCGACCGGGCCACGCCTCGGAGCGACCCGGAACGATCATGGTAGCGGCTCTTCGCGACGGCCTCGCGACAGGCGCGTGGGCGTTCATCGCACGCTCAGCGCTCTCAGCGCCGCCTTCAGCATCGCGGCGACCTGGGGCTGGCGTCCTGCGGCGAGTTCGGCGTCGGCCTCGGGACGCAGCAGGGCCACGGCCTCGTCGGCGTCCCTGGCCGAGTAACCGAGTCCGACCAGGCCCGAGTGGACCTGGTCGCGCCACGGCTGCGGTGCGGAGGTGCCGACGATCGCCGCGTTGACGACCTCCTCCGGGGTGCCGAGGCGGTCCTTGAGTTCGAGGACGATGCGCTGGGCGCCCTTCTGCCCGATGCCCGGGACCTGGGTGAGCGCCTTGAGGTCGGCCGCCGCGACCGCCACACGCAGGGCGTTGGGAGTGTGGACGGCGAGCATCGCCAAGGCCAGCTTGGGGCCCACGCCGCTGGCCGTCTGCAGCATCTCGAACACGGTGCGCTCGTCGTCGCTGCCGAAGCCGAACAGCGTCAGCGACTCCTCGCGCACCACCAGCGAGGTCGCCAGCCTGGCCGGGTCGCCGACCCGCAGCGATGCCAGCGTGCCGGGCGTGCAGTGGACCAGGATGCCCACCCCGCCGACCTCCACGACCGCGCCGTCGGGCGCGATCGCCGTCACCTTCCCCGCCACCGACGCGATCACCTGGCACGTCCTCTCGTCGCCTTGGCCAGCGCGCTGGCCAGCCGTTGCTGGTTGCCGCCGCGCCAGACGTGGCAGATCGCCAGCGCCAGCGCGTCGGCGGCGTCGGCGGGCTTCGGCATCTCCTTCAGCCGCAGCAGCCTGGTCACCATACTGCCCACCTGCGCCTTGTCGGCGGTGCCGCTCCCGCAGATCGCGGCCTTGGCCTCGGAGGGGGTGTAGAGGGACACCGGCAGGCCCCGGCGGGCCGCGCACAGGATCGCGACGCCGGAGGCCTGCGCGGTGCCGATGACGGTCTGCGTGTTGTGCTGGCTGAAGACCCGCTCGACCGCGACGGCCTCCGGGCGCACGGTGTCGAGCCAGTGTTCGAGACCGGCTTCCAGGGCGACGAGGCGGTCGGGCAGCGGATCGTCGGCGCCGGTGCGGACGACCCCCACGGCGATCAGTTCCAGCGGCACACCCGTTCTGCCCACGACGGCGCCCACGCCGCACCGGGTCAGGCCGGGATCGACACCCATCACCCGCACAGGCCGCCCCTCCAGATTGAGAACACCAGTTCGCACCGCACTCTATCGCTCCCCGCCCGCCCGCGCCCGCCCTTCGCGCCACCGGCGCCTTGCCCGGCGACAGGTCCCCGGCCGTACCTGGCCGAAACCTCGGATACGGGCCAGCCCCATACCGGCACGGCGTGGAGAGGCACGACCTGGAGACGGTCGGCTCGCGGCGGCGATATGAGGCTGGGCCGTAGCAAAGCGTGTTAGAAGAGCCAGAACATAACCGGGCGCACCGGAGACGGACAGGGCCTCAGAAGTACTGGAGCATGTACGGGCGCGCGGAGAAGATCGTGTCCAGGGCCGCGTCGGAGGCGTCCGGGCCGGTCAGCAGGCCCGACAGGCGCAGCGTCGCCGTCGGCACTCCCGCGTACAGCGCCGCCAGGCCGCCCGCGCCCACCCGCGTCCCCTCACCGGAGGCCGCCTCGACGCGCCCGGCGCCGTCCGCGACCGTGAGCCGCCACGTCCCCGCGTTGCCCGGCAGGATCGCGTCCTCGACCTCCAGCAGGACCTCGGCGCGCACCTGCGCCGGGTACCCCCGCCGCTCGATCGCGGCGGGCAGGTCGACGACCCGGAGCATCCACCGCGTCTGCCTCACCGTCTCCTTGGTGCGCTCCTCCAGCGACCACAGCACGGGGTCGTCCGGTGCGACCGCCGCGAACACCGTCTGGGCCACCGACGAGGCGGACCCGATGAGCGACCACAGCGCCCGCGACGTCGCCTCCGACGCCGCCACGACGCTGTCGACCTCGAGGTCGCCGCCGTCCCAGCGGTAGACGGCGTACCCGTCGTCGGCCACGTACCGGAAGTCGTTCGCCTGGGCCAGCAGCAGCCGCCAGGTGCGCTCGTCCCACGTGATCGGCCCGCTGGCCCGGGTGCGGGCGTGCACCCGGGCGATGACCCGCAGCAGCTCCGGCGCGTCGTCGGGCCCCATCCGCCGCAGTTCGACCGGCACCCCGGGACGGAGGGTCCGCAGCCGCTCGGCGGGGATGCCGACCACGTTCTGCGCCCCCGCGTGCTCGTACCCGACGGCGCGGTAGAGCGGCGACGTGGCCGGGTACAGCGCCGAGACCGCGTCACCGAGTTCGGCCGCCCTGCCGAGCACGGCGGTCATGAGCCGCTTGGCGACACCCCGCCCTCGGTCCTCGGGGTTCACGGTCACCCCGGCGACCCCCGCCATGGGCTGCGGGCGCCCGTGCCACCACTGCGTGAAAGGGCGCAGGCGGGCGGCGGCCATGAGGCGGTCGCCGTCGAACGCGCCGAGGTAGCGGCCCTCGACGGCGACGGGGGCGAACACCCGGCGCCACGCCTCCTGGTCGGCCGGCGAGAGCGGGCCGAACGAGCGCCAGCGCAGGTCGAGGACGTCGTCGAAGTCGTCGGGCGTCAGATCGCGAATCTCCACACTCACCACCTTCGCATCAGACACAACCGGTTTTCAGCCCAGCGCCAGGCAGAGCACCCCGAGCGCGCCCGTGAGCAGGCCGACGCCCGCGCGCAGCGGCGCGGGCTGGGTGCCGCCCACCGTCCAGGCCCCGAGCGCGAGGAAGGCGGGGTAGAACACGATCGCGCCCATCGGGACGACGAAGAAGGCGGCCATCGTGCCCGCCTCGTCCGTGAACAGACTCGTCACACCGATGATCGACAGCGCCGCGAGCACACCCGCGATCAGGGCGGCCAGCAGCGACCTCGCCTCGCGGACGGACCACACGTGGACCACGACCGCCGCGATCGCGCCCATCGGCCACATGGGCACGACCAGGAAGTAGCTCCAGCCCGCGCCGGAGTCCGGGTCGGCCGACAGCGCCATCATGAACAGCGTGACCGCGAGCAGGCTGACGATCGAACCGCAGATCAGCCCGGCTCGCGCCGCGGAGAGAACCGGGGAACGCACTAGGCGTCCAGCTTCTCCATGATCTCATCGGAGACGTCGAAGTTGGCGAACACGTTCTGGACGTCGTCGCTGTCCTCCAGCGCGTCGATGAGGCGGAACACCTTGCGGGCGCCCTCCTCGTCGAGGGGGACGTTCAGGGTCGGCAGGAAGCCGGACTCGGCGGAGTCGTAGTCGATGCCCGCCTCCTGCAGCGCCTTGCGCACCGGCACCAGGTCACCGGCCTCCGAGACGACCTCGAACGCCTCACCCAGGTCGTTGACCTCTTCGGCGCCGGCGTCGAGGACCGCCGTGAGCACGTCGTCCTCGCTGAGCCCGTTCTTCGGGACGATGACGACGCCCTTGCGGTTGAACATGTACGACACCGAGCCGGGGTCGGCCAGCGAGCCGCCGTTGCGCGACAGCGCGACGCGGACCTCGGAGGCGGCGCGGTTGCGGTTGTCGGTGAGGCACTCGATGAGCACCGCGACCCCGCCTGGGGCGTACCCCTCGTACATGATCGTCTGCCAGTCGGCGCCACCCGCTTCGAGGCCGCCGCCACGCTTGCGGGCGCGCTCGATGTTGTCGTTGGGCACCGAGTTCTTCTTCGCCTTGAAGATGGCGTCGAACAGGGTCGGGTTGGCGTCGGGGTCCGGGCCGCCGGTCCTGGCCGCCACCTCGATGTTCTTGATGAGCTTGGCGAACAGCTTGCCGCGCTTGGCGTCGAGCGCGGCCTTCTTGTGCTTCGTCGTCGCCCATTTGGAGTGGCCGGACATGACCTAGAGCTCCTTCACCATCTGTACGAAGTATTCGTGCACGCGTGTGTCGCCGGTCAGCTCGGGGTGGAACGACGTGGCGAGCAGCGGCCCCTGACGGACCGCGACGATCCTATCCCCCGGCGGCGCCGTAGCCAGCACTTCTACCTCCGGACCCACCGATTCCACCCAGGGCGCGCGAATGAACACGGCGTGGACCTGGGTGCCGACGAAATCGAGGTCGGCCTCGAAGGAGTCCACCTGGCGGCCGAACGCGTTGCGCCGTACGACCATGTCGATGCCGCCGATGGTCTGCTGGCCGTCGATGCCGTCCTGGATGCGGTCGGCCAGCATGATCATCCCGGCGCAGGAGCCGTACGCGGGCATGCCGTCCTTGATCCGTATCCGCAGGGGGTCGAGCAGGTCGAAGACGTCGGCGAGTTTCCACATCGTGGTCGACTCCCCGCCGGGGACGACCAGCGCGTCGACCGCCTCCAGCTCCGCCGGCCTGCGGACGGCCGTGGCCGTCGCGCCCGCCGCCTCCAGCATCGCGACATGCTCGCGCACGTCTCCTTGGAGCGCGAGTACACCGATCGTCGGCACGCGAATCCTTCCTCCCCGGTGGGTGTTTGCCCCCAATTCAACACCAAGCCCGAAATGACTCTTCCCTCCCCTGTACGGCCGGTCTCGGCGGCAGTACCGGAGTACTACCTCGGGGGGAGCCGGGCACCGCTTCGGGTTCCATCCTGAGACCGACGCGGGCAAGCGTCACGATCGCATAACGTCGGGTCTCATGCGCCGCCTCCTCCTCGCCACCTTGATCACCCTTGTCCTCGCGGGCGGGAGCTGCCTGCCGGGCACCACACCGCTCACGCTCCCGCCGATGACCGCGTCCGCACTCGCCCAGCGGTACACCGACAACGGCCCCGAGCGGCAGTGGATGGCGATCGACCGCATGGGCGACGGGCGGGCGATCGAGGTCATCGGCGACCTGGCGGCGGCGGAGAAGGTGATCGTGTACGTCCCGGGCACCGGGTACGGGCTGTCCGACTTCACGAGTTCCGCCGTCTCGCCGGGCGGGGCGGCCAGAGCGCTGTACGGACAGGCCATGGCGCTCAGCCCGGGCGAGAGGGTGGCGGTGATCGGGTGGCTCGGGTACGACCCGCCGGAGATGACCGACCCGAGCGTCATCACCACCTATCCGGCGATCAAGGGGGCCAGGGCGCTGCGCACCCTCGTGGCCGCGCTCGACGGCAAGCAGCGCGTCGCCCTCGTGTGTCACAGCTACGGCTCCGTGGTGTGCGGGAAGGCCGCCCCCGGGCTGCCGGTCGCCGACATCGTCGCGCTCGGCAGCCCGGGGATGGGTGTGGACACGCTGGCCGAGCTGGAGACCTCCGCCCGTGTGTGGGCGAGCCTGTCGCGCTCGGACAACGTGCTCAGGCCGGGGGTGAGGTTCGGCCCGATCGGCTTCGGCACCGACCCGTCGGAGCCGGGCTTCGGGGCCCGCGTGTTCGACGGCGGCGCGGGCGGTCACAACGACTACCTCCGGGCGGGGCCCGTCCTGGCCTACATCACCGGCGTCGCCCTGTACGGCGCCCCGCCCTCGGCACCGGCCGTCGCGTCCCGGCCGAGCTGACCGTGCCGAGCCGACCGTCCCGAGCTGACCGTCCCGGGCCGACCGTCCCGGGCCGACCTTGCCCACCGCCGTGTCTACGGCCGATCGGTCTCCAAGCGGACGGTCTCCTCCACGGTGATCTCGTCGCGCGCGTGGACGGACGGGTCCAGCGGGCGGAGGTAGGTCTGCTTGACCCCGGGCACCCGGTCCTCGACGACGAACCTCGCCCGTGTGTGCACACCCGCCCCCGGGACCTGCACCTGCGGCACGACCCGGAAGTCCGCCGTCATCAGGTCACGCTCGATCTTCGTCAGCACGTACCCGCGCTGGTTGTTGTAGAACCTCAGGTGCGGGTTGATCCGCAGGAACGGGTGCGTGGCGGGGTCTGAGTCCCTGCCGTCGCCGCCCGTGCTGACGGAGCTGGTCACCAGTTCGGCGCCCACGCTGGGCCCGGTCGGGTCGTCGTAGTCGAGTTTGAGGTCGGCGGCCCAGTGGGCGTGGACGTCGCCCGTGAGGACGACCGGGTTGCGGACCCCGGCGTCGATCCAGCCTTGCGTGATGCGACTCCGGGAGGCGGCGTACCCGTCCCAGGCGTCCTGGGAGGTGACTTTGACCGGTCCGGCGTTGTTGTCGCGCTGGGCGAAGAAGACCTGCTGGCCGAGGATGTCCCACTGGGCGCTTGACCTGCGGAAACCGTCGAGGAGCCAGGCTTCCTGCGCGGCGCCGGTGATGGAGCGGGCCGGGTCGCTCGCGGCCGGGCAGTCGCGGTAGCCGTCGCCGCAGCCCTGGTCGTCGCGGTACTGCCGGGTGTCCAGCATATGGAAGGTGGCCAGGCGGCCCCACCGCACGCGCCGGTACAGCTGCAGGTCGATGCCGCGCGGGATCGACGTGCGACGCAGCGGCATGTTCTCGTAGTAGGCGCGGAAGGCGGCCTCGCGGCGGCCGAGGAAACCCGGCTGCGGGATCTCGGGCTTCTCCGGGACGTCGTCGGCCCAGTTGTTGTCGAGTTCGTGGTCGTCCCACACGACGAGCCAGGGCGCGGCGGCGTGGGCGGCCTGGAGGTCGGGGTCGCTCTTGTACTGGGCGTGCCGCTGCCGGTAGCCGGCGAGCGTCTCGGTCTCGGGGCCCTCGTGGTGGCGGACGTTGCCGCCGGGGATGACATAGGTGTCGCGCGTGTACTCGTACTGGTAGTCGCCGAGGTGGAGGACGACGTCCGGGTGGTCTTCGGCCATGCGGCGGTATGAAGTGAAGTAGCCGTGTTCGTACTGAGCGCAGGAGACGAACGCCATCGTGAGGGCGCCGCCGTACGCGAGGGGGTGGGGGGTGGTTCTGGTGCGGCCGAGAGGCGAGAGGTGGCGTCCGGTCTTGAAGCGGTACCAGTACTCGCGGTCCGGGGCGAGACCTTCGACCTCGACGTGGACGCTGTGCCCCCATTCGGGCCGGGCGCGGGCGACGCCGGTGCGGACGACGTGGCGGGCGTGCTCGTCGGCGTAGACCTGCCATTGGACGGTGAAGGGGCGGGAGGGCATGCCGCCGAGGCCGTCCTCGGCCATCGGGTGGGTGGCGAGGCGGGTCCAGATGACGAATCCGGCGTGGTCGGGGTCGCCGCTGGCGACGCCGAGTGTGAACGGGGTGGTGGCTAAGTCGCGGCTGCGGGTGTCGGCGGTGGCGGGGCTCGCGGGGAGGCCGGCGGCGGCTCCTGCGGCCAGGCCGGTGATGAGGAAGTGGCGACGGTTGACGTTTCGCACGGCTGCGGCTCCCTGTCGTTCAAGGGGTGAACGCCCGCCAGCCTGACCGAGGGTCATGACCGACGGATGAACGCCACCTAACATGATCAAGACGACATATGCCTAGATGTCAGCTTTTCAGGGACAAAGCCAGCGAGCGTCAACTTTAGGTTGACCACATCAGGCCGTCAACCTAAGGTTGACGAATGCGTGCATGG
Organism: Nonomuraea longicatena; assembly: GCF_039525605.1. Taxonomy (NCBI): domain Bacteria; kingdom Bacillati; phylum Actinomycetota; class Actinomycetes; order Streptosporangiales; family Streptosporangiaceae; genus Nonomuraea; species Nonomuraea longicatena. The sequence continues at coordinate 44,742 of NZ_BAAAHQ010000020.1, read as the reverse complement.
GCTCTGAAGCTGGCGATCGCGGTCCTGATCGCCGGCCTGCTGGCAGCGACCCTGTGGTGAGCCGCCCTCCTCGTCTACGCCCCGGCGCCGCCCGGCGGCAACGCGCCGCACCGGACTGAGGTCAAGCCATTGCTCCGCATCGGCGGCACCGCACCGGACTGCGGCCGGGCCATTGCTCCGCAACGGCCCACACCACCCCTCCGTCACGGCCCGGCCGCCCTGCCCGCCACCCGCCGCCCCGCGCCGACGACCTCCAGGGGCACGCTCCTGGAGGCGGCCACACCCCGCCGTGACGCCGCCCCCTTGCCCCGGGGACCGGCCGCGCGCGGCCGCCGTACGGACGGCGCCGGACCCCGCCGTCCCCCAGCGGAGGTGCCGCCGCTCTTGACCACGACGATCGGTTTGCGGCCGGCGGGGCGCCTGGCCAGGCGCCCCGCCGCGCGGCGCCGAACCCCGAGCGGGCGGCACCGGGGACCGTCGCCTCAGAGATACCTGCGGTAATCCTCCGGAATCGCCAGCCCGAACCGCTCGCACAACGCCGACACGTCCGCCCAGTCGTCGTCGTCGACCGCGTACCCGGTGTGGAACCGCACCAGCCACTCGGGGGCGACGCACGCCACCTCCCGCCCGCCCACCAGCCCTCGGCCGGTCAGCGCCGGGGCCGGGTACACGTCGCCGTTCTCCGGCGGCCCGAGGACGCCGTGGCCGTTCCCGTCGAGGACGATGACGTGGAAGTCGACCTGATGGCCCGCCGCGTCCCCGAGGACGAAGTTCCACGGGCAGGTGTCGTCGCGCTCGACCGGGCCGTACCCGCGCTCGCGCAGCGCGGACTCGGCGGTCGGCAGGTCCTTCTCCTCCAGGACGATGTCCAGGTCGGCGTGCGGCCGCGTCTGCGCTCCCAGGCAGGCGTCCACCGCCCATCCTCCGTCGAGCCAGATATGGACGCCCAGCCCCTCCATCAAGTCAAGAAATTTCAGGACATCATCCGCTGTCGTCTCAGGTTTGATCACATCGACCAGTCTGGCGCCCGCCCACCCGCCGGCCCAGTCGTTTTCGGCCCGGACGGGGCTCCCCGCGAAGCCGCCGCCCAGGTGGACGCGCACCGCCGACGGCTCAGGACGGGACCCTGGTCGCCCGCGACCCTACGGCAACGCCTCAGGCCGCTTACATGGCCGAAAACAACGGATGCCCGGCCGTCGGGACGGCCGGGCATCCGCGAAGACCGGGTTTCCTACCAGCCGGGCATCCACAGAAGTCCGGATTCCCTACCAGCCGGGCATCGGCTGAGATCGCTTCCTACCAGCCGCGCTCGGCCAGGCGGTGGGGCTGCGGGATCTCCTCGACGTTGATACCGACCATGGCCTCGCCCAGTCCCCGAGAGACCTTGGCGACCACGTCGGGGTCGTCGTGGAACGTGGTGGCCTTGACGATGGCCGCCGCCCGCTTGGCCGGGTCGCCCGACTTGAAGATGCCGGACCCGACGAACACGCCCTCGGCCCCGAGCTGCATCATCATGGCCGCGTCCGCCGGAGTCGCGATGCCGCCCGCGGTGAACATCACGACCGGCAGCTTGCCCGCCTTGGCGACCTCGGCCACCAGGTCGTACGGCGCCTGCAGTTCCTTGGCCGCGACGTACAGCTCGTCCTCGGGCAGCGACGACAGCCGCTTGAGCTCGCCCCGGATGGTGCGCATGTGGGTGACGGCGTTGGAGACGTCGCCGGTGCCGGCCTCGCCCTTGGAGCGGATCATGGCGGCGCCCTCGGTGATGCGGCGCAGGGCCTCGCCGAGATTGGTGGCACCGCAGACGAACGGCACGGCGAAGCCGAACTTGTCGATGTGGTTGGTGTAGTCGGCCGGGGTCAGCACCTCGGACTCGTCGATGTAGTCGACGCCGAGCGACTGGAGCACCTGGGCCTCGACGAAGTGGCCGATGCGGGCCTTGGCCATGACCGGGATCGAGACGGCCGCGATGATGCCGTCGATCATGTCGGGGTCGCTCATCCGGGACACGCCGCCCTGGGCGCGGATGTCGGCGGGCACGCGTTCGAGTGCCATGACGGCGACCGCTCCGGCGTCCTCGGCGATCTTCGCCTGCTCCGGGGTGACGACGTCCATGATGACGCCGCCCTTGAGCATCTCGGCCATGCCTCGCTTGACGCGGGCCGTTCCGGTGACGGGTGTGGTTTCGGGCGTGCTGCTGGACACGGTCATCCTCACGGGCTCTCGGGGCTGTCCGCCTGCCGGGTTTCGGGCGGACACGACGGGCTCACCTCTGCGGTAAGTTATCAACCCCATCGTAGGTCCTGGAGCACCCCTCCCCCGACATGCCAGCATGTCAGGATTTATGGCGGCTTTTGTACGTCACGGAGTGACCGGTGTCCGACTCGCCAGCGCGACCCACACCTGACCTGGGGCGAAGTTCATCGGCTCGCCCTCGGGTGTCGTGAACGTGGTGCCGGAATCCTCCGACTTGCGCTCCCACCTGGCCCGGTAGCCCTTGCCGTCGCGCAGCACGATCGCCGAGCCCTTGCCGACGGTGCGCACCAGCGGCGTGTAGCTCTGGTTCTTGTCGTGGAACTGCGACCGCTCGGTCTTCGTGTACTGGATGACCACCGTCGAGGCGCTCAGCTGGCCGCCTTCGGCCGCCATGTTCTTCTTTCCGTCCTGCCAGATCAGCCACTCCTTGTCCGCCTCCTCCCAGGCGAAGGTGAGACGGGCCGCCGGCCACCGTACGGTCCAGGACTTCTTCTCGACGCCGCCGGTCTCGGGCGCGTCTCCGAAGGTGAAGCCGATGTCCTTGGCCTTGGACGCCTTGGGCGCCGCCGACAGCAGCTTCTTGGTGTCGGCGAACAGGTTGTACGGCGCCACGCGGCCGGGCTGGCGGAAGTAGGCGGCGCCGTTCCTGGTGTCGCCCACGTCGAACAGCGACGCCTGGGCGATGAGCGGCAGCATCTTGGTCTGCGCACCGGAGTAGGCGAAGGCGGGCTTGCCGAACTGCGGCGCCAGGTGCAGGTCGGAGACGCGGGCGCTGCGCACCGGGCCGACCTTGGCCGGGATCTTGGAGGAGAAGATCGCCATGAGCCGGGTCAGCCCGGCCTCGACCTGCTTGACGTACACGATGTCGGCGCTCTTCAGGCCCATCTGCGGCTTGCCCGCACCGGTGTTCTCGATCTTCACGGCGAGGACCGGCTTGCGATCGGCGTCGGGCAGGCCGGTGAAGGGGTGGCCCTCCTCCGGCTCCTCCGCGACGGGCGACTGGCTGCCCGACGTCTGCGGCTGGGCGGGCGGCGGCGGCTTCTCCTCCGAGGAGCAGGCCGCCACGGGCAGCAGGACCGCCGCTCCAGCCAGCGTGACTGTGATCATCCGCGGTAGTCGCACGTGCCCCACTCCTCGCCTTGCTCGCGAAAACGGGAGAAGCTTACCGGGGAATAACAAATCCGGTCATTCAGTTGCCATACTCTTCGGCGGATCATCGTCGATCTCGAAAAACTGCGGAAATTCCGTGTGACCCGCCAGCCGGAGCGTCCTGGCCAGCCAGCGGCGCTGCGCCACCCGGGTGGCGGCCACCGCGTTGTTGTGGAAACGGCGGGAGTAGACCACCTTGGCGACGGCCTCGTCGACTTCCTCCAGCAGTTCGGCGCCGCCCGGCGCCTCGGACAGCCGCTCGCGGAAACGCTCCTGGTCGAGCGCGGCCCGCAGGGTGCGCGACAGGTCGCTCTCCGCGTGCTCGCGCTCCTCCGGACCGGCGATCCTGGCCTCGTGGGCCGCCGCCGCCAGCACCAGGGAGGTGGCCGGGTCGAGCAGCCGCGAGCCCGCCAGCAGCAGCACCACCGAGCGGCGGCGCATCAGCGCCGCCTCCAGCGACTCCTGGGCCAGTTCCAGCCGGATGTGCAGGCGGTCGAGCCGGCCCGCCCGCCACGAGACGTAGACGGCGGCGAGCACCACGAGGATGCCCGTCACCAGCACGATCACGGTCGAGGTCACGCCACACCCCTCACAACGCGTCTTCCTCCACGCCGCCGGCGCCCGCCATGACCGTCTCGTAGACGCGCATCACGTCGCGGGCCACCGTGGACCAGTCGTACTTGCGCACCGCGACGCGCGCCGCCGAGGCGAGTTTGACCCGCCGCTCGGGGGCGTCGAGCAGGGCGCGGGCCTCGCGGGCCAGGGAGTCGGGGTCGCCGTTGGCGAACAGCGCGCCCGCCTGCCCCTCGTCCAGCACCCGGCGGAAGGCCGGGATGTCGCTGGCGAGCACGGTCGCGCCGGCGGCCATCGCCTCGGCCAGCACGATGCCGAAGCTCTCACCCCGGGTGTTGGGTGCGCAGAAGACGTCGACGGAGTGGTAGACGCGGATCTTGTCGGCCTCGCTCACCATGCCCAGCAGCGTGACGCGATCGCGCAGCTCCTTGGGGATCTTGGCCTCGCCCGGCCCGGCGACCAGCAGCTTCACGCCGGGCAGCCGCTTGAGCGCCTCCAGCAGGATCGGCAGTCCCTTGCGTTCCTCGTCGAGGCGGCCGAGAAAGCCGATCGTGGCGCCGTCGGGGCCCCAGCCGTCGAGCGGCCCGGCCTCCCCGGCGTACCTGGCGACGGTGACGCCGTTGGGGATCAAGACGGCGTCGCCGCCGAACTGCTCGACCAGGCTCTTGCGGGCGGCGTCGGAGACGCAGATGCGGCCGTGCAGCTTCTCCAGGGCGCTGCGCAGCAGCGGCTCGGCCACCGCGATGGCCCGCGAACGGGTGAAGGAGGCGTGGAAAGTGGCCACGATCGGGCCCCTGGCCGCCCAGCAGGCAAGCACGCCGAGGCTCGGGATGAGCGGCTCGTGGATGTGCAGGACGTCGAACCCGCCGTCGCGGATCCAGCGCCGCACCCGCGCCGCCGAGATGAAGCCGAACGACATCCGCGCCACCGACCCGTTGTACGGGACGGGGACGGCCCAGCCCGCGCCCGTCACGTACGCCGGCAGTTCGGCGTCGTCGCCGGCGGGCGCGATGACGGAGACCGTGTGCCCCTGCGCGATGAGCGCCTGCGCCAGGTCGTCGATGTGCTGCTTGACCCCGCCCGGCATGTCCCACGAGTAGGGGCAGACGATGCCGATCCGCTTGGTGTCCGTCACCGCTTCAGGTCCTCCAGCCACAGCCGCTGCAGCATGTGCCAGTCCTCGGGGTGCTGGGAGATGCCCTTCTCGAACACGTCCGTGAGCCGCTGCGCGACGGTGGCCACCTTCTCCCTGCGGGTGCCCTCCTCGGGCACCGGGATCTCCGGGTGGATGTCGATGCCCCAGTCGTCGCCGTCGAAGTACATGATCGCCGGGAGCAGGGCGGCACCGGTCTGGACGGCCAGCAGCGCCGGGCCCGCGGGCACCTTGGTGGCCGCGCCGAAGAAGCGCACCTCGACGCCGGACTTGGTCAGGTCGCGTTCGGCGGGCAGGCAGACGACGCCGCCGCGCCGTACGCGCATGGCGAGGGTGCCGAAGTTGTGGCCGTCGCCGCCGGTGAGCGGCAGCACCTCCATGCCGAGCCCTTCGCGGAAGGCCACGTAGCGGCGGAACAGCGACTCGGGGCGCAGCCGTTCGGCGACGGTCGTGAACGGGTGGCCGACGCCGACGAGCCAGGCCCCCGCCTGGTCCCAGTTGCCCATGTGCGGCAGCGCGAGCACGACGCCGCGTCCGGCGGCGACGGTGTCGTGGACGTGCTCGGCGCCCGTCACGCGGGTGCGCCGGACGACCTCGGCGCGGTCGATGGACGGCAGGCGGAAGATCTCGTGGAAGTAGCGGAAGTAGGAGCGCATGCCCTGCCGGGTCAGCTCGCCGAGTTCGGCGCCGCCCACCGGCAGGCCGGTCACGCGCGACAGGTTGGACTCCAGACGGCGTACCGAGCCACCCCGCCTGCGCCAGACGCGGTCGGCGGCGAAGCGGAACGCGGCGGCCGTCGGCTTCTCGGGAAGGTGGGGCACCAGCTTCCAGCCGGCGGCGAACCCGGCCGCGACGGCGCGGTCGGCCAAGGACGGCTTGCGGCTCATGGCTCCCTCGTCTGCCGGTGGACGTGCACGACCCTCTGCACCACCGTGACGGCGCTGGCGGCCGCGAGCAACCACATGCCGAGCGCCAGGATGTAGGGGACGAACGAGAAGAAGGCCGCGACCAGCCCGACGACCAGCCGTTCCGGCCGTTCGGCGAGGCCGACGTCACAGGTGAGGCCGAGCGACTCGGCCCTGGCCTTGGCGTAGGAGACCAGTCCGCCCGCCACGACGGCGAACAGCGTCACCGCCGTCAGCAGCAGGTCGCCACGGGCGGCGAAGTAGAGGAGCAGGCCGCCGAAGATGGCCGCGTCGGCGACGCGGTCGAGCGTGGAGTCGAGGAAGGCCCCCCAGGTGCTGCCACCGCCGCCGCCGAGCCGCGCCACGACGCCGTCGAGGAGGTCGAACAGGACGAACACGGTGATGACCAGGGTGCCGACCTGCAGCAGGCCCTGGGGGAAGAAGAACAGGGCCGACACGACCGTGCCGACGGTGCCGATCGCGGTGACGGCGTTGGGGCCGATCCCGCGACGGACAAGCGCCCTGCCCAGCGGGGTGAGTATCCGGGTCATGGCCGGTCGCAGGAGTTTGAGCATCGCGGTCCGATCGTAGGCCATGAACAGCCCGGCGACTTTCTTTGCCTCACACCCCTTGTGATATTCGCCACAGGGGTATTTCGTGAACACACCGCGTCCATGCGGTTTCGTCCCCTCCGCGCGGGCGCGGCGTTGGAACCTCAACCGACGCAGCGGGAGGCACAGTGGCAGAGAAGAACCCGGGAGGCCATGGAGCCGCGGGCAGGGCGCCAACGGCCGACAGGGCGGACGCGATACGCAACGTCGTGCTCGTCGGCCACTCAGGAGCGGGCAAGACCACACTCGTCGAGCAACTGCTGGCGGCGACGGGCACCGTCCAGCGCGTGGGCCGGGTGGAGGACGGCAACACGGTCAGCGACTTCGACGAGGTGGAGGTGCGCCAGCAGCGCTCGGTGAACCTCGCCCTCGCCCCCGTGGTCTTCAACGGGATCAAGATCAACCTGCTGGACACCCCCGGTTACGCCGACTTCGTCGGCGATCTGCGCGCCGGGCTGCGGGCCGCCGACGCGGCCCTTTTCGTCGTCTCGGCCTCCGACGGCGTCGACGGGCTGACCCGGATGCTGTGGGAGGAGTGCGCCCAGGTCGAGATGCCGAGGGCCGTGGTCATCACCAAGCTCGACCACCAGCGCGCCGACTACGACGCGGTGCTCGCGGCCTGCCAGGAGGTCTTCGGCGACGGCGTCTCCCCCCTGTATCTGCCGGTGATCACCAACGGCCGCCTCAACGGGCTCATCGGCCTGCTGTCGCAGAAGTTCTACAACTACGCCACGGGCACCCGCGCGGAGAGGGCGCCGGGGCCCGAGCACGTCGAGCGGATCGAGGCCGAACGCGACTCGCTCATCGAGGGGATCATCCAGGAGAGCGAGGACGAGTCGCTCATGGAGCGCTACCTCACGGGCGAGCCCATCGAGACCAAGATCCTCGTCGACGACCTGGAGAAGGCCGTCGCCCGGGGCAGCTTCTTCCCCGTGCTGTGCACCGGCGGCGGCGTCGGCGCGACCGAGGTGCTCGAACTCGTCACACAGGGCTTCCCGAGCCCCTTCGAGCACCCGCTGCCCGACGTCAGCGACCTGAACGGCAGGCCGGTCTCGGTCAAGGCGTGCGACCAGGACGGCCCGCTCGTGGCCGAGGTCGTCAAGACCACGAGCGACCCGTACGTCGGGCGCATCAGCCTGGTCCGCGTGTTCTCCGGCACCCTGCGCCCCGACATGACCGTGCACGTCTCCGGTCACGGCCTGGCCGAGCGCGGGCACGAGGACCACGACGTGGACGAGCGCGTCGGCGCCCTCACCAGCCCGCTCGGCAAGCAGCAGCGGCCGGTGCCCAAGGGCGTGGCGGGCGACATCGTGGCCGTGGCCAAGCTCTCCCGGGCCGAGACCGGCGACACGCTGTCCGAGGTGGACCGGCCACTGCTCATGACCGCCTGGACCATGCCGGACCCGCTGCTGCCGGTCGCCATCCGCGCGAAGTCGAAGGCCGACGAGGACAAGCTGTCGATGGCGCTCGGCCGCCTGGTCGCGGAGGATCCGACGCTGCGGCTGGAGAACAACGCGGAGACCAGGCAGCTCGTGCTGTGGTGCATGGGCGAGGCGCACGCCGACGTGCTGCTCGACCGGCTGGCCAAGCGGCACGGGGTGGAGGTCGAGCGCATCGACCTGCGGGTGCCGCTGCGGGAGACCTTCGGCGGCACGTGCAAGGCCATGGGCCGCAACGTCAAGCAGACGGGCGGCCACGGCCAGTACGCGATCTGCCACCTGGAGGTCGAGCCCCTGCCCTCCGGCGGGGGTTTCGAGTTCGTCGACAAGATCGTGGGCGGGGTGGTGCCGCGCCAGTTCATCCCGTCGGTGGAGAAGGGCGTGCGCGCGCAGATGGAGCGCGGCGTCGTCGCCGGGTACCCGATGGTGGACCTGCGCGTCACCCTGTACGACGGCAAGGCGCACTCGGTCGACTCCTCCGACATGGCCTTCCAGATCGCGGGGCAGCTCGCGCTCAAGGAGGCGGCCGCCAAGGTCCCCACCCTGCTGCTGGAGCCGGTCGACGAGCTGGCCGTCCTGGTCGCGGACGAGCATGTCGGGTCGGTGATGTCGGACCTGTCGTCGCGGCGGGGCCGGGTGCTCGGCACCGAGCCGGCCGGTTCCGGCCGCACCCTGGTCAAGGCGGAGGTGCCGGAGCTGGAGCTGTCGAGGTACGCCATCGACCTGCGGTCGATGTCGCACGGCACCGGGACGTTCTCCCGCTCCTTCCTGAGGTACGAGCCGCTGCCGTCACATCTGGCCGGCAAGCTGGCCGACGGCGTGGAGTGACCGTGACGTGACCGTTGGTGCGGGCGACCGCACCAACGGTCACACGAATATCACGAGTTGATTCCAGTTTTCGGCCAAAGCATCCCCAGCCGAATGACAGACTGAGGAACCATGCGAACCGGACGTCCCCTGCTTGCCGCAGTCGCCATCGCCGCCGTGACCACGGGCGCCGCCTACGTGCTCGGTCAGGGCGCCGAGTCCGAGGCCGCGCGCGAACCCGCCGTCAGGGCGGCCGAGGTCGCCGCCTGCACGCCCGACGCCCGCTACCCCAAGCGGCAACTGCGCGGCGTCTGGATCGCCACCGTCAAGAACATCGACTGGCCCTCGCGGACCGGCCTGTCGATCGAGCGGCAGAAGGCCGAGTACGTCAAGATCCTGGACGCGGCCGCCAAGCGGAAGCTCAACGCGGTCTTCGTCCAGGTCCGCCCGGCTTCCGACGCGCTGTACCGCTCCTCGATCGAGCCGTGGTCGCAGTACCTCACCGGCACCCCGGGCAAGGACCCCGGCTGGGACCCTCTGCCGTTCCTCATCTCCCAGGCGCACCAGCGGGGCCTGGAGTTCCACGCCTGGTTCAACCCCTACCGTGCCGCCTACGACACCAGGACCGCCGATCTGCCCGCCTCGCACCCGGCCCGGGTGCACCGCGACTGGGTCGTGAAGTACGGCGACCGCCTCTACTACAACCCGGGCCTGCCGCAGGTGCGCGAGCACGTGACCCGGGTCATCACCGACGTCGTCCAGCGTTACGACGTCGACGGCGTGCACTTCGACGACTACTTCTACCCCTACCCGGGCGGGGGCGGCACCTTCGACGACCGGGCCGCGTTCGCGAAGTACGGCGACGGCAAGAAGCTCGCCGACTGGCGCCGCGACAACGTCAACAAGCTGGTCGCCCAGGTCGACAAGGCCGTCCACGACACCAAGGGCCACGTCAAGTTCGGCATCAGCCCGTTCGGCATCTGGCGCAACAAGGCCCAGGACCCCTCCGGCTCCGACACCTCCGGCATGTCGGCCTACGACGCCATCTACGCCGACGCCCGCCACTGGATCAAGGAGGGCACGGTCGACTACGTGATGCCGCAGTTGTACTGGCCGCGCGGCTTCCGGGCGGCCGACTACCGGGCACTGGTGCCGTGGTGGGCCAACGAGGTCAAGGGCACCGGCGTCGACCTGTACCTCGGCCAGGCCCTCTACCGGGTGGGCGCCACCGACGACAGGGCGTGGACCAAGCCGGGCGAGCTGTCGGCGCACCTGACGCTCAACCGCCGCTACCCGCAGGTGGACGGGGACGTTTACTTCAGCGCCAAGCAGTTGCTGAGCAACCCGCTGAAGGCGATGGACCGCATCTCGGCCGAGCACTACAGCCGTCCGGCCCTGCTGCCGCTGATCAAGGGTCTCGGCGGCGACGCCCCGGCCAAGCCGGCCGGGTTCCGGGCCTCGGGCACCAAGCTGACCTGGCAGGCGACGCCGGGCGCCCGGGGGTATGCGGTCTACCGGGTGCCGGAGTCCGGCGCGTCCTGCCAGGCCGCCGACGCGCGCAACCTGGTGTCCGTGCTCTCCTCACCCGCCTTCGACGGCAAGCCTGGCACCTACCTGATCACATCCCTGTCCCGGCTCCAGCAGGAGTCGGCGCCGGTCGAGGTGAAGATCCCCGCAGTCTGAGCACGGTCAGGGAGGGTCGGTCGTGGCATCGCCGTGACCGACCCTCCCTGACGGGCGGGCACAGGGCGGTCGTGGCAGCGCCGTGTCCGTGTCCCCGTCGGGCGGGCAACAGGGCGGCGTCGCGGCGGGTGGCGGCGCGGGTGCGCGCCGCCTGGGTCGACNNCGCCGGCCGACGGCGGCGGGTGGGCGGTGGGGCAGCCGGGCCGTGACGGAGAAGGGCGCCCGAGCCCGCGCGGGCAGTCGCGAACCCCGGGCGGCGGGCTCGGCCGCAGTGAGAGGATGGGACACCTTCTAGGGACGGGAGACACAGTGCGGCGGGCGCTCGGTGTGGTGTTGTTGCTGCTGCTGGCGGGTGTGCTCACCCCGGCTGCGCAGGCTCAGGCACGCGATCAGGCGCGGGTGGCGCTGATCGGGGTGTCCGCGCTGCACTGGAAGGACATCACTCCGTCCGACACCCCCAACCTCCACCGGCTCGCGCAGTCCAGTGCCCTGGGCTCGATGTCGGTCCGCACGGTCGGCAACGTCACCTGCCCCTACGACGGCTGGCTGACGATCTCGGCGGGCATCCGCTCCGCCGCGGGCTACCGGTGCGGCGCTCCCCCGATGCCCGAGCAGCGTGGTGCCGGAGCCGTCATCCCCGACTACGAGTACCTCATCGACGTCGCCGGGCAGAAGAACGTCGGCATCCTCGGCGAGACCCTCAAGGCGGCCGGTGCCGCCACCGTCGCCATCGGCCCCGGAGCAGCGCTCGCGCTGGCCGACCGCACCGGCGCCACCCCCGCCTACCACGCCTCCCCGCTCCAGTTGCGGACCGCCGACCTGGAGACCGCGCGCCTGATCGTGATGGACGTCGACGACCTCGTCCGCCCCTACCTCGGCGCCGACGACAAGCTGCCCCGCGAGCCCGACCCGCTGCCGGCCGCCGAGCGCCGCAAGGCGCTGCGCCTGGCCGACGCCAAGGCGGGCGCGCTGCTGTCGATCCTGCCCGCCGGCACGACGGTGCTGCTGGCCGGGGTGTCCGACCACGGCGGCGTCCCGCACCTGCGGACGGCGATGCTCAGCGAGCCCGGCGCGCAGGGCAGGCTGCTCGGCGCCTCCTCGACCCGCCGCGAGGACATCTCGATCCTGCCCGACCTGACCACGACCGCGCTCACCAAGCTGGGCGTCGCGGTCCCCCACACGGTCATCGGCCAGGTCATGACGGCCGGCGACGGCGGGGCGACGTTCCAGCGGATGACCGACGCCGACGAGAGCGCCCAGACCATGCGCTCGGTCAAGGGCGTGTACTTCACGGCGCTGGCGGTCCTGCAGGTCCTGTTCTACGTCCTGGCCTTCCTGCTGCTGCGCCGCCGCGCGGCGCTGCCGTGGGTACGGGGGGCCGCGGTGGCGCTGGCCGCGCTGCCGGTCACCTCCTTCCTGGTGAACCTGCTGCCGTGGTCGACGCACGTGGAACTGTTCGGCGGGATGCTGCTGTTCTGGGTGGCGCTGACCGGGCTGGCCTTCGCCGGTCCGTGGCGCCGCAAGCCGCTCGGGCCGCTGGCCGTCGTCGCCGGGGCGACCGCGCTCACCCTCGCCGGCGACCTGCTGACGGGCACCACCCTGCAGCTCAACAGCTTCATGGGCTTCAGCGCCGAGCAGGGCGCCCGCTACTACGGGCTCGGCAACATCCCCTTCGCCCTGCTGGCCACGGGCACCCTGCTGGCCACCACGGTCGTCGCCCACCGCTGGCCCGGCAAGATCGGCGCCGCCGTGGTGGCGATCGTGGGGGCCTTCGCGATGGTGCTCGGCGGCTCCGGGCTCGGCAGCGACTTCGGCGGCGTGATCGCGTTCGTGCCCGGCATCGCGGTCACCGCGCTGATCATCCTGGGCAAGCGCATCTCGCTGATGAAACTGGCGCTGTTCTGCGTCGCGGGCGGCCTGGCCGTCACCGCGTTCGCCGTCGCCAACTACCTCAAGCCGCCGAGCGAGCAGTCGCACCTCGGCCGGTTCGTCGGCCAGGTGCTCGACGGCGAGGCGTTCGAGGTGGTGTGGCGGAAGTTCGAGGCGATGATCAGCACGCTGATCAACCCGAACCTCGTCCCGATCGTGATCGCCGCCCTCGGCTTCCTCGTCTACGCGGTGATGCGGCCGGAGAAGGCGTCCTCCGGCGTGGTGCCCGCGGCCTTCGAGCACTCGCCCGCGCTCAAGGCGGGGCTCATCGGCACGCTCGTCAGCGGAGTGGTGGGCATGCTCGTCAACGACTCGGGCGCCGCCGTGCTGTCCATGGCGCTCGCGCTGGCCATCCCGCTGCTGCTGTCGGCGGGCATCGCCGCGATGCGGCAGCAGGACGGCTCAGCCGCCCCAGGCGTCGGCGAGCAGCTCGCGGGTGTCGCGAAGTAGCTGCGGCAGCACCTTCGTCTGCGCGACCACCGGCATGAAGTTGGTGTCGCCGCCCCACCTCGGGACCACGTGCTGGTGCAGGTGGGCGGCGATGCCCGCGCCCGCCACCTGGCCCAGGTTCATGCCGACGTTGAAGCCCTGGGCGCCACTCGCCTTACGCAGCGCGCGCAGCGCCCGCTGGGTGAAATCGCCGAGTTCGGCGGTCTCCGCCGGGTCGAGTTCGTCGTACTCGGCGACGTGCCGGTACGGGACGACCATGAGGTGGCCCGAATTGTAGGGGTAGAGGTTGAGGACCGCGTAGACGCGGGCACCTCTGGCGACGATCAGGCCGTCGGCGTCGTCCATGGCGGGGATCGTGCAGAACGGGCAGCCGTCACCCGGGCCCTCACCGGTGGGTTTGTTCTCGCCCTTGATGTATGCCATCCGATGCGGGGTCCACAGCCGCTGAAAGTTGTCCGGCGCCCCGGCCTGATCCTGCATGCTAAGCAGCATATTCTTCCCGCCGGGCGCACCAGGACATCCAGGCCGCACTCGGCCGGGCCCGAGGCGTCCGGGGTGCGGCGCTTCCCGCTGTTGGAAGGCCGGGCGGTACGGCTTCGGGGAGGATCGGTCGCAAGGCGGTCGCTACGGTGGGGGAAAGGAAACTCAAAGGGAGGCTGGGATGGCGGAGCTGGCAGAGATGCCCGGAGACTGGCGGCGCGCACTGGCGATCGTGGCGCATCCGGACGATCTGGAGTACGGGTGCGCGTCGGCGGTGGCGTTCTGGACGGACAACGGCAAAGAGGTCTCCTACCTGCTCGCCACCCGGGGTGAGGCCGGGATCGACGGGATCACCCCCGCCGAGGCCGGGCCGCTGCGCGAACGAGAGCAGCGGGCCAGCGCCGCCGCCGTCGGGGTGTCGAGCGTGGAGTTCCTCGACCACGCCGACGGGGTGATCGAGTACGGCGTGCGGCTACGGCGCGATCTGACGGCGGCGATCCGGCGGCATCGTCCCGAGTTGCTGGTCACCATGACCTATGAGGACACCTGGGGCGGCAGATACTGGAACTCCGCTGACCACCGGGCGGTGGGGCGGGCCGTCCTGGATGCGGCCGCCGATGCGGGCAATCAATGGATATTTCCGGATGTGGGGGTGCCGTGGGGCGGGGTGCGGTGGGTGGCGGTGGCGGGTTCGGAGAACCCGACCCACGCGCTCGACGTCTCGACCTGCCTGCACCGGGGGGTGGCATCACTGCTGGAGCATCGCGCGTACATCGCGGCGCTGACGGACGAGGACCCCGAGTCGTACGTGCGCACGATCGTGGAAGAGTCCGCCCATGCGGCCGCCCCGTACTTCGGCGGCCGCCCGGCGGTGACCTTCCGCCTGTTCACCCTGTGACGGGGCGGCGCTCACGGACAGGACCGGAGCCCGCCCGCCGTCACCGGCGGAAGGGGCCCTGGACGCAGTAGGTGATGCCGGCCGACGAGGAGCCGGACGTACCGCGCTGGGAGGAGAAGTAGAGCCGGTCGCCCGCCGGGTTGAACGCCGGTCCGGTGATCTCCGACGAGCTCTGCCCCGTGATGCGCAGGAACGGCGACACCTGGCTGCCCGGGGTGATGAGGCAGATCTCCATGTTCGCCCCGTCCTCGGCGACGTACAGGTCGCCGCCTGTCGTCCCGGTCACGTTGTCCACCCCCGTCAGCGGCGGTGTGCCCGGCGTGACCAGGCTGTCGTCGTAGGCCAGTTCGTACGTCCCGGCCACCAGGTTCACCTGCCACAGCCGGTTGTCGCCCTTGGTGGTGAACCACACCCTGTCGTCGGCGTAGTGGCAGCCCTCTCCACCGTTGAACACCTTCGCCCCCTGGACCTGGTGGCGGGTCCGGGTCGGCGAGCCGTCGGGGTCGGGGATGTTCGCCCAGGTGAACGAGCCGGACGTGGCCGTGCCCGCGACCAGGACCTGCAGGGTGCCGCGCGACAGGTCGCCCCACGTCGTCGGGACGAACCGGTAGAAGCGCCCGTCGGACTCGTCCTCCGTGAGGTACACGACCTTGCGCACCGGGTCGGCCGCCGCGGCCTCGTGCTGGAAGAGACCCATCGCGGGCCGCCGTACGGCGGTGCCGCCGAACGGGTAGGTCTCGTACACGTACCCCCGGTCGACCTCCTCGCACGACAGCCACGTCTTCCACGGCGTCGCGCCACCGGCGCAGTTGAGCCGGGTGCCACCCAGGATGCGGCCGGCCGACACGATCGTGCCCGCGGCGTTGAAGCGGATCACCGACGCGCCGCCGTCGGGGTTGATCTCGGAGTTGGACACGTAGGCCCAGCCGGTGCCGTCGGCGAAGCAGGCGCCGCCGTCGGGGGCGTCGTGCCAGGTGTAGGAGGTGCCCGCGACGACCTGGCGGGAGCGGGCCACGATCTTGCTGGTGAACCCGGACGGGAGCATGATGCCGTTGGTGTCGGCGGCCCGCAGCGGGCCGTACGGGCCGGGGGCGGGCTGGGCGGGTGAGCCGAGGCCCGTGCCTTCCCAGAGGGTGAAGGGCAGCGCGAGCGCTCCGGCCCCGACGACCGAGGCACGCAGGAAGTTCCGTCGTTCCATGTCCGACCCTTTCCTGTACCGGGGGCTCTTTCATGTCAGGACTGATCGTGCATCATGGTGCTGGGCGGCTCAGCGGCCTCCAGCTTCTCAAGACGCACAAGGTTCTCAAAACCTAGATTTCACCGTTTGTGGCAACAACGGAGAAGGGGGCCGTCTGAGTCAGACCTGGATCCGCCGTTCGACCGCGCCGATGATCTCGGCGACCGCCTCCTCGACCGGTACGCCGTTCTTCTGCTCGCCGTTGCGGTAGCGGAACGACACGGCCCCGTTGGCGATGTCGTCGTCACCGGCCAGCAGCATGAACGGCACCTTGGCCTTCTGCGCGTTGCGGATCTTCTTCTGCATGCGGTCGTCGGCGGTGTCGACCTCGACCCGGATGCCGCGCTCGCGCAACTTCTTGGCCACGTCCTGAAGATAGGGCGCGTGCGCCTCCGCGATCGGGATGCCGACGACCTGCACGGGCGCGAGCCACGGAGGGAAGGCGCCCGCGTAGTGCTCGACGAGCACCCCGAGGAAGCGCTCGACCGATCCGAACAGCGCCCGGTGGATCATGACCGGGGTCTTCCGGCTGCCGTCGGCCGCCTGGTACTCCAGGCCGAAGCGCTTGGGCTGGTTGAAGTCGAGCTGGATCGTCGAGAGCTGCCACGTGCGGCCGATCGCGTCCTTGGCCTGGACGGAGATCTTGGGACCGTAGAAGGCGGCGCCGCCCGGGTCGGCGACGAGGTCGAGGCCGGACTCCTCGGCCGCCTGGCGCAGCGCCTCGGTGGCCTCGTCCCAGTCGGCCTGCTCGCCGATGAACTTCTCGGAGTCGTCGCGGGTGGACAGCTCAAGGTAGAACTCGTCCAGGCCGAAGTCACGCAGCACGCTGAGCACGAAGGTCAGCAGCGACTTCAGCTCGTCGCCCATCTGCTCCTGGGTGGTGTAGATGTGCGAGTCGTCCTGCGTCATGCCGCGCACGCGGGTGAGGCCGTGGACGACGCCCGACTTCTCGTAGCGGTAGACGCTGCCGAACTCGCACAGCCGCAGCGGCAGCTCGCGGTAGGAGCGGCCGCGTGCGCGGAAGATCAGGTTGTGCATCGGGCAGTTCATCGGCTTGACGCGGTAGTCGACGCCGTCGAGCTCGAAGGCCGGGAACATGTCCTCGCCGTACCAGGGCAGGTGGCCCGAGGTCTCGAACAGGGAGGACTTGGTCAGATGCGGCGTGTTGACGAACTCGTAGCCCGCCTCCAGCTGCCGCTGGCGCATGTAGTCCTCCATCTCCTTGCGGATGATCCCGCCCTTGGGATGGAAGATCGGCAGCCCGCTGCCCAGCTCCGGCGGGAAGCTGAACAGGTCGAGCTCGGCGCCGAGCTTGCGGTGGTCGCGCCGCTCGGCCTCTTCGAGCAGCTTGAGGTAGTCGTCCTGCCGTTCGCGGGACTCCCACGCGGTGCCGTAGATGCGCTGGAGCTGCGGGTTCTTCTCACTGCCCCGCCAGTAGGCGCCACCGGTGCGCATGAGCTTGAAGGCCGGGATCACCCGGGTGCTCGGCAGGTGGGGGCCTCGGCAGAGGTCCTTCCAGCACAGCTCGCCGCTCTTGGGGTCGAGGTTGTCGTAGATGGTCAGCTCGGCGCCGCCCACCTCGACGGTCTCCTCGTCGGCCGCGCCGCCCTTCAGGCCGATGAGCTCCAGCTTGTACGGCTCGGCCGCCAGCTCGGCCCGCGCCTCCTCGTCGGAGACGACCCGCCGCGAGAACACCTGCCCCTGCTTGACGATCTCGCGCATGCGCTTCTCGACGCGCTTGAGGTCGTCGGGCTGGAAGGGGTGCGCGACGTCGAAGTCGTAGTAGAACCCGTTGTCGACGGGCGGCCCGATGCCCAGCTTGGCCTCGGGGAACAGCTCCTGGACCGCCTGGGCGAGCACATGGGCGGCCGAGTGGCGCAGGATGGCGCGGCCGTCCGCGCTGTCGATGGCAACCGGCTCGACCACGTCGCCCGGGACGGCGTAGGAGGCCAGGTCGCGCAGTTCGCCGTTGACACGGGCGGCGATCACCGTGCGGCCGTCGGCCTCCAGGGCCTGGCCGTACGTCGTGCCGGGCTCGACCACACGCTCGGCTCCGGCGAGGGTGATGCGTAGCTCGGCTGACACGGTGGCTCCTTGGATCGCACGGGTTTGATGGACAACGATGCTATCGCGGCCTGAACCCCAGCCTGGTCAGGTCTCGGCGGCTGCCGTGGAAGACGTTGCGGTCCAGCGGGCTGTTGGCGTGCTGGTGGATCGTCCAGTCGTTCCAGGGCAGCGGCACCATGGGGTTGCCGCGCGGCAGATCGGGCCCGGCGATCCACAGCGGGTGGTCGCCGAGCCCGGCGCAGTGGCCGGTCCTCGCGAACGACAGGAACGTGTAGACGAAGGGGCGCAGACCCGTGCTGCGCTCGACGTAGTGGCACCAGCGGCGGGCGTACCTCGCCACCCGCTCGGGCGGCAGTCCGTCGTTGGTCTCCAGGTCGAGCGCGATCAGGTCGCCCTTGCGCAGGCCGCCGGCGGCGTAGACCGTGCGCAGGAAGTGGCGGGCCTGCTCCACCGGGTCGCCCTTGGGGCGGGCGAAGTGGTAGGCGCCGCAGACGAGCCAGCTCGCCCGCATGCCGTCCCAGTTGCGGGCGAAGTAGCGGTCGGTGTAGGTGCCGCCCTCCGTGGCCTTGGCGAAGGCGAAGGCGACGCCGCTGCGCGCGTGTCCCGACCAGTCGACCGTCCCCTGCCAGTTGGAGACATCGATGCCGTGCAGCACTCGTTTCACCTTGCCGGAGTCTAGGTCGATCCGGCCGGGCGGGCTCAGCGGCGCGCCGTCGGCGTTCAACCTGCGAGTTCGGCCAGGAGTCTGCGGGTGCGGTCGCGGTCGCCGTACTCGGAGGCGATGAAGTCGGTGACGCCGGCGCGGCCCAGTTCGGCGAGTTGCCGGGCGACGCTGTCCTCGTCCCCGACGACGGCGACCCCGCCCGGGCCCGCCGCGCCCTCCCTGTCGAGCACCGCGCGGTAGGAGGGCAGGGTGCCGTACATGGCGAGCATCCGGTCGGCCTCGTCGCGGGCGGCCTGCGGGTCGTCCGTGACGGTGACGGGCAGCCCGCACACGACGCGCGGGGCCGGGCGTCCGGCCTTGTCCGCGGCGGCGGTGAGCGCGGGCACGACGTGCTCGGCGACGGTCTTGGGGCCGGTCATCCACAGGACGGTGCCGTCGGCGAGCGATCCGGCCAGCTCCAGCATGCGGGGGGCGAGGGCGGCGACGAGCACCTGCATGCCCCGGCCCGGGGTGCCGAGGGCGATCTGCGCCTTGAGCGTCTCGCCCTCGTAGGCGACCTGCCCGTCCTTGACCAGCGGCACGAGGACGGACAGGTAGTCCTTCATATGCCTGGCCGGCTTGGCGAAGTCGTAGCCGAACATGTCCTCGATGACGACCTGGTGCGACAGGCCGATGCCGAGGGTGAGCCGGCCGCCGACGGCCGTGTTGACGGTCAGCGCCTGCTGGGCGAGGGCGGCCGGGTGGCGCGGGTAGGTGGGCACCACGGCGGTGCCGACCTCGATGCCGGGTACCGCCGGGCCCGCCGCCGCCAGCGCGGTGAGCGCGTCGACGCCGAAGATGTGGGAGATCCACGCCGACGGGAAGCCGTCGTCGCGCGCACGCCGAAGGTCGTCGCGCAGCGCGCCGACGGGGTCGTCACCGCGTGGTTCGCCGAGGAAAAGTCCGATCCGCATCGCCGCCGAGACTCCGTTTCTGCGTTCAGGTGCCCGTCATGGGCCCCGTCATAAGCTTGGCGCATGACCCACGATCGCGCGGGACAGCCCGCCCAGCCGTCCGACCTGGTGGACGTCGCCAGGCTGGTGACCGCCTACTACGCGCTCCACCCCGACGTGGACGATCCGGGCCAGCGGGTGGCGTTCGGAACCTCGGGCCATCGCGGCTCGGCGTTGCGCTCCGCCTTCAACGAGGACCACATCCTGGCCACCAGCCAGGCGATCTGCGAGTACCGTACCGCGCAGGGCGTCACCGGTCCGCTGTTCCTGGGAGCCGACACGCACGCGCTGTCCGAGCCCGCACGGGTCTCGGCGCTGGAGGTGTTCGCCGCCAACGGGGTGCGGGTGCTCGTCGACAGCCGCGACGGCTACACGCCGACCCCGGCGCTCTCCCACGCGATCCTCGCCCATCCGGGCTCCGACGGGGTCGTGGTGACGCCGTCGCACAACCCGCCGGCCGACGGCGGCTTCAAGTACAACCCGCCGAACGGGGGCCCGGCCGGCACCGACGCGACCGGGTGGATCCAGGACCGGGCCAACGAGTTGCTGGCCGAGGGGCTCAAGGGGGTGCGCCGGGTTCCGTACACGCGGGCGCTGGCGGCCGACACGACCGGCCGCTACGACTTCATGGACGCCTACGTGGCCGACCTGCCGTCGGTGATCGACGTCGAGGCGGTGCGCGCGGCCGGGGTGCGCATCGGCGCCGACCCGCTGGGCGGGGCGAGCGTGGCGTACTGGGGGGAGATCGCCGAACGGCACCGGCTCGACCTGACCGTGGTCAACCCGCTGGTGGACCCGACGTGGCGGTTCATGACGCTCGACTGGGACGGCAGGATCCGCATGGACTGCTCGTCGCCGTACGCGATGGCCTCGCTGATCGGCAACCGCTCGCGCTTCGACGTCTCCACGGGCAACGACGCCGACGCGGACAGGCACGGTGTCGTCACCCCGGACGGCGGGCTGCTCAACCCCAACCACTACCTCGCCGTGGTGGTGTCCTACCTGTTCTCCCACCGCGACGGCTGGCCGGCCGCCTCGGGGGTGGGCAAGACGCTGGTGAGCAGCAGCATGATCGACCGGGTGACGGCCGGGCTCGGCAGGCGGCTGTACGAGGTGCCCGTCGGGTTCAAGTGGTTCGTCCCCGGGTTGCTCGACGGCTCGCTCGGATTCGGCGGCGAGGAGAGCGCGGGCGCCTCGTTCCTGCGGCGCGACGGCTCGACGTGGACCACCGACAAGGACGGGATCATCCTGGCGCTGCTGGCCGCCGAGATCATCGCCGTCACCGGCAGGTCGCCGAGCGAGCTGTACGGCGAGCTCACGCGGCGCTTCGGCGAGCCCGCCTACGCCCGCGTGGACGCGCCCGCGACCCGCGAGCAGAAGGCCGTGCTCGGCCGCCTGTCGGCCTCGCAGGTGACGGCGGACTCGCTGGCGGGCGACC
This sequence comes from Nonomuraea longicatena, assembly GCF_039525605.1. Taxonomy (NCBI): domain Bacteria; kingdom Bacillati; phylum Actinomycetota; class Actinomycetes; order Streptosporangiales; family Streptosporangiaceae; genus Nonomuraea; species Nonomuraea longicatena. Next base: position 24,011 of record NZ_BAAAHQ010000020.1, on the reverse strand, counting down.
GGGTCACCGCGATCCTCACCGAGGCGCCGGGCAACGGGGCCGCGCTCGGCGGGATCAAGGTGGCGACCGAGCAGGCGTGGTTCGCCGCCCGCCCGTCCGGCACCGAGGACGTCTACAAGATCTACGCCGAGTCGTTCCGCGGCCCCGAGCACCTGTCGCGGGTGCAGGAGGAGGCCAGGGCGGTGGTCAACGCCGCCCTGGGCTGAGCCTCACTTGGTGTCGGCGAGGACGCGGTCGTCGGCGATGGCGGGGAAGGCCCCGGTGTCGACGATGCCGTGCTCCTGGTAGAGGGCCTCGATCAGCGAGTGCGCCTGGGGTTCCAGCTTCCAGAGCGCTCGCCATTCGCGGGCGATCGTCAGTGAGATGCCCACTTCCTGGGCGATGTCGATCGTCCTCGGCACGATCCGCTTGGCGATCTGCCGGTCCCAGTACTGCCGGGCGGCGCGCATCAGCCGCGCCCGCTCGGCGCTGTCGACGACCTGCGGCGTCGTGTCGTACACCACGTCGTCGTCGTCGACGAGTTCGGCCAGCACCGGCGGCAGCGCCCGCGCGGGCACCGGCTGGTGGTTCTGCTCCCACGGCACGCGCGGGTCGGCGTCGACCAGCTTGGAGGTGTTGTACAGGGCGGCGATCTGCGCCAGCAGCGCCTCCTGCCTGGTCTGGTCGACGGCCAGGCCGGTGTGCTCGACCGCTTGGTCCATCGCCTTGTCGAGCTTGGCGAGGGCGGCCCTGACCTTGCGCTCGGGCGCTCCGCCCTCACGCAGCGCCTTGGCCTTCTTGGCGGCCAGGGCGACCCGGGTGAGCCTGCGGTGGGCGTCCACCTCGCTGGCGTTGCGGTCGTTGACCTCGGCCAGGCCGAGCCGGACCAGCATGCGCTCGGGGGTGAGACGCCAGTTGATGCGGCCGGTGCCCCGGATGCGGTGGCGCTCGATGGCCATGCCGCGCTCCCACAGCCACGCGGCCACCAGGGGCGCGGCCAGGCGGAAGACGGCCTCGGGCAGGCTGCCCGCGTCCATGCTGGACAGCACGGCGGTCAGGCAGGTCAGCACCCACACGGCGATGCCGTCGATGCCCGCCGAGTAGTTCTCCCGCATGTTGCGTCTGGCCCGCACGGCACTGGTGATGATGGCGATCTCGATGAAGGCGAACAGCAGCAACCTGAGCGGGCCGTCGAGCCCGAGGACGTCTTCGGAGAAGCGCCACATGCCCTGCGCGGACACGCCGGTGGCGATGCAGGCGGCCACGACGGTGAGGACGTCCTCGACGGGACGCGGGGCGACGTACCGGGTGAAGAAGGTGGAACTCGCGCGCCAGGCGACCCGGCCGAACACGTAGGCCAGGGCGAGCGCGACGAGCGCGGACACTCCGATGATGGTCGCGACGAAGGGCTTTTCCGAGATGAAAGCGGCTATTTCCTCAAATGGGGGCATCAGTCACTGTCCGTCAGGTTGGATGTCCGACTGCGTTCGACGAGATCATTGCAGAATGTCGCTCCCTTGTACGCCAAACCGGCCCCCGTCCGCCATAGAGCGACACGATCGCAAACCCTAGCGGCAGTCGGAGCTCCCGGAGACCCGGGACCGGGGCAGGAGCCGCCCTTCCCACTTACGGAGGATGTGCGAGGGCGGGTCATGCTCCACACTGAACGAGGCGTCCCCGCAGTCCGCGGCACGGGCACTTGTCGCAGGTGGGACTATCTATAGGGGACTTATCACCACATAGCGCAATGCCCCCGGCAGGATGGATTTGATGGAAGAGTCAGAGTTTCCCCTCGTGCAGTTCATGCGGGAGGGTTTCGACCCCGTCGCCGAACTCGGCCGCATCCGGACCGAGCAGCGGGTGTTCCCCATGGAGATCCCCGGTGACCAGACCGTCTTCCTGCTCACGCGGTATGAGGACGTCCGCGCCGTACTCGGTGACCACGAGCGCTTCAGCAGCGACTTCGCGGGCATCATCGGCCTCGGCTCCAACCAGGACGACCCCGGCGGCCTCGGCTTCCGCGACCCGCCCGAGCACACCCGGCTGCGCAAGTACCTCACGCCCGAGTTCACCATGCGCCGCCTGCGCAGGCTCGAACCGCGCATCGAGGAGATGGTCGAGGAGCACCTCGACCGGATGGACAAGGACGGCGCGCCCGCCGACCTCGTGCAGTCCTTCGCGCTGCCGATCCCGTCGCTGGTGGTCTGCGAGCTCCTCGGCGTCCCGTACGACGAGCGCGCCGACTTCCTCAAGATGAGCACCGACCGCTTCGACTTCATGGCCGGGCCGGAGGCGTCGCTCCAGGCGATCAACGACGCCATGACCTACCTGGTCGACCTGGTCGCCCGCGAGCGCCGCGACCCCGGCGACGGGCTGCTCGGGCAGCTTCTGCGCGAGCACGGCGACGAGCTGGACGACCGTACTCTCGCCAGCATGGCCGACGGCCTGCTCACCGGCGGCCACGACACCAGCACCAGCATGCTGGCGCTGGGCTCGCTGTGGCTGATGGAGAACCCGGAGGTCGCCGCCAGGGTCCGCGAGGAGGACGGCTACATCAACCAGGTGGTCGAAGAGCTGCTGCGGTACATGACGGTCGTCCAGGTCGCCTTCCCGCGCTTCGCCCGCGAGGACCTCGAACTGCTCGGCACGCCGATCAAGAAGGGCCAGATGGTCCTGTGCTCGCTGGCCGCCGCCAACCGCGACCCGGCCCTCGGCGAGGGGATGGACAAGGTACGGCCCGAACGCGCCTCCAGCGGCTCCCACCTGGCCTTCGGGCACGGTATCCACCGCTGCATCGGCGCACCGCTCGCCCAGATGGAGATGCGCATCGCCTTCCCGGCCCTGCTGCGCCGCTTCCCGGGGCTCCGGGTCGCCGGCGAGGTGCCGTTCCGCAAGCTCGCCATCATCTACGGCGTGGAGAAACTACCCGTCACCTGGTAGTGAGCGTACCGTCACAGATGTGAACGGACCCGAGATCGACCTGTCCTCGATCGGTGCCGTCGTCCTCGACAGCGACGGCGTCGTGACCGACACCGCCCGGGTGCACGCGGCCGCCTGGAAGCACGTCTTCGACCCCTTCCTGCGCGGCCGCTCGGCCCCCTTCGACGTCGAGGCCGACTACCGGCGCCACGTGGACGGCCGCCCCCGCCTCGACGGGCTGCGCGCCTTCCTGTCCTCCAGGGGCATCGACCTCGCGCAGGGCGCCCCGGACGACGAACCCGGGACCCCGACCGTCCACGGGCTCGGGGCGGCCAAGGACCGCGAGTTCCTCACCCAGATCGGCAAATACGGCGTCGCCGCCTTCCCCTCCGCCGTCGCGCTCCTGCACGAACTGCGCCGGCGCGGCAGCCGTACGGCGGCGGTCACCGCGAGCGTCCACGGGCGGCGGCTCATCGCCGGAGCGGGGGTCGAGCACCTGTTCGACCTGGTGGTCGACGGGTACGACGCCACGCTCATGAACCTGCCCGGCAAACCGGACCCGGCCCTGTTCCTTGAGGCGTGCCACCGGCTCGACCTGCCCGCCGCACGGGCTGCGGTGGTGGAGTCCGCGCTGCCGGGGCTCGTGGCGGGGCGCGCGGGCGGCTTCGGGCTCGTCGTCGCCGTCGGTCCGCGGGAGCGGGCGGCGGAGCTGCGCGCGCACGGCGCGGACGTGGTGGTCGCCGACCTGGACGAACTGACGGTGCGGGGACGGGTGCCCGTCTCCTAGCGACGGCCGGCGCCGGCTTGCGGCGGTTCCTGGACAATATGGTCCGTGACGATTCTGATCGACCCGCCCGTGTGGCCGGGGCCGCGTGAGCTGATGTGGTCGCATCTGGTGAGCGACGTGTCCCTCGCGGAGCTGCACGCCTTCGCCGAGGCGCTGGGGATGCCGCGCCGCGCCTTCGACCGCGACCACTACGACGTGCCGGAGACCCTGTACGACAAGGCCGTGGAGCTGGGCGCGGAGGAGGTCGGCTCGCGCGAGCTGGTGAGCAGGCTCACCGGCGCGGGGCTGCGCCGCCGCCGGAGCGCCGCGGGCCGGTGAGCGCGGCCAGTTCGGCGGTGAGCTGCCGCACGGCCCGCTCCTGCCACAGCCGCCGCGCCCGGGGCGTGCGGTAGAGGGAGGGTACGGCCAGCAGTCTGCGCAGCACCTCCGCGCGGCCCTTCCTGAACAGCTCGTCGGGCACGTGGGCGTACTCCTGCCTGATCGCCCGCGCGTACTCCTCGTAGCCGGGCCGGCCCAGCACCGCGAGGTCGGCGTCGCACAGGACGGCCCCGTTCGCGTCGCCGTCGCGCAACCGGTCGTGGGCCGCGGTCAGCCGCACGAGCCTGGCCACCTCCGCCACCATCTCCGAGGGCACCCCGCACAGCGGCAGCCGCGCCTGGGCGAGCTGGGCGCTGCGCTCCTCGTCCCAGCCGGGGCGGCCGTCGTACACGGCGTCGTGGAACCAGGCGGCCAGCCGGACGGCGGTCGGCTCGCCCGCCTCTGCGGCCAGCTCGTCCACGGCGTCGAGGACTGCGCGCAGGTGGGTGCGCGTGTGGTAGCGGCGGTGCGGCTCGGACCAGCGGGCCCACAGCTCGGCGCCGAGCGCCCTGGCCGCCGGCGAATCGCCGACCAGCTCCACGAATGCCCGATAACTCATTACCCATCCTTTAAGTCCTGGTCGCTAGGGTTTGCCCCGTGGCAGTGTGGCGTACCCCCGACGGGGTCCAGGTGGAGGCGATCGTCCTCGACGACCGGCCCGTCCTGCGCATCTCCCGCCAGGTCGGCGACCAGACCTACCTGTACGGCTACTGCGCCAGTGTCGACGACCTGGCCGAGCACGGCATCGACCTGGCCCAGCTCACCGAACCGCGCCCCGCCTCCTAGGATGCCGCCTCGGGGGCCAGCAGCCGCCAGCTCCGCGCGTCGCCCCAGGTCGAGCCCTCGTCGACGTACGGCCGCAGCAGCGCCGTGAGATCGGGGTCGCCGTGGCCGCCGAGTTCCTCCGAGGCGATCCGGCGGGCGGCGCCCGCGAGCAGGTCGGCGACCTGCACCCGGGCGTCGGTGCGTGAGTCCACGAGCCGGAAGTCGGCGAGCAGGCCGCCGGACAGGCGGGCGATCCTGGCCACCCGTTCCTCCGACAGCACCGTCTGCTGATCGTGCACGACCGTGACCGGCACACCGCCCGAGGCGCCGTAGGCGATCGCGCGCAGGATCGCCGGGATCAGCGGGTCGAGCGCGGGGCTCTCGTCCTCCCGCGTCCCGAACTCCGCGAGGTACGGCATCGCCGCGAGCAGCCCGCGCGCCAGACCCGAGCCCGCCCGCAGCGGCTCGGCGAGAAGCCCGAGCAGGTCGCCGGGGTCGCGGGCGCCGTTGCGCGCTCCCGAGCGCATGTGGTCGTTGACCGCCTCCAGCAGGCGCGGCCACGCCTGCCCGAACTCCCTCGGCCCGGCCTCCCGCAGCTCCCCCGCCGTCAGCCCGAGCACGTCGGCCAGGCGCCGGATCAGGAGGTGGGTCTTGTCGGTGAGGTGGACGCGGACCTGGCCGTAGGCCGGGCTCGACGGGCCGAGCAGCCACATCAGCGCCCTGCGGTGCTTGGAGCGGCGCAGGATGCTCGACTTGTACTCGGTCGTGGGCGAGGGCGCCCGGTCGCGGAGCTCGGCCAGGCACCGGGCCGCGGACTCCGCGTCGAGCCGGACGGCGGCGTGGGCGAACACGTCGGTGTTGCCGCCGACGAGCTTCTCCCCCTCGGCGCCGGACTCGTCGCAGGCGATCTCGGGCACACGGCCATCCAACTCGCCCGCCGCCCGTGAACACAAGCAGGTTTCAGCCGGTCCTAGGGTGGGCGGGTGAGCTCAGACGACGTGACGTTGTTCGACCTCGGCGAGCCCGCCGTCCGCGAGCACGTGGTGCGGTGCGCCGCGTGCAAGCACGCGCTGCGGACCCCCGAGTCCCGGCTGGCGGGCATCGGGCCGGACTGCGCCTCCCGCCTGGGCCTGGCCTCCAGGAGGCCGCTGCGGATCACCGGCGTGCCGTCGGGCTGGAACTGCGACGGCCAGCTCGACCTCCTGGAGTGAGGGTTCAGCGCGGCAGCGCCGCCACGTATCCGGTCTCGACCAGGCCGGCCGCCATCGCCCGGTAGGCGTCGGGGTCGTCGGGCGCGATCGTGGCCAGGCCGTCCACGTAGCGGTTGAACATGCAGAAGGCGGCGGCGATGAGGACCGCGTCGTGGATCTCCACGTCGGTGGCCCCGGCGACCCTGGCGGTGGTGACCTGCCCGGCGGTGACCGTCTTGCCGTCCTGCTGCACGGATCCGGCGATGTCGAGCAGCGCCCGCATCTTGGCCGACAGTTCCGCCCGCGCCGGGTCGGCGCAGATCTGCTCGACCGGCGCGCTGTCCTCCGGCAGCTGCGCCTGCGCGAACGCGGCGTGCGAGGCGTAGCAGAAGCGGCAGTCGTTGCGCGCGGACACGTAGGCGGCGATCAGCTCGCGCTCGCCTCTGGACAGCGCGTTGTCGTCGCGCAGGAGCACCTCGGCCAGCTCGCCCAGCGGGCGGGCGGTCTGCGGCCGGTAGTGGAACAGGCCGACGATGCCCGGAAGGTCGTTCCCCAGCGTGATGTGTGCCATGACATCTCCTCTGCGAGTGGTGGAGCGCACGATGGAAGAAACCGGGTCGGGGAACCCGGTGTTAGCGTGACCGTCATCCGGATGAGGGGACGGTGCCCGTGTCCAGACCGAACCAGCAGTGGTGGACGGCGCGCGCGACGCTCGCGCAGGTGGGCGACCGGTTCGCCCGGTTGCTCACCTCCGTCCCGCCCCAGGCGATGGCGACCCGCGAGTGGACCGTCGCGGAGACCGGCGCGCACATCGCCTCGATCGCCCTCTACTACACCGCCATCATGCGCCAGGACGGCACGCCGAGCCCGATCCCCGAGGTCGACGCGCCGATCGCGGCCGCCACGGTCGACACCGTGGCCGACGTGAACGACCTGGTGCTCGGGTTCTTCCCCGAGCGGGACCCGGCCGAGCTGGCCGGGCGGCTGCGGGCCGACATCGCCGAGATCCTGCGGCTGACCGAGGGCATGAACCCGGCGACCCCGATCCGCTGGCTGGGCGGCGCCCAGGTGCCGCTCGCGGGCCTGTTCGCCCACCTGATCAACGAGATGCACGTGCACGGCTGGGACATCGCCCAGGTCAGCCGCCTGCCGTGGCGGATCCCACCGCGCGAGGCCGCGCTGTTCTTCGAGCTGTTCCTCATCGGCATGATCAAGATCGACTACGGGCGGCTGATGGACACGGGCGTCCCCAAGCGGCGCGGCCGGATCGCGGTGCGCTTCCACTCCCGCTACACCACGCCGGTGACGCTGGTGCTGCAGGACGGCCGGGTGACGGTGGAGAAGTTCTCCGTTCGGCCCGACCTGCACCTGGCCTTCGACCCGACGACGCTGAACCTCATGCTGTTCGGCCGCATCAGCCGGTCGCGGGCGCTGTTCAGCGGCAAGATCGCCGCGTGGGGACGGCGGCTGTGGCTGCTTCCGCCGTTCATGCGGGAGGTCCACCTGCCGGACAACGCGCGCCCGCGCAGCCACTACGCCTGAGCCCACGGGGTCCTCTCAGTCCTTCGCGCGGGCCAGCACCGCGCCCACGAAGAAGTCGGGGTACTGCTCGGCGACGGCGTCCACGTCGGGCAGGATCCGCACGTCGGCGAGCCCGGCGGCCTCGAAGGTGGCCCGCCAGGCGGCGGGCGTCAGGAACCCGTGCGTCGGCCGCTTGACCGGGTCGGTGGCCACGTCTGTGAAGCTGTCGAGGAAGTCGAAGACGAACTCGACGTAGATGGGCCGGGCCAGCTTCGTGGGGCGCACGCACTCGGAGACGAGCACCGTTCCGCCGGGCTTGAGGGCCTTGGCGGCCTCGGCGATCACGAAGTCGAGGTCGGGTGCCACGTGGAAGCAGTTGACGGAGTAGACGACGTCGAAGGTGCCCGGTTCGACGCCCTGTTTCGCCCACGGCAGGGTCATGTCGAGCCGCGCCGTCTCGACGGCCGTCGACGGCGCGGCGGCCTGCCTGGCGACCCGCTCGCCGTGCCTGGCGAAGGTCTCCGCGACCTCGGTGAAGCGGTAGCGCGCGATGCCGGGGCCGAGCCTGCGCAGGGCCTCCTGCGCGGCGCTGCCGCAGCCGCCGCCGATCTCCAGGATCTCCAGCGCGCCGCCGTCCCCGGGGACCAGGCGCGACAGCGCCTCGGCGCCGAGCGTGTTGTTGATCGTGTACAACAGGTTGTCGTTGGAGAAGTACCGCAGCCAGAGCGGCAGCGTCTGCGGGGAGAACAGGATCTCCTCACCGCCGGCCGCACCGCTGAAGTAGCGCGGGGCCTGCTCGACCAACGTCCCGACGAGTTCGGCCGCGACGGCCGCGCCCGGCTCCAGTTCGGCGAGTTCGGCGGCGACGGCCTCGAAGTCCTCGGCCGGCACCGATCCCGGCAGGAAGCGGTCGCCGCGCTGCTCCAGCAGCCCGGCGTCGGACAGCTTCTCGTACAGGAACTTCAGGGGGACGGTACGACGCCACGGGATCGACAGCGTCTTCTTCGCCTCCAGGACGGTGACGCCCGCCGCCCCCGGCAGCGCGCCGATCGAGGTCAGGATGCGGTGGGCGGCCGCGTCGACGAGCCGGTCGAAGGTCTCGGTGGCCGCCAGGAACCGGTGGGTGAACAGCTCGCGGACCCGGTCGTCGGCGATGGCGGCGTGCAGCCTCGCGAACTCCGCCGGTCCCCTGCGCCGCCCGCCGCGCGTCTGCGCCAGGTTGGTCATGGTGCTCTACCGCCTTTCGTCTGGAACGCCCCCGGCGGCCCCGGAGGAGGCCGCCGGGGACGCGCTCATGCCGCGGAGCGGCCGGCCGCCTCCCACGGGTGGACGGTCATGGGCAGGCCGCCGCCCAGGCGCAGCGAGAGCATCGGCTCCGGCCTGGCCCGGAACCCGGGCACCCGCTCCAGCCTCAGGTCGCGCATCAGCGCGGAGACGATGAAGGTGGCCTCCATCATCCCGAGGTGGTTGCCGACGCAGAAGCGGGGACCGGCGCCGAACGGGAGGTGGGCGTACCTCGGCCGGGCCGAGGGCGCCTGCGGGTCGAAGCGCTCCGGGTCGAAGCGCTCCGGCTCCTCCCAGTACCTCGGATGCCGGTGCAGGGTGTACGGGCAGATGAGGACCTCCGCCCCCGCCGGGACGCGGTAGCCGCCGACGACGTCGTCGGCGACCGCGCGCCGGGTGAGGATCCACACCGGCGGGAACAGCCGCATGGTCTCCTGCAGCACCATGGTCGTGTACTTCAACCGGGGCAGGTCCTCGTAGGCCGGGCGGCGCCGGCCGTAGACGGCCACCGCCTCCTCGTGCAGGCGCCGCCCGACCTCCGGGTGCCTGCTCACCAGGTCGAGGGTCCAGCCGACGGTGCTGGCCGTCGTCTCGTGCCCGGCCAGCAGCAGCGTCACCAGTTCGTCGCGCATGCGGCGGTCGGCGACCGCCTTGTCGCGCTCCCTGGCGGTGGAGGCGATGAGCCGGGTCAGCACGTCGTCGCCGGACTCCGACGGGCCGGCCTTGCGCTGGGCCACCAGGATGTCGACGATCCGCTCCAGGTCGGCGCGGGCCCTGCGGAAGGTCCGCTGCCTGCGCAGCGGCAGCCACTGCGGGACCGAGCCCAGGGTCTCCATCTCGAACATGGCCTGGTCCTGGACGGCCTCGAAGGAGTGCCCGATGGACTCGAAGGCGCCGAGGTCGGTGTCGAGCAGGATGCTGCCGAGCACGCCCAGGGTGAGCGAGGTGATCTCGGACAGCACGTCCACCCGGCGGCCGGCCGCCTGGTGCAGGCGCAGCCGTTCGACCAGGCCGAGCGCCTCGTCGACGATCACGTCCGCCTGGGCGGCGATCCGCTTGTGCTGGAAGACCGGCTGGATGGTGCGCCGCTGCTCCTCCCACAGCGCGCCCTCGCTGGTCAGCAGCCCGTCGCCGAGGGCGCGTTTGGCCTCGGTGTAGCCGATGCCCTTGTGGTAGTTGGCGGCGTTGTCGGCCAGGACGTGCTTGGCGTGGTCGGGGTGGTTGAAGATGTACAGCTTCTTCGGGCCGATCGCCACGCGGACGGCGTCGCCGTACACGGTGACCGCTCCGCTCATGAGGCCGAGCCGGTCGGCGCGCAGCTGGCGCAGCAGCCCGAGGACCGCCCGGCGGGGCGGTCCCGGGGGGGTCCGGCCTCGGGTGGCGCTCATGCCGCCGGGCGAGCCGCGGGCTCGCTGTCGCTGAGGACCGCGACCGGGACGGAGTTCGCCTCGGCGACCCTGGCCTGCTCGGCCTTCAGCCGCTGTTCGGCCTCGAACTGGACGCGGGCCTTGTTGACGAAGTGCAGGCCCCACAGGAACATGCCCCGGATCAGGCACACGATCGCGGTGGCGAAGAACAGGCCGTAGGCGATGTGGGCGACCATGAACACCCCGTAGATCGCGGCGACACCGGCGCCGAAGGCGACCTGCGCCCCCGGTTTGGAGGGGGTGGTGCCCGGGTCCGTGACCATGTAGTTGCTGTAGAGGACGAACGCGACCCCGGTCATGACGGCCAGCGCGGCCGGGATCGAGGTGTCGAACACCAGTCCGCGCACCACGGCCTGGAGCGCGAACCCGCCCACCCAGCCGAGGATCAGCCACACCCGGTTGGTCAGCTTGGCGTTGAGGATGGTGCCCGACACCAGGATGATCGCGACGATCAGCCAGCTCACCGTGTCGTTGACGTGCTCGGTGAAGTGGTACGGCGGCGCGATGCTGCCCCACGGGAACAGGACGAGCACCATCAGGATGCCGAGGTTGGAGGGGTTCATGTAGTGGCGCAGGTTGCCGCGCACCGGCGCCCGCAGGATCCACTTGGCCGCCACCGCCAGGGTGACGGCGAACATCATCACCCAGATGCGGTCGTTGACGTAGATGAGCATGTTGAGCGCGAGGCTGGTGATGTGCGCCGGGAACAGGAACTCGACCAGGCCCTTCAGCCCCCGGCCCGCGTAGCGGGGGGCTCGGCCCTCGACCCGGGAGCCGATCTTCTCCAGCACCAGTTCCACGGCGTAGCCGGTGGCCAGGGCCACCAGCGGCCACGTCCACGGCTGCTCGAACCCGAGGACGGTGTAACCGAGGATGTTGAAGATCGTGATCGAGATGGCGAACCTGCGCAGCGCAGTGACGATCTTCGGATCATGCCTCGGAGGCCCACCGGCCGGCGGCTTCCCCACGACTGTCGCTTTCTGGTCACCCATGTTCGTCACTTCTCCCTGGCCTGGTCGCCCAGCACGAGCGCGTGCCTGCCCTGGCTGAGCGTGAGTTCCTGCTGGTGCGACTCGCCCTGGCGGTCGCGCCACTTCAGGGCCACCCGGACGGGGCCGGTGGCGTCGCCGAGGCCGATGTGCACCTCGCTGCTGCGGCGGCCGGAGTGGCCGCTGCTGCCGTCCACGCGCTGGATGTACTTCTTGCCGTCGGCGGTGGTCACCGTGACCTCGGCGCCGATGACCGGCGAGCCGGGCGCGGGCGCCGAGCCCACGGTCTTCGCCTGCTCGTGGGTCAGCGACAGGGTGAGGTGGCCGCCCGGCTTGGGCGCCTGGTTGCGGTAGAAGATCGGGTCACCGAACTGCCTGGCCACCGCGAGGTCGAGCAGGCCGTCGCCGTCGGCGTCGCCGGTGGCGATGCCCCGGGTCGGGATCGGCACGGCCAGGCCCAGTTCGGGGGCCAGGTCGGTGTAGCGGCCGTCGGCGCCCTTGACGTAGAACTTCAGCGTCTCGTTGCCGGCCAGGTCGTCGCCGGAGTTGGCGTTCGGCCAGAAGATCGGGTTGGACACGAGGGCGTCGTTGGCCATCGCCAGTTCCTGCAGCTGCGGCCAGCGGTTGGTGTAGCCGCGGATGAACCCGGTGGCCTGGGCGATCTGCAGGTCGCCGGAGTTGGCGAAGTCGTCGATCTTGACGTCCCAGTTCCAGCCGGACCAGGCGGTCCCGTTCTCGCCGCTGTCGTCGCGGAAGGGCGCCTCGCCGCCGCGCAGCCGGGCACGCAGCTCGGCCGGGTTCTCGGCGGTGTTGGTGTAGAAGAAGTTGCTCTCGACGATGCCCCACGAGGTGGTGAGGTTGGAGACGTAGGCGTCGAACAGACCGTCGTGGTCGAAGTCGCCGAAGTCGACGCCCATGCCCTTGAAGGAGTCGGCGCCGATCCGCTTGGACTTCGGAGTGCCGGGCCGGGCGGGGGTGGTGACGTTGGTGAACTTCACCTGGCCGGGCCTGGACTGGTTGTACAGCAGCCGGTCGGGGCCGAAGTCGTTGGCGATGTACAGCTCGGGCAGCAGGTCGCCGTCCAGGTCGGTGGCGCTGACGCCCAGCGACCAGCCGTTCCTCGCATCCTCGGGCAGCGCCTCGTCGGGGGCCCGCTTGAACGTGGCGTCCGGGTCGGCGCCCGCCTTGAAGCCCGCGCACAGCAGGATGATCTTCTCGCCGCCGTTCTGGGCGTGCGACAGGGAGTGGTTCATGACCACGCCGCCGTCGACCGACGGGTCGAGCACCGGGCTGTCGGGGAAGTAGTTGCCGAGGAAGATGTCGTCGTGGCCGTCGCCGTCGAAGTCGCCGACGGTCGCGGCGTTGGTGTTCCACTGCGGTCCCTTGTACCGGCCGTCCGGGCCCACGTTGCCGGGCAGCACCTCGACCGGCTTGTAGGCCGCGGTGCTCAGCCCGGCGTGGTCGGCCCTGGCCAGGTAGAGGATCGGCGTGCGCGCCCACATGTAGACGAGCAGGTCCTGCCTGCCGTCCTCGTTGAGGTCGGCGGGCACGCAGCCCATCGGCGCCATGATGTCGCTGACCGGCAGGGGTGCCGGGTCCAGTTCGAAGGGCGCGTAGCGCTGCTCGCCCTTGCCCGGCGTCGGCGTGACGATCACCTGGTCGGTGCGCGGGTCGACGAGGCACAGGTCGTTGGGCAGGCCGTCGCCGTCGAGATCGTTCATCGCGACCGCCGCGCCGACCGAGGAGATCCAGGCGTCGAAGTCCTTGTAGGCCCGGTTGACCTTCCTGATCGACTGCTGCTTGTCCGAGGTCGGCAGCGCCACGCTGTGGCCGGCGAACGAGTACCTGCTCGCCATCTCGTTCCGGGTCTGCGCCGAGCTCTCCGGCAGCGCGACCACGAAGTAGAAGCCGACGACCACCACGAGCGCGATGACACCGGTCAGCTGCCTGCGCAGCAGGCCTAGTGCCGCGTTCATCTGTTGACACCTCCAGAAGAGACGAATCGGGTGGCGAGCCGCCGCCGCCACACCTCGTAGGCGGGCAGGTCGCCCTCAGGACCCGAGGGGCGCAGCTCGCCCGCGATCCGGGCGACCTCCTCGGGCGTCGTGCCGCAGAAGACCCGGGTGGCCGCCGCCGTGTGCTCGGGCACGATGCCCGCGCGGGCGCGCGCGTCGGCCGCGAACGCGCACGCCTGCGCGAGCTCGCCCCGGTGCTCGGCCGCGCGGGCCAGCAGCGCGCGCAGTTCCTTCTCCTCGACCCCGCCGGCGTACGTGGCGGCCAGGCCGGTGCCGCTGTAGAGGTCGCCTCTGCGCGCGGCGGGGAACGCCTCGATCAGGTCGGCGACGCGCTCGGGGTCGGTGCCGCCGACGAACCACAGCGCGCGGCCGATGCCCTGGTCGATCGACTTGTCCGCGTAGGCGCCGTGGGCGCCGCCGGGCCAGGGGAAGGCCGCTTCCCGGTACTGGGCGCCGACGTAGCGGGCGGTGTTGAAGTACGCCTGGTGGAAGCCGTAGCCGTCGAGGACCAAAGGCACGAGCACCGGGTCGAGGGTGTGCGGTTTCGGCCACCGGAATCGCGGGAGGCGCGCCATCGCCCAGCCGATGCCGACGTACACGAGGTAGCGGTAGGAGTCGCCGAGGGGGCGGCGCAGGAACCTCTGCACATGGTCGGAGCGGCCGAACGGCAGTCCGTCGAGGACGGCCAGGCCCATGCCGGCGCCCTCGTAGGCGAAGCCGCGCTGCCAGTCGGGCAGCTTCTCCAGGTCGGCCTCGACCTCGGCGGGCGTGCGCGCCTGCATGGCGGCGGCGTAACCGCGCAGAAAGGTACGGCCGACGGTCTCAAGTCTTTCCTGCGCCTGCGCCGATTTCCGGTGGAAGCCGCGCCTGCCGAGGGTCGTCTCGGCGTCGTCCGGGGTCAGAATGCGGCGCCTCAGGGTGCGCCAGATGCTCGCCAATTCCGTCTCCTAACCATTGTTGGAACGGCGTGACCGGTTACGCCTGATACCGGGTTGCAGCGTGTTCCCGGTGAAATGCGCGCGAATTCTGCGACGCCATTGCTCGTAGACGGGCGCCGATTGCGGGCCTGCTTCGCGACCGTTGGTCCCGGCCTCGGCGAGGTCGGAGATCCGTACGGCGTCCGCGACGGGCAGGTCCGCGAGCGCCTGCGCGGCCAGGGCGGAGTGCGCGGGCACGTGGCCGGCGAAGGTGCGCGCCTTGATGGCCAGCACCGCGCCGAGGCCGAGTTGCGCCCGGTGCTCGCCCGCGCTCTCGCGCAGCGCGGCCAGGCCGTCCTCCGGGCAGCCGCCCGCGAACGTGGCGGCCAGGCCGACGCCGCTCCACAGGTCCGGCCAGCGCGCCTTCGGGAAGCGGCCGACGGCGGCGGCAGCGGCGGCCGGGTCGGCGCCGTGGATGAACCACAGCGCCCGCCCGATCCCCTGGTCGACGGCGTGCGGGAAGTAGTCCGGCGAGCCCTCCCACGGGTAGACGGGCGGCACCCGCTGCTCGTCCACGTACCGGCGGGTGTGGAAGTAGGCCAGGTCGAAGCCGTAGCCGTCGACGGCGAGCCAGGTCATCGTCGGGTAGTACGGCGAGCCGGTCAGGTCGGGCACGACGCCGCGCCACAGCCGCCTGGGCAGGCGTGCCATGGCGAAGCCGATGCCGATGTAGGTGAGGAACACGTGCGGCGCGCCCGGCCCGAGCAGCAGCTCACGGGTGCGGCGTCCGCGTCCGCCGGCCATCGCGTCGCGGATGGTGAACGCCATCGCCGCGCCTTCGTAGGCGAAGCCGCGCTGCTCCGGCTCGACCAGGTCCAGCCGCCTGCGTACGTTCCACAGGTCGCGGGCGGCGATACCCCACTCGAACCCGCACACCACGGTCTGCGGGATGGCCTCCAGCTGTTCCGTGGCGGGCGAACCGGCCCCTGGAAAACCGCGCTCGGCGAATGTGACGGACTTCAGATTCGGCGCGAGCGCGAACTGGCGCAGTGAACCGAGAAATGACGGCATCGACTCCTCCGGTGGTGGGGGCATTGCCAGAGTCGGCCGTTAATGAAGGGGTCGCATCTTCGCTACTGCGCTCCGAATACGATCAGCAGAATCCGAGAATCCCGCTTACCGCATCCAGGGAGAAGAAATCGGCCGACCCGGTGCGGCACGCTTTAGCTGGGCAATCGAAAATCAGCACAGGACTATCGCCGGACTCGGCTGGTTCGCGACATGTGTCCGGACGTAAATCGGCGCGTCGATTCGGGTCGGTGTGGTCATCGAGAAAAGGCGGTACAGGTTGAGCACCGTTCGGATCGCGATCGTCGGCATCGGACTCCGCTACCCCGACGCGGCAAGCACGGACGACCTCTGGGAGAACGTCCTGGCCGGGCGCCGCGCCTTCCGCAGGCTGCCGGACCAGCGCATGAACCAGGCGGACTACTGGTCCCCGGACCCGAACGCCCCCGACCGCTTCTACGCGGACAAGGCGGCGGTCCTGCGCGACTACTCCTTCGACCGGCTGAAGTTCAAGGTCGCGGGCAGCACCTACCGGGCCACCGACCTGACGCACTGGCTGGCGCTGGACGTGGCCTCCGCCGCGCTCGCGGACGCGGGCTTCCCCGACGCGGCCGGACTGCCGCTGCAGGCGACGGGCGTGGTCATCGGCAACAGTCTGACGGGCGAGTTCTCGCGCGCGAACCTGATGCGGCTGCGCTGGCCGTACGTGCGGCGCACGCTGGCGGCCGCGCTGGCGGCGAAGGGCTGGGACGAGGAGGAGACCGGCGGGTTCCTGCGGGACCTCGAACCGGTGTACAAGGCGCCGTTCCCCGCCGTGGACGAGGACACGCTGGCGGGCGGCCTGGCCAACACGATCGCCGGGCGGATCTGCAATTTCTACGACTTCCGGGGCGGCGGCTACACGGTGGACGGGGCCTGCTCCTCGTCGCTGCTGTCGATCGCGACGGCGGCGCGCGCGCTGGCCGACGGCGACCTGGACGTGTGCCTCGCCGGTGGCGTGGACCTGTCGATCGACCCGTTCGAGGTGATCGGCTTCGCGAAGACCGGGGCACTGTCCACGGACGAGATGAAGGTCTACGACAAGGACTCCAACGGCTTCTGGCCCGGTGAGGGCGCGGGCGTGCTGGTGCTGATGCGCGAGGACGACGCGCTGGCGCGGGGCCTGCGGATCTACGCCTCGATCACCGGGTGGGGGGTCTCCTCGGACGGCAAGGGCGGCATCACCCGGCCGGAGGCGGGCGGCCACCGGCTGGCCATCAGCCGCGCCTACGGCCGGGCCGGGTACGGGGTGGAGACGATCGGCTACTTCGAGGGGCACGGCACCGGCACGGCGCTCGGCGACGCGACCGAGCTGGAGGCGATCGGCACGGCCCGCCGTACCGCGGACCCGGGGGCGCGGGCGGCGGCGGTCAGCTCCGTGAAGGGCAACTTCGGCCACACCAAGGCGGCGGCGGGCGTCGCCGGCATGATCAAGGCGGCGCTGTCGGTCTACCACCAGGTGATCCCTCCGGCGACCGGCCATTTCGAGCCGCATCCGAAGCTCACGGGCGACTCCCCCGCCCTGTACGTGCCGACGGGGGCGGAGCTGTGGCCGCAGGACGGGCCGATCCGGGCGGGCGTGTCCGCGATGGGCTTCGGCGGCATCAACACCCACCTCGCGCTGGAGCAGGCCACCGGCTCCGCGCGCCGCGCCGAGCTGCCCGAGCGGGCGGCGGAGCTGGTCGGCGGACGGCAGGACGCCGAACTGCTGCTGGTGGAGGCGCCGGACACGGCGACGCTGCGCGACCGGATCGCGGAGCTGGCCGAGCTGGTGCCCGCGCTGTCGTTCGCCGAACTGGCCGACCTCGCGGCCACGCTGGCCGGGCGGCTGTCCGGCCAGCGGGCGCGGGCGGCGGTCGTGGCGGCCAGGCCCGCCGAGGCGGCCCGCAAGCTGCAGCGGCTGCTGGACGCGCTGGACGCGGGTGAGCAGCGCCTGTCCACCGCCGACGGGGTGTTCCTCGACCACCGCCAGACCGCGCCGAAGATCGCCTACCTGTTCCCCGGCCAGGGCTCGGGGCGGGGCGCCGTCGGCGCGATCCGGCGCCGGTTCGGCGCGGCGGAGGCGGTGTTCCAGGAGTCGGGCGTGCCGGAGGGCGGCGACCAGGTCGCCACCGAGGCGGCCCAGCCCCGGATCGTGGCGGGCTCCGTCGCCGCGCTGCGGGTGCTCGGCGCGCTCGGCGTGTACGCCGAGGTCGCGGTGGGCCACAGCCTCGGCGAGCTGACCGCGCTGGCCTGGGCGGGCGCCGTAGACGAGCGGGAGGTGCTGCGCCTGGCCAGGGCGCGGGGCCAGGTGATGGCGCAGGCGAGCAGGGGCGGCGGCGCGATGGCCGGGCTGGCGACCACGCCGGAGCAGGCCGCGCGGCTGTTCGGCGACGACCCGGTGGTGATCGCCGGGTTCAACGGGCCCCGGCAGACGGTGGTGTCCGGCGACGCCGAGGCCGTGGAGCGCGTGTGCGAGCGGGCCAGGGCGGCGGGCCTTTCGGCGACCCGGATCAGCGTCTCGCACGCCTTCCACTCGCCACTGGTCGAGCCGGCCGCGCAGGCGCTGGCCGAGCGCCTGTCGGACTTCTCCTTCACCCGGCCGGCCCGCTCGATGGTCTCGACGGTGACCGGCGATCTGCTCGACCCCGGCACCGACCTGCGGACGCTGCTGTGCGAGCAGGTGGTGCTCCCGGTCCGCTTCCACGAGGCGGCGGCCAAGGCGGTGCGCGACGCCGATCTCGCCGTCGAGGTGGGGCCCGGCCGGGTGCTCTCGGGGCTGATGCAGGAGATCGCGCCGGACATGCCGGTGCTGTCGGTCGACACCGACAACCGCTCGCTGACGCCGCTGCTGTCGGTGCTCGGCGCCGCGTACGTGATGGGGGCGGCGCTGAACACCGAGGCGCTGTTCGCCGGGCGGGTGGTGCGCCCGCTGCCGTTGGAGGGCGGGTTCGCGTTCCTGTCCAGCCCGTGCGAGGCCGCCCCCGACCTGTCCGTCGGGATGAGCGAGCCCGGCGCCGCCCAGGGCGGGGAGTCCGCGCCCCTGGCCGCCGACGAGCGGCCGTCCACGCTGGATCTGCTGCGCAGGCTCGCCGCCGAGCGGGTGGAGCTGCCGCTGGAGACCGTCACCGCGCAGACGCACCCGCTCGACGACCTGCACCTGAGCTCGATCACGGTGGGCCAGCTCGTCAACGACGTCACCCGGCGGCTCGGGCTGCCCGCGCTGGAGGCGACGACCAACTTCGCCACCGTGACGCTGGGCGAGCTGGCACAGGTGATCGACGAACTGGCCGAGAACGCCGGCGAGGGCGGCGGCGCCCCCGGCGGCGAGGTGGCCGGCGTGGCGCAGTGGGTGCGGCCGTTCGCGCTGGAGCACGTGCCCGCCGCGCAGCCCGCCGTGAACGTCGGCGGCGGCCCGAGCGGCACCTGGCGGGTGTTCGCCCCGGCCGCCCACCCGCTCGCCGACCGGCTGACGGCCGCGCTGGCCGAGGCCGGGATCGGCGACGGCGTGCTGCTGTGCCTGCCCGACGACGGCCAGGACAGCCGGGGCCTGATGCTGGAGGCGGCCCAGGCGGCCGTGTCCGCGCCGGAGGGAACCCGGTTCGTCGTCTCCCAGCACAGGTACGGCGCCTCCGGTCTGGCCAAGACCGCCTTCCTTGAGGCGGCGGGCGTGGCGACGACGCTCGTCACCCAGCCTGGCCTTGCCGCCGCCTCCCCCGCCGAACTCGACGAGGCCGCCCGCCGGGTGGTCGCCGAGGCCGCCGCCACCACGGCCTTCAGCGAGGTCCGCTACGAGGCCGGCGGGCGGCGCACCGTACCGGTGATGCGCGTCGCCCAACCGTCCGCGCGGCTGAGGACCGGCACCCCGCTGGACAGCTCGGACGTGCTGCTCGTCACCGGCGGCGGCCGGGGCATCACCGCCGAGTGCGCCCTGGCCATGGCCAAGGACTCGGCGGCCAAACTCGCCCTCATCGGACGGACCGACCCGGCCGAGGACGAGGAACTGTCGGCCAACCTGGCCCGCATGTCCGCCGCCGGGATCGTCTACCGGTACGAGCTCGTGGACGTCACGGACACCGGGAAGGTCGCCGAGTCCGTGGCCCGGCTGGAGGCCGCGCTCGGCCCGATCACCGCGATCATGCACGGGGCCGGGCGCAACGTGCCCACCTCCCTGGCCAACCTGACCGAGGAGGCGTTCGAGCAGACCACGGCCCCCAAGGTCGCCGGGCTGCGGGCCGTCCTCGACGCCGTCGACCAGGACCGGATCAAGCTCCTGGTGACGTTCGGCAGCGTCATCGGCCGGGGCGGGCTGCGCGGCGAGGCGCACTACGCGACCGCCAACGACTGGATGACCGAGCTGACCACGGACTTCCAGCGCGCGCACCCGGGGGCGCGGGCGCTGGCCCTGGAGTGGTCGGTCTGGTCGGGCGCCGGGATGGGCGAGAAGCTCGGCGTGGTCGAGGCGCTGGTGCGCGCCGGCATCACCCCGATCTCCCTGGAGAACGGGCTCGGCGTGCTGCGCCAGGTGCTCGCCGACCCGTCCGCCGGGCCGGTGCTGGTCATCACCGGGCGCATGGGCGGGCTGCCGACGCTGCCGCTGGAGCCCGAGCGGGACCTGCCGCTGACCCGGTTCGTCGACCGCGTGCTCGTCCACTACCCGGGCGTCGAACTGGTCACCGAGGTGGAGCTGTCCACCGGCAGCGACCCCTACCTGTCCGACCACCTGCTGGACGGCGACCTGCTGTTCCCCGCCGTCGTCGGCATGGAGGCCATGACGCAGGTCGCGACGGCGGCGCTGGGCCGTACCGGCTCGCCGCTGCTGGAGGACGTCGAGTTCCTGCGGCCCATCGTGGTCCGGCCGGGCAACCCCGCGACGGTACGGCTGGCGGCGCTGGTGCGCGACGCCGAGACCGTCGAGGTGGCCATCCGCGCCGAGGACACCGGGTTCAGCGCCGACCACTTCAGGGCCGTCGTCCGGCTGCCGCGCCCGTCGCTGCCCGACACCGGCGCCTCGCGGGAGGCGACCCTGCTGCCCATGGTGCCGCTCGACCCGATCACCGAGCTGTACGGCGGGCTGCTGTTCCAGGGCAAGCGCTTCCAGCGGCTGCTCGGCTACCGGCGGGCCAGCGCCAGGCACGCGGTCGCCGAACTGTCCACCGCCGCGCCCGCGCCCTGGTTCGCCGCCTACCTGCCGCAGGATCGGGTGCTGGCCGACCCGGGCACCCGTGACGCGGTCATGCACGCGCTGCAGTGCTGCGTCCCCGACGCGGTGCTGCTGCCGCAGGGCATCGAGCGGCTGTACCTAGCCGCGCCCGCCGACCAGAGCTCCGACTACGTGATCATGGACGCCAGGGAGCGGCTCCAGGACGGCGACAGCTACACCTACGACATCGACGTCCTCGACGACGCCGGGCGCCTGGTCGAACGCTGGCAGGGGCTGACCCTGCGGGCGGTCAGGAAGAAGGACGGCTCGGGCCCGTGGGTGCCGACGCTGCTCAGCGGCTACCTGGAGCGCTCGCTGGAGAAGGTGCTCGGCGGCAGCCGGGCCGTGGTCGTCGAACCCGACCCGGCGCCCGGCACCACAGCCGGTACCGCAACCGGGAGCGCCGCGGACCGGCGGACGCAGACCCAGCTGGCCGCCAGCCGGGCGGTGGGCGGGCCGGTGACCGTACGGCATCGGCCGGACGGCAAGCCCGAGCTGGACGGCGGCACGATCTCGGCCTCCCACGGCGCCGGGGTGAGCCTGGTGGTCACCGGGCAGGGCCGGATCGGCTGCGACGTGGAGCCGGTCGTCCACCGTACGGCGGAGGACTGGGCCGGGCTGCTCGGCCAGGAGCTGGGGCGCGTGCGCGACCTGGTGATGGCCGAGTCCGGCGAGGACGCCGACCTGGCGGGCACCCGGATGTGGACCGCGCTGGAGTGCCTGCAGAAGGCCGGGGTCACGACGCGCACGCTGACGCTGAACCGCCTCCACGGGGACGGCTGGGTGGTGCTGTCGGCCGGCGACGTGAAGGTGTCCACCTGGGTGACCACGCTGAACCACGCCGACGGGCCCGTGGTGTTCGCGGTCCTCGCTGGAGAGGGGAACTGATGGCCAACTACTACGAGTACCGCCACCGGGTGGGCTTCGAGGAGACCAACTTCGTCGGCAACGTCTACTACGTCAACTACCTGCGCTGGCAGGGTCACTGCCGGGAGCGCTTCCTGGAGGAGAAGGCGGCGCAGGTCCTGACGGACATCATGTTCAACGACCTGAAGCTGTTCACGCTCAAGGCGGAGTGCGACTTCTTCGCCGAGATCACCGCCTTCGACGAGCTGTCGGTGCGCATGCGGCTGGAGGAGCTGACCCAGACGCAGATCGAGTTCAGCTTCGACTACGTGCGGCTCAAGGACGGGCTGGAGAACCTGGTGGCCAGGGGCAGGCAGCGGATCGCGTGCATGCGCGGGCCGAACAACGAGACCGTGCCCGAGCGGGTGCCGGCCGTCCTGCGGGAGGCGCTGGCGCCCTACCACGGCGAGCGGTTCGGCCGGCGCTCCCCCGCCGGCCGGGCGGCGACGGCCACGGGCGGGGAGTGACATGCCGGGCGAACAGCAGGTGGTGGCGCTGCCGCCGAGGACCGAGATGGCGCCCGCGTCGCTGCGGGAGGTGCTGTCGCGGCTGCCGACGGGGGTGACGGTGCTGGCCACCGGCGGGCCGCGCGGGCACGGGATGACGGCCAACGCGTTCTGCTCGGTGTCGCTGGATCCGCCGCTGGCGCTGTGCTGCGTGGCGCGGCCCGCCCGGATCCACGAGGCGATCCTGTCCACGCGCAGCTTCGGGGTCTCGCTGCTGGCGGCCGACCAGCAGCATCTGGCCAGGTACTTCGCCGACCGCACCCGGCCGCAGGGCATGGCCCAGTTCGACGGGATCGACTGGGTGCCCGGGCCGCACACGGGGGCGCCGCTGCTGGTGGGTGCCCTGGCGTGGGTGGAGTGCGGGCTGACCGAGGTCTACCACGGCGGCGACCACTCGATCTTCCTCGGCGAGGTGCTGATGTCCTGCCGGGGACCGGGCGAGGACGCGCTGCTGTTCTACGGCGGCGCCTACCACGAGCTGTCGATGCCGAGCAAGGACGGCTAGCGGCAGGACGGA
>NZ_BAAAHQ010000020.1:0-1629 GCF_039525605.1 Nonomuraea longicatena | reverse complement strand
GCGGGGGGGAGCACGCCCCGCCCCTCGCCGCATGCCGTCCGTGAGGGCCCGCCGGTTCGGCATCTCGGGAGAAGTTGCGAGGTCGGAGCGGGTGCGATGATGCGCCCATGGCAGTGTTCGATGGAGTGAGTACGGCCGTGTCGGTGCCCGGCGAGGCCGGTTACGAGGCCGCGACGCGGGTGTTCAACCTCGCGGCGCCCGCCCGGCCCTCGGCCGCGACGACCGCGAGGACCGTCGGGCAGGTCCAGGCCGCGCTGGAGCACGCCCGCGCGAAGGGGCTGGGGGTGCGCGTGCACAGCACCGGCCACGCGGCCGGGTCCGGCGGCCCGATGGACGGCGCGCTGCTCGTCAGGACCGAGATGGACGGCACCGTCGAGATCGACACCGCCCGGCGGGTGGCGCGGATCCCGGCGGGGACGTCCTGGGGCCCGGTCGTGGACGCGGCCTGCGCGCACGGACTGGCCGTGGCGCACGGCTCCTCCCCCACCGTGGGGGTCGTCGGCTACCTTCTCGGCGGCGGCCTCAGCCCGTACGGCAGGCAGCTCGGGCTGGCCGTCAACAGCGTGCGCGCGATCGAACTGGTCACGGCCGACGGCGAGCCGCGCCGGGTGGACGCGGGCCACGAGCCCGAGCTGTTCTGGGCGCTGCGCGGCGGTGGCGGCGGGTTCGGCGTCGTGACGGCGGTCGAGGTCGGGCTGTTCGAGGCGGCGGGGGTCGTCACCGGCTCCACGTACTGGGCGGCCGAGCACGCCGAGCCGCTGCTGCGGCGCTGGCTGCGGTGGACGCGCGGGGCGCCGCGCGCGGTGACGACGTCCCTGCGGCTGATGAACCTGCCGCCGGTGCCGGACGTGCCGCCCGCGCTCGTCGGGGAGTCCGTGGCGGTCGACGGGGCCGTCCTGGTGCCCGCGGGAGGCGATCCGGCGACGGCGCAGCGGCTGGCCGACCAGATGCTGCGGCCGCTGCTCGCCGTCGCGGACCCGGTGATGCACGCGTGGTCGTTCACGTCGCTGTCCGGGGCGCTGCACGCGCACATGGACCCGACCGAGCCGGTGCCGTTCACCGGCGACCACATGCTGCTCGGCGACCTGGACGCGGAGGCGGTCGACGCGTTCCTGCGGCTGTTCGGGCCCGGCTCGGGCTCGCCGCTGGTCATCGCGGGGCTGCGGCAACTCGGCGGCGCCTTCACCGAGTCCGGGCCGGACGGCGGCGCGCTCGCGCGGGTGGAGGCGCCCTACTCCTACGCGGGTTCCGGCGTCCCGGTGGACGCGGCGGCGGCGCGGGCGCTCGACGAGCACCGCGCGCTGGCCCGTACGGCGCTGCGCCCGTGGGACACCGGGCTGACGGTGCCGTCGTTCGTGGAGAGCTTCACGCAGCCGCAGCGGCATCTGGACGCGGCCTCGGTCCGCCGCGCCGACCGGGTCCGCGCGGAGGTCGATCCGGACGGCCTGTTCCGGGGAGACGTCGCGCCGAACGCCACGGCGCTGTACTGAGCTCTGTGAGGGCCCCGTGAGGCCGCGTGAGGCCGCGCGGGGCCGGACCCCGTGCGGCCTCCCGCCGGGTGCGGGATGCTCCTATCGATGTCAAGCCGCGAGTTCATGATCGTTCGTGGTGATGATCTGGTAGAGCTCG
>NZ_BAAAHQ010000019.1:0-24913 GCF_039525605.1 Nonomuraea longicatena | reverse complement strand
GAGCTCTACCAGATCATCACCACGAACGATCATGAACTCGCGGCTTGACATCGATAGGAGCATCCGGGCGCCGACCGGTACGGCCCGCACCCCGCGCTGCCGACCCGCCCGGTCGGCGGGAAAGCGCGACCCTGCGCGTCGAGACGTGTGGCCGTAGTGGACATGCTCGCGCGCGCCAACGCTCCTCAACACTGCTCAGCGCGCCGTCGCCAGAGTGGTCCGATGTCACACCTGCGGTCCTCTTTTCGCTCTTATGAAGTGACAATGCAGGCGAAAGAGGGAGAAAGTACGTGACGAGGGAGATCACGATCATCGGAGGAGGGCTTGGCGGGCTGGTGGCGGCCATCGCGTGCGCGGAAGCCGGAGCCCGGGTCACACTGCATGAGGCGCACGGCACGCTCGGCGGGCGAGCCCGCGCGAGCGAGGCACCGTACGTGGCCCACGAAGGGGCGCACGTCTTCTACGCCAACGGCCCGCACTGGGACTGGCTGGCCACACGCGGACTGACCGGGCCGCTCGGCAGGCCGAAGGCCAGGGACGCGGTCCGCGTGGGGTTCGTACGCCGAGGCCGGATGCGCAGGCTGCCGCCGGCGGGCTTCGTCCGGATGGCCATGCTGGACCGAGGGCGGAAGGCTCCGGTGGATCAGGACTTCTTCACCTGGGCGTCCAAGACCCACGGGGAGGAGACCGCCCGGGTGGCCGCCAATGCCATCAGCGTGGTCACCTACGAGGCCGACACCGGACGGCTGTCGGCGGCGTTCGTGTGGGAGCTGCTGCGCCGGGTGTTCGCACCGGGCCCGCCCGCCGTCCGATGGGCGATCGGCGGCTGGCAGGCCGTCATCGACCGGATGGCGGCCCGCGTCAGGGAGCTGGGGGTGCGCGTGGAACTGAACTCCAGGCTCACCGAACTGCCCGGCGGGCCCACGATCGTGGCGACGGAGCTGTCGTCGGCCCGCGTCCTCCTGGGCGACCCGTCGCTGACATGGGAGAGCGGCAACTGCGCGATGCTGGACCTGGCCCTGCGCCCGGACCCGCGCGACCGCTTCATCTGCTGGGACCTGGACGCCGGCGGTTTCCACGAGAGCTACTCGATGCAGGACCCGACGGTGGTACCGCAGGGAGAGACACTGTTCCAGCTCGACATGCCGGTACGGCAGGGCGAGAGCAGAAAGCAGGCCAAGGACAGGCTTGAGACGTTCGCCGACCTGGCGGTGCCCGACTGGCGGGAGCGCACGACGTGGCAGCGGTCGGGGTTCGCCAAGGGCCGCACCGGGGCGCTGGACCTGCCCGGGTTCACCTGGCGCGACCGTCCCGCGATCGACAGGGGCGACGGGGTGTTCCTGGTGGGAGACATGGTGGCCGCGCCGGGCATGCGGGGTGAGATCTCGATCAACAGCGCGGTCCGGGCGGCCAAGGGGGCGCTGCGCCCGATGTCGAAGGCCGCGCCGTGAACGCGTTCCATGCTCATCGCAACCTGCTGTTCACGCTGGCCTACGACCTCCTCGGCAGCGTCGCGGACGCCGCCCTGCTCGCCTACGCCGCCGGGAACCTGATCTGCGCACTCGCCCCGAACCTGCTCGTGCTCGTGCTCGGGCGGATCGTGACGGGGTGGGCGGGGCCGCGATCCCCGTGCTCTCGGTCATCGCCGTCACCAGGCTGATGCCGGAGAACAGGCGAGGCACCGCGATCGGCGTGCTGTCCGCGGCCTCGGGAGCCGGCGCCGGCGCCGGACCGGCCATCGGCGGCGGGATCGGACAGTTCCTCGGCTGGCCCGCCCTGTTCTGGATCATGCTCGTCCTCGCTCTGGTCCTGTTCCTCGCGGTCGCGCGGATTCTCCCGGACGAGGCACCGCAGGCGCCGGGCGGGCTCGACCTGCTGGGCGGCGTCCTCCTTGGCCTCGGCGCCGGACTGGCCCTGTTCGGCATCACCCAGGCCCAGGTCTCCGGCTGGGCCGCGCCCGCGTCGTGGGCCAGCCTCGTGGTTGCGGCCGCCGCCTTCGCGGCGTTCGCGTGGCGCACCGTACGCATCCCGCAACCGTTCGTCTCGCCCGCCCTGTTCGCCAACCCCGTCTACCGCTCCGCGGTCGTCGTCGCGTTCCTGGCCATGGCCGTCAACCTGGGCGGCCTCGTGTTCGTCCCGCTGATGATGGTGGACGTCAACGGTGCCGGACCGGGAGTGGGCGCCCTGGCCATGATCCCCGCCGGGATCGCCGTCGCCGCCGTCTCACCCTTGATCGGCCGCCTGACCGACCGCATCGGCACCCGGCCCCTGGTGCTGACGGGCCTTGCCGTCATGGGGCTGTTCGCCCTGTTCCTGTCGACCTTCACCGCAGGCGTGTCGGTGCTCCCCGCCGGGATCGGGATCCTCGGGTTCAGTGTCGGCTTCATCCTCGTGATCACCGCGCTCGTCGCCGCAGCGGCGGGCGAACTCCCGGCCGACCAGACCGGTGCCGGTATGGGGGTCCTGCAAGGGGCCCAGTTCCTCGGCGCGGGGGGCGGTCCGGCGTTGCTCGGCGCCCTGGTGGCCGCACGGCAGCAGAGCGGCGGCGGCGCCGTCAACCCGCTGTTCCCCGATCTTGACGGCGCCGCCTACTCCGACGCCTTCCTGGCCATGGCCGTGGTCGCCGCCGTGACCTGGATCGTCGCCTTCCGCACGCGTGGCACCGGCACCCGCTCAAGCGCTGATCGTTTGCCCCAGGCGTCCGAGGAGTCGTCCGCCTGACGGGACGGGCCGCCCGGATCCCGGCCAGGACCGAGACGTGGCAGGCCACCTGAACCGCCTGAACCCGCCTTGCGCCCGCCGGGGCTGTCGGGCTGAACCTACGTCTGGGCCACCGACCTGGCCCAGGTGTAGTCGGCCTTCCCCGCCGGGCTGCGCTGGATCTCGCCGACCTGCTTCAACACCCTCGGCACCTGGTACGCGGCCAGGCTCCGGCCGCAGTGCGCGGCCAGCTCCGCCAGCGTGAGCGGGGCGAGCGGCGCCACGATCACGGCGACGAGCTGGCCCAGCCCGGGATCCGGCACACCGACCACGACCGCGTCGTAGACGGCCGGATGCGCCCGTACGACCGCCTCCACCTCCTCGGCCTGCACCGCCCGCCCACCCGTACGGATCACGTTGTGCTCGCGCCCGAGCAATGTGATCGTGCCGTCGTCCTCGACCCGTGCCAGGTCTCCCTGGAGCACCCAGCGGCGGCCGTCGGCGTCCTCGCGGAAGACCGCCTCCCCCGGCGTGCTCCAGTAGCGCAGCGGGATCCGCCCGGTGCGCGCCAGCATGCCGGAGCCGCCCGGCTCCACCGGCCGCAGGTCGGGGCCCAGCACGGCGGTGCCGTCCGAGGGCTCGAACCCGCCGCCCACGGCCAGGCACGCGGCGCCGGACTCGCAGCCCCCCAGCGCGTCGAAGATCACCGCCAGGCCGGGTACGGCCGCGTGCAGCCGCTGCTTCACCTCTGGCGACATCGTGGCGGCGCCCGTCACGACGGCCGCGAGCGTGACCAGGTCGCCCTGCCGGAGGGCGCCCAGCAGCGGCACCGCCATCGCGTCGCCGGCCAGCGCCAGCACCTGGGCCCGCTCGGCCGCCGCCAGCGCCACCACCGCGCGCGGGTCGAAGCCGCGCCCGGTCCACAACACGAGAGTGCCCGCCGTGGTGTGGCACACCCAGCTCAGCCACTGCCCCGCCGCCTGCATGAGCGGCGAGCAGGACAGCATGCGCAGCCCGACCCCGGCGACGGCGTTGTCGGCCAGTTGCCTCGGCGACGACACCGGGCAGCCCAGGAACGCGCCGCCGCCCATGGCGCCGAAGAAGGCGTCCTCGTGCCGCCACAGCACGCCCTTGGGGCGTCCGGTGGCGCCGCCGGTGTAGAGCAGGTAGGGGTCGTCTCCGGAGCGCGGCCCGCGCACTGCGGGCACCGCCTCGGCCAACGCCCGCTCGTACGGTTCCCCGTAGGCGAGCGTGTTGGCGAACCACGGCACCCGCGCCAGCAGCTCCGGCTCCCCCACCAGCGCGCCGGCGCCGGAGTCGCGCAGCACGTGGCCGAGTTCGCCGCCGTCGTGGCGGTAGTCGAGGTTCACCGGGACCGCGCGGAGCTTGAAGCAGGCGAGCTCGCACTCCTTCCACTCGGCCCGGTCGTGGGCGAGCACGCCGACCCGGTCGCCCGGCCGCACCCCCATGCGCCGCGCCAGGTGCCCGGCGCACCGGTCGGCCCGCCGGTCGAGGTCGCGGTAGGTGAGCCGGCGGGCGCCCGCGACCAGGGCCACCCGTTCGGGCACCGCCTCCGCGACGGTCTCGAACAGGTCGGCCAGGTGGAAGGTCCGGCTCATCGCGCCAAGGTCTACCCACTGCGGCGCCCTGGCATTCTTGTGTGGTGGCGAAGCCGAACCTCGGGCGCAGGGTCGCGGACGCGGCTGAGATCGCGCTCGCGAACAACAAGTACGTGACCTTCGTCGACGTGGTGACCGGGCTGCGCTGGCTGCACTCCAGGCACGTGGACCTCTGGCGGCAGGGCCGCGCGGCCACCCTGTCGGAGCTGGCCGCCGTCGACGACGAGCGGCTGCGCGACGCCGCCGCGGCACTGGGCGAATGGGCGCGGCGGCGGGGGCTGCGGCCGGTGGCGACCCCGTACGTGTCGGGCAGCCGCGACCGGGGCGCACTGCGCTTCACCTCGGGCGGCGACCAGGCGGAGTTCACGACGCACTGGCTGTCGCCCGATCTGAGCGAGGCGCGGGTCAAGGCGCTGACCGAGCGGCAGGCCAAGGCGCCGGATCTGGTGACCGTACGGCAGGAGGCGCCGTGGACGTGCGCGGAGTGCGGCGGCACGGGCGCGCTGCTCATCGTGGAGGAGGCCGAGCCGCACTGCCTGACCTGCGCGGACCTCGATCATCTGGTCTTCCTGCCGTCGGGGAACGCCACGCTGAGCCGCAGGGCGAAGAAGGAGAGCGGGCTGTCGGCGGTGGTGGTCGAGTTCAACCGGCGTCGCAAGGTCTACCAGCGGGTGGGCGTGCTGGTCGAGGCGGCCGCGCTGGCGCTGGCCGAGGAGTCGTCCCTGGCCGACGAGGAGCTGCGGCTGCGCCGCCGCGACCGCGACCGGGTACGGCGGGCCGAGCAGGACGTGGAGTTCCAGGAGCGCATGGCGGCCGAGATCGCCAGGTTGTTCCCCGGTTGCCCGGCCGAGCGGGCGCGGGAGATCGCCGAGCACGCGGGGCAGCGCGGCAGCGGGCGGGTGGGCCGTACGGCGGCGGCGAAGGCCCTCGACGAGAACGCGATCACCCTGGCGGTCGTGGCGTCGGTCCGCCACGGCGACACCGACTACGACGCGCTGCTGATGTCCGGGGTGCCCCGGCGGGAGGCCCGCGAGCGGATCAAGGGGCGCATCGAGGCGCGCCTGGCCGAGTGGCGCGCTCCCGCGCACCCCGCTGATGTGCAGGCCGCGCGGAAACGCGGATGAACACAAATGTGCCTTGTGGGCGGTCCTATATTAGATCACCTGCGCTGATGCCCTGACGCGGGGTCACCCTTCAGATCACGCGAAGACCGCGCGCACCCGCGCCGAGCCCGTCGACCTTCGCCTCTCAGGTCACGCGAAGACCGCGCGAACCGCGCTGAGCCCGTCGATCCGCACCTCGAACTCCTCGCCGGAGGCGGGGATCGCCGGTTCGCCGAGCGTGCCGGTCAGCACCACGTCGCCCGCCAGCAGCGGGGTGCTCGTCCGGTTGGCCAGCCACACGAGCGCGTTGAGCGGATGGCCGAGACACTGCGCGCCGGTGCCGGTGGAGAGCTGCCTGCCGTCCCTGGTCATCGTCATGGCGGCGGCGCCCAGGTCGAGCGTGCGCGGGTCGCGCGGGTCGTTGCCGAGCACGAACAGGCCGGAGCAGGAGTTGTCGGCGATCAGGTCGGACACGGTGAGGTCCCAGTCGGCGACGCGCGTGTCGGCGATCTCGATGGCGGGCAGCACGAAGTCGACGGCCCTGATCACGTCGGCGGCCGTGTACGGCCCGCCCTCCAGGTCGGCGCCGAGCACGAAGGCCACCTCCGCCTCGACCCTGGGCTGCATGAGGTCGGTCAGCGCGATCGGCCCGCCGTCGAGTCGGGCCCGGTCGGCGAACAGCAGCCCGTGAGCGGGCTCGGCGGCGCCGAACCGGCGCTGGACCTCGGCGTTGGTCAGCGCGATCTTGCGACCGACCGGCCGTCGCCCCTCGGCGAGCGCGTGCCGGGTGAGCAGTTCCTGTACGGCGTAGCCGTCGGCGGCGGTGCCGATCAGGTCGCGCACCGGCCGGCACGGCTTGCCCGTCCGCTCCGCCTCGATGAGCCGCTCGGCCGCCTGGGCACGCAGGTCCACTGCCGCTGACCATTCGTCGTACATGCTGGGGTGCCTCCATCTTCGACGACGGGTTCTGAGTGCCGACGCCGCACCGCGAGCGTGTGCGCCACGTGGTGCCTCCATCTTCGACGGCGGGTTCCGACCCGGCGGCGCACCCGATGAGATGCGTCACCATGGCAGCAGTCTCTCGCCGCGCCTGACGTGTGGGAACACCGAAACCCGGCATTGTTGGGTCATGGACACGCGCATCGACCGGATTCCCGCCCACGACGGCGGGTTCGACGCCGACATCTGGCTGCCCGAGGCAGGCCGAGGGCCGGGCATCCTCCTGATCCAGGAGATCTGGGGTGTCGGGCCGTTCATCACGAAGGTGGCGGAGGATCTCGCCTCGCTCGGGTACGTCGTGGCCGCCCCGGACCTGTTCTGGCGGCTCCAGCGGCACTTCCAGGCAGCCCACGACAAGGACGGGCTCCAGGAGGCCATGCGGATGGCCCAGCGTTTCGACTTCTCGCAAGGGGTGGCCGACTGCGCCTGCACGCTGTCGAACCTGCGGGCCATGCCCGAGGTCAGCGGCCGCGTCGGGGTGGTCGGGTTCTGCCTGGGCGGCTCGCTGGCCTACAAGCTGGCCGCGTCGGCCTCCGTCGACACGGTGCTGTCGTTCTACGGCTCGGCCGTACCGGACGCCAAGTCGCTGATGAGCAGCATCGACGCGCCCACGCTGCTGGTTTTCGGCGGCAAGGACCCGCACATCCCGCGCGAGCGGATCGCGGCCGTCGAGGCCGCCGCGCAGTCGTACCCGAACATCGAGGTGTATGTGGACGAGCGGGCCGGGCACGCCTTCCTCAACCACGAGGCCCCGGACTTCTACCACCCGGAGGCGGCGGCGGACGCCTGGCGGGTGAGCCTGGACTTCCTGAGCACACACCTTCCGACACGGCGCGGGTGAGCCCAGGGCTTCCTGGGCGCGCACCAACCGGGTGAGCCCCGGCTTCCTTCGCGCGCACCAACCGGGTCAGGCGCGGGTGAGGCCCGACTTCCTGTGAGGGCGTCTTCCGGTCCGGCCGTAACCCGGGTACGCGAAACCTGCACACAACCCGTACAGACCCTGTCTGGCAGGCCACCTTCCCGTACCCGAAGATGAGCGGGTGTCGCGAACCTGGGAGCTATGGGGAAATGTCGTCATGGCCGGGATTTTGGCCATCCCCTTGGCCGCCCTCGCCGTGGCGTACGTGGCCCGGGGCAGAGCCCGCCTCGGCCACCCGGCGCCCGTGCGCACCGCGCTCGCCGACGTCGGCGTCCCGGTCGGGACGCTGCCGTGGGTCTGGATGATCCTCACGCCCTCCGACCGCCGGAGCACGATCAGCCCGGTGCCGCTGCGCGAGCTCGCCGAACTCGCGAGCGCGTCGTGGCAGACGGTATCGGTGCAGGTCGGAGGCAACCTGCTGGTCTTCGCCGCACTGGGCGCCCTGCTTCCCGTACGTTCCACCCGCTTCACCTCGCTCTGGCGTATCGCCCTCATCGCGGGTCTCGCGTCGGTGACCGTCGAGACCCTTCAGTACGTCCTGCGCCTGGGCCGGGTCTCGTCGGTGGACGACGTCCTGGTGAACACCGCCGGTGCGGTGCTCGCGGCGGCCGCAACCCGGCGCTGGTGGTTTCGGCCGACGCATAACGAAGCAATCGGGTACGTGAAAGCCGGGTCGCAGCCGTCGTAGGCCCGCACTCGCTGGAAAAGATGCTCGCGATCCGCCTGCGTATCTGTGCGATCGTGGACAAGACGGGGCAAGTTCTCTGGAGACGCCAAACCCGGATGGTGACAGAGGGTGGTCTAACGTGTCTGAATCCCCGGTCTCCCAGGAGCCCCCGATCTACCGCAGGATCGCCGACGGCCTCCGCACCCGCATACTCGCCGGCGAACTGCGCGACGGGGACCGGCTACCGGGTGAGAACACCCTCATGGCCGAGCACGCCATCGCGCGCGCCACCGCGAGGCAGGCACTTGCCGTACTGATCAACGAAGGACTGGCGGTACCGAAGCGAGGCTCGGGGGTCTACGTGCGACTGTTCAAACCGATACGCCGACACGGCTCACGCCGCCTGTCCCGCGAGCAGTGGGGCCAGGGGCGGGCCATCTGGGACGCCGACACCAGAGGCCGTCCCTTCACCGTGGACGAGGTGGAGATCGTCAGGCAGCCCGCCGCCCCTGACGTGGCCGCCGCCCTTGACGCCGACGAGGTGTGGGTACGCCGCCGCCGCTACCTGGTCGACGCGCGGCCTGTCCAACTCGCCAGTTCCTACTTCCCCGCCGAGGTGGTCGAAGGCAGCGCCATCACCCTCCACGACACCGGCCCCGGCGGCGTGTACGCCAGGCTCGGCGACCTCGGACTGCCGCCCGCGCACTTCACCGAGGAGGTGCGCGCCCGGATGCCCCGCCCGCCCGAGACCGACCTGCTCGACCTGCCCGGGGGCACTCCGGTGATCGAGGTGTCGCGGACCGCGTTCACGGCTTCCGGCCGGCCTGTCGAGGTCAACCGGATGGTCCTGGACTCGGCCGCGTACATCCTCCAGTACGACTTCGACGCATGACGGCCCTATCTTCTAGGGTCAAGCGGACATGTCAAGCGATAGGTTGACCTGTCCCCCCAGAACATTGCGTTCTCTAGAGAACTGGCGCACCTTCGAGAGTGATGGGAACGTCACAGCGCGGATCCGGGAAGGGGGGCCATGTCCGTCGACCGGAATCTGGCGGAGATCGCCCAGGAGCACCCGCACTGGACCATCTGGCGGAGCGATGCCGGCCGCTGGTGGGCCACCCGCCATCACCCGCTCACCGTCGAGCAGCGTGATGCCGGGTGTGCCATGACCATCGACGCGGACGACCCGGAGGGCCTGCGAGAACAGCTCCGGGACCAACGGAGGCGGGCGGGGCTCACGTCTCCGGAGGCCGGCGCCGAGTAGACGCCGACCATCCATGAGCAGCCCGGTGCCGGGTTCAGCGTCTCGGCGGCTCCGGTACCGGGCAACCAACATATCGGCCGTACGGACGGGTCCAACGGCGTGCCCGTCCGTCCACGGGGCCCTGGTCGCGGAAGCCCTCGACCCTATCGGGGGCGTGGGCTTCCGCCCACAGGGTTACTTGCGGACGTCGGACAGCAGGTTGACGTCGGTGCTGTCGTCGGGCGAGTCCTCCACGATGACCCGCACGTCCTCCTGCTCCTGCGCGGACGGCGCCGCCGCGAGCTGGGGCTGCTGCTCCAGCAGCGGCCCGGCGGCGGCCTCGTCGCGCATCAGGTCGCCGAGCACCGCACTGATCTCCGTCAGCCGCCGCACCACCTCGCCGTGCGTGTCGGTCAGGTAGGACACCCTGCGGCCCGCGTGCTCGTCGAGCGCGGCCACCTGCTGCTGCGCCGTCGTCAGCGTGCGCTCGGACTCCGACCGCGCGGCCGTCAGCGTCTCCTCCGCCTCGGTTCGCGCCGCCGTCAGCATGCGCTCCGACTCGGCGCGCGCCTCTTCGACCAGGCGCTCGGACTCCGCCGTGGCGGCGGTGAGCATCCGGTCCGCCTCGGCCCTGGAGCCGCGCAGGTTCTCCTCGGACTCGGCGCGCGCGGCGGTCAGCTTCTCCTCGGCGTCGGACCCGGCCTGGGCCAGCATCCGCTCGGCGGCCTGCGTCGCCTCGCCCACCCGGCGCTCGGCCTCGGCCTGCGCGGAGGTGAGGATGTTGTCCGAGGTCTCCCGCGCGGAGGTGAGCATGCGCTCGGACTCGGTCTTGGCGGCGTCGCGGACGCCGGCGGCCTCGGTCGCCGCGTCCTCCTTCTTGGCCGCCGCCTCCTCCTCTCCGAGTTTGAGGATCTGCGCCAGCCTCGGGCTCAGGTCCTCGTAGCTCTGCGGTGCCTCGACCATGCGCCGCCGGGCCTCGGCCAGCTCGATGCGGCCCTGCTCGGCCTGGTCGATCGCGCGTGCCAACCGCTCTTCGAGATCCCTGACTTGGTTACGGGTTCTGACCAGGTGGTCGTGGACCTGGCGGCGGTTGTAGCCGCGCATCACGACCTCGAAACTGTCCTCTTGCATCAGATCGGGAATGCTCTCGTGCTGGTTTGTCATGGGGATACCTGTGATCTGCGTTAGGCGGGGGAACTGCGGTTCGTGAGTAGCTGACGACTGGACGTCAGGAAACGACTTTCCTGCCATCTGCCCACGTCCGCAACCGGAACGCCACAGCCGGGGCAGGAATTACGATGTGCCTGGTGTACATAGCAGCATTGGACGGCGGGGCGGTCCCCCGCATCCACGCGGAGGCGTTCGTGGCCCCCGGAGCCGTCGTCGTCGGCCGGGTGAGCGTGGGCAGGGCGGCCAGCATCTGGTACGGCTCCGTTCTGCGGGGTGACGACGAGCGGATCGAGATCGGGGAGGAGTGCAACGTACAGGACCTGTGCTGTCTGCACGCCGACCCGGGCCAGCCCGCGATCCTGGAACCCCGGGTGAGCCTCGGCCACAAGGCGATGGTCCACGGCGCGTACGTCGAGACCGGGGCACTGGTCGGCATCGGCGCCATCGTGCTCGGCGGCGCCCGGATCGGGGCGGGCACCCTGGTGGCGGCGGGCGCGCTGGTCGGGCCCGGCAAGCGGATACCCGCCGGGGTGCTCGTGGCAGGTGTGCCGGGACGCGTGGTCCGCGAGCTGACCGACGCCGACCGCGCCTCGTTCGCCCGCACTCCCGACAGCTACCAGGCCAAGGCGATCAGGCACCGCTCGGCGACACCGGTCCCTGAACAGCCGGCCCCGGATCAGCCGGCCACTGATTAGAACGCCCTACCCTGCTCCCGATTTGTGCCCCCATATCGGACATTGTGCCAACTCTGGCCGCCCGGCGGGCGCGGACGCCAAGTACGATGGCCGCCGTGCGGGGTTGGGATGCGTTCGCCGCCGTCGAGGCGGAGGTCCGCGCGATGGTCGAAGACCCGCGCTGGCAGGGGCTTCCCACGCCCGCCAGGGGCCAGGCCCTGTGTGCCATGACTCTCGTCACACCCGACGGCGGCCGCTGGCTGTTCGGCGCCCACGCCCGCTGGTACCTCCACGATCCGGTCGACGGCCGCTGGCACCTCGCCGCGCCGCCGCGCGGGTGCGAGACCCGGCGCCCCGCCCACCGGGCGCAGCCGCCCGCGCCGCTGCCGCACCTGCTGCCCGGCCCGGCCGACTTCACCGGCCTGTACGGCTCCACCCAGGCTTTCATCGGCCCCGATGTGCACCCCGACCTGACCGAGGAGGTCAGGGTGCTGCTGCGCGCCATGGGGCGCAAGTCCGAGACCGACTTCCCGCTGTCGGCCTTCGCCGAGGTCTTCGCGGACGACGTCCCCGGCACGGTCGCCGCGATCTGGGGCACGATCATGTGGTGCGCCCACGCGCCCGCCTTCGACGGCAACGAGCGGCTCATCACGATCTTCGGCGAGTACCTCCGCCACCCGCTGCCCGGCGACGAGTGGGTGCGCTGGCTGTCCACCCCGCCACTGACCGACCTCGCCGCCCTCTACGCCGAGCGCGTGCGCGCCGACGCGCCCCGCTCGGCGCTGCGCCTGCTCGCGCTGATGGCCGACACGGCGCAGATCCTCGCCGCCGACGCCCGCTTCTCGCCGCGCGCGACGGCGCTGCTCGCGATGCTGGAGCCCGCGCTGGCCCGGCCCGGCCTCGACGACGCGGCGGCGCGGGAGGACGACCTCGCCGTACGGCAGGCGTGGCTGTCGCGCTGCCCGCCCCGTTTCGGCCGCTGGCTGCTGCGCGAGACCGACCGGGGCACCGACTTCAGGCACACCGTGTACGACCTCGTCGAGGCGCTGGCCTTCACCACCGATCCGCCGAGGGCCGCCGCCTCGTTCCTGACCGACCTGCCCGGGGCGGGCGAGCGGCTGCACACCTGGCTGGATCACCGGGTGCGGCACGCCTACACCGACCTGACCCGGCACGTGGCCGCCTACGGGGAGAACACCGAGCCGGACGGCTTCGCCGTACCCGCGTTCCTGTGGGACGGGCCGACGGGCGGGTGGCCGAACCGGGCGACGGCGCCGGCGACGGCGCGCGGGGTGGTGGTGGCGCCGCCCGACCGCGAGAGCGCGGCCTCGGTGCTGGGCGCGGCGTACGCGTCGGCGCTGGCGTGGTGCGGGCTGGTGGGGGCGGAGGTGCCCGCCGACGGGTTCGCGGGGGCGCGGGCGATCGTGCGCAGGCTGGTCCACGAACGCGACGATCACTAATAACGAAATTTCGCTTATATCGATCCAAGCCCGGAAGATACGATTATTGGCTGAATTGTGATCTCGGGTTCGGGAAATGATCCGGAGGGGGCCAGCCGGTGCGGAAAGGAATGACCCCGATGGGCCATGTCGCCCGCAGGAGCTCCACCGTAACCTCGTAACCAGTGTGGGCCTGCGGAACAAGGAAGGACGACGCGGTGGGGCACGACGACCTGGACTCCAGGGTCCATGACCGTGTCGCGTTGGACGAGATTGCGCTCTACGCAGAGGTACTAACCGCTGTCGCCATCAGCGAACGGCGACTGACCTTGGACGAGCTCGACGACGCGCTCGGGTTGCGAACTTCGGCGAGTCACTGAACACCATCCCAATGACCTAGTCCCGGGCTCCCCGGGGTCCGGGACAAGTCATCGATGGACTAGTCACCCGCCTACGAACGCACCAGCCGGGCGATGGCCGCGGACGCCTCCTTCACCTTCGCCTCGGCCTCGGGGCCACCCGAGTTGATCGCATCCGCCACACAGTGCGAGATGTGCTCCTCCAGCAACCCGAGTGCCACCGCCTGGAGCGCCCGTGTGGCGGCGGAGACCTGAGTGAGCACGTCGATGCAGTACGCTTCGTCCTCCACCATGCGCTGGAGGCCCCTGATCTGGCCTTCGACCCGCCGCAGCCGGGTGAGGTAAGCCTGCTTGTCTCCGCTGTACCCATGCATGGCCTCTACGGTACCCGTTACCCGTATGTTTCAGCGGAGGTCGGCGATGAGCTTCTCCCACTGCTCGCCCACGTCCAGCGCCGTGTGCCTGGCCGTGCTCTCCAGGGCTCCGGCCGCCAGCGACCGCCTGCGCCGCTCGTCGTCGATCAGCGCCAGCAGTGCCCCGGCGAACAGCCCCTCCTCGCCCTCGGGCACCAGCACCCCGTTGTAACCGGTGGCGACGAACTCGCTCGGCCCCCGCGTCCCGTCGAAGGCCACCACGGGCACCCCGCAGCCCATCGCCTCCAGCACCGTCATCCCGAGGTCCTCGGTGCGCGAGGTCGTCGCCACGATCGACGCCTTCGCGAACTCTCCGGCCAGGTCCTGGGTGGTGCCCATGAAGTAGACGTGGTTGTGCAGGCCGAGTTCGCCGACCAGCGCGCGCAGGCGCCGCTCCTCCGGGCCGCCGCCGTACAGGCGCAGCCGCCAGTCCGGGCGCTTGTCCGCCACGGTGGCGAAGGCGCGGATCAGCCGGTCGTACGCCTTCGCGGCCACCCACCTGCCGCCCGCCGCCACGATCCGGTTGTCCATCCGCGAACGCGGCCACGGGCCGGAGGGCAGCGCGTCGGGGACGAGGTGCACGTTCGGGCCGGACCGTACGAGGCGGGTCCACTCCTCCTTGGCCGACTCGGTGGCGGTGACCACCGCGTCGAGCCGGGGGTAGAACTTCTGCACCGGCGCGGGCACCGCCGGGCGGCCCCACTCGCGGGCGATCCGCAGCACCTCGCGCGGCGCGTGCCTGGCCGCCTGCACCGACAGCGCCGGCCGGGTGGTGATGAGCACGTCGCTGCGCAGCGAGCGCAGCAGCCGCCACACGGCGACCTCGGTGCGGACCTGACCCCGCGGGAGCAGGTGCCGGACGCCCGGCCTGGCGTCGACCACCGAGCGCAGCAGCACGTTCGAGCCGACGGGGAAGAAGGGTTTCTCCTTCTGGCGCCTGATGCTGATCACCTCGACCTCGTGGTGCTCGGCCAGCGCCGTGGCGAGGTTCAGCGTGGAGCGCACGTCGCCGCGCATGGCATATGCGGAGGGGAGCATCAGGCTGATCTTCACCCTCCCACCTCTATTCGCAACTCGTCGTCCGAGGTGTAGCCGGGCCGGATCGGCACGCCGTCCACCTGGGTGGCGGGATAGTGCAGGCGGCGGCGTTTGCCGTCCACGTCGTCGAGCCGCGAGGCCAGCCGCAGCGGCGACGGCACGCCCTCGACCTCCAGCGTCGGCTCCCAGGCGGCGGCGCCCGGGTCGGCCGCGATCACGTCGACCAGCGAGACGGCGGCGTGGAAGCGTACCCCCTGGACGGTGGCGTTGCCCGCCACCCTGGCCCCGGCCGGTCCGCGCCGCAACTGCATCCGGGCCTCGTGGCGGGAGTCGTCGTCGTCCAGGCCCGTGAATGCGAGCACGCCCATAACCTCGAAACGGCCCTCCCTGAACCACACCGCGCGCACCTCGGCGGCCGGTTGCGCCTGGTCTATCTTCAGGGCCAGAAATCCGTTTCGCGTTCGGTACGACCGGTAGGCCAGCGTCCGCCTGCACAGCGCGTACGCGTCGAGGTGGTCGAGGGAGAATCCCGGATCAACGCTGCGCAGCCGGACACGGGTGCCGCCCTGGCGCAGGTAGGCGTCCCAGCGTCCGGCGCTCAGCATCAGCGGCGCCAGCGAGACCGCCAGTGTGGCCTCGCGCGAGCGGCCCAGCCGTGCGCCGGGTGTGCCCACCACGACGTCGCGCTCGACCCCCGTGCCGCGCTGCCGCAACACCAGTTCGGTGCCTTCCGCCAGCGGATCTTCGATCGCGAGTCGCAGGGAGAGCACGTCAGCCAGGGTGACTTCCGCGTCCGTCACGACGACGCGCATCACGACCGCCCTCCCCGTCGAATGAAGCCATGCGACGTTGAGGTTACCGTGATTTTCCCGTTATGTGGATGGCAGGTGCCCCGAACCCGGCACCGCTGACATGCGAAACTCCCCCACAATCGCTGTGGAGGAGTCCGACTTTCAGCTGTCAGGAATCTCCCTTGACAGATTTGATCAGGAGCTGCGCGACGTCCACGACCTCCAGCGTCTCCTTCGCCTCACCGTTGTTCTTCTTCTCGTTGATGGCGTCGCCGAGCATCACCATGCAGAAGGGACAGGCGGTCGAGACGGTGTCGGGGTTCGTGGTCAGCGCCTCGTCCACCCGCTCGGTGTTGATGCGCTTGCCGAGCCGCTCCTCCATCCACATGCGGGCGCCGCCGGCGCCGCAGCAGAAGCCCCTGTCCTTGTGCCGGTGCATCTCCTGGGTCTGCACGCCGGGCACCTTGGCCATGATGTCGCGCGGCTGCGAGTAGACCTTGTTGTGGCGGCCGAGGAAGCACGGGTCGTGGTAGGTGATCTTCTCCTCGATCGGGGTGACCGGCGTCAGCTTCCCGGTGTCGACGAGGTGCGACAGCAACTGGGTGTGGTGGACGACCTCGTAGGTGCCGCCCAGCGCCGGGTACTCGTTGGCGAGGGTGTTGAAGCAGTGCGGGCAGGTGGCCACGATCTTCTTGACCCCGGCCTCGTTCAGCGTCTCGATGTTCTGCTGGGCGAGCATGTTGAACAGGTACTCCATGCCCAGGCGGCGGGCCGGGTCACCGGTGCACGCCTCCATCGGGCCGAGCACCGCGAACTTCACGCCCGCGATGTGCAGCAGTTCGGCGACCGCCTTGGTGGTCTTCTTCGCGCGGTCCTCCAGCGCACCGGCGCAGCCCACCCAGAACAGGTACTCGGCGTCCTCCGGCATCTTCTCCTCGACGATCTCAACCTCGAAGTCGAGATCCTCGATCCAGTCGGCGCGCTTCATCTCGGACATGCCCCACGGGTTGCCCTTGTTCTCCAGGTTCTTCACCATCACCCCCGCCTCGGACGGGAACGACGACTCGACCATCACCTGGTAGCGGCGCATGTCGAGGATGTGGTCGATGTGCTCGATGTCCACCGGGCACTGCTCGACGCAGGCGCCGCAGTTGGTGCACGACCACAGCACGTCCGGGTGGATCACGCCGTCCTCGCCGACCAGCGGCTTGTCGAGCAGCGCGAGCACGTCGGTGTCGGCGTGGCTGGTGTCGGCCCCCTGCAGCAGGTACGGCGCCACCTTGAAGGCGTGGTCGCGCTGGTCGAGGATGAGCATCTTCGGCGACAGCGGCTTGTCGGTGTTCCACGCCGGGCACTGCGACTGGCAGCGGCCGCACTCGGTGCAGGAGTAGAAGTCGAGGAAGCCCTTCCACGTGGTGTCCTGGATCTTGCCTCGGCCGAGCTTCTCCGGGTCGAGGTCCTCGTCCTCGAAGTCCACCGGCTTGCCCGCCACACGCATTACGTCGGCGCCGCCGAGCCCGTCGGGGCGGCGGGAGAAGAGCACGTTGAGCGGCGCGGTGAAGATGTGCAGGTGCTTGGAGTGCACCACGATGACGAGGAACACCAGCATGAAGCCGATGTGCAGGAGCAGCGCGATGTCCTCCAGCAGCGAGCTGGCGGGCAGCACCTCGCCGAGCGCGAGCGAGACGAAGGCGCCGCCCGAGTACGGCAGGTTGCCGTTGGCCGCCGCGGCGCCGCGCGCCAGGAACAGCGTCCAGATGATGTTGAAGATCATGAACAGGACGAGCCAGGCGCCGCCCAGGTGGGAGCCGGAGAAGCGGGACTGCCTGCCCAGCGTCTTCGGCGAGTTCTTGATCCGGATGACCGCGAAGGCGACCAGGCCGAGCACGCACGCCACGGCGATGAAATCCTGCAGGAAACCGAGCACCGACCACTGCCCGATGAGCGGGATGTGGAAGTTCGGCCGCCCGGTGATCGCGCCCTGGACGATCGAGCCGTACGCCTCGATGTAGACGGTCAGCAGAATGAAGAAGGCCCACATCACGAAAAAGTGCGCGATGCCGGACGGCGTCCACTT
Source organism: Nonomuraea longicatena (assembly GCF_039525605.1). Lineage (NCBI taxonomy): Bacteria > Bacillati > Actinomycetota > Actinomycetes > Streptosporangiales > Streptosporangiaceae > Nonomuraea > Nonomuraea longicatena. The sequence continues at coordinate 7,702 of NZ_BAAAHQ010000019.1, read as the reverse complement.
AAGCAGCTTCTTCTGCCCGAAGACCTCGACGATCTGGGCCTTCAGCTCCTCTGGCACGTGCGTCCTGGCGTACTCGACGCGCTCGGGTGCGGGTGGGCCGGCGGTGGCCAGCTTGAACAGGAACAGCGCCCTACGACCGGCGACGGCCACTGCCGCCACGGTCATGACGAGCGCGAGCACGGCTACCCACAGCACGGGGTCCTCCCACACAGACGACGTTGGCTGCCAGCGTACGATCGCCGGTCATCCACGTTGACGACCAGGTCACTCCAGAATCCTACCCGTCGGTAACATTCTGCGGCCAATGCGACCCACCCTATGGTCAACCCACCGTACAGAACAATGCTCTAGGGTGTGAGATACCGCTGAATCGTCGGCGCCAGCAGCGCGACCAGTTCCTCCTCGTCCGCGCTCGCGAGGGGTTCGAGCCGCAGCACGTGCCTGCCCATGATCACACCGAACAACTGGGCGAAGGTCAGCTCCATCCGCAGGTGCGACACGCCGAGACCGTCGGCTATCCGGTAGAGCAGCGCGTGGGTCATGAACTCGCGCACCATCGTCACCGCCTGCTCGTTGGTCATGGCCGAGCGGATCAGCGCGAGCACCGGCTGACGGGCCTCCGGCTCGGCCAGCAGACGCAGGATCAGCCGGGCCAGCCGCTCGCCGACCTCCTCCCTGGGACCGTCGAGCACCGTCGGCAGCACCAGGTCCGGATCGACCGGAAGCTGCATGGCCTCGACGAACATGCGCTCCTTCGTGTCGAAATAGTGGTGCACGAGCGCGGGATCCACCTTCGCCTCCCTCGCGATCCCCCGCACCGTGGCCTTGTCGAAGCCCTTCTCCGCGAAGACGTTCCGCGCCGCCGCCAGGATCTCGCCCCGGGTGTCGGCCGAGCCCGGCCTGCGGCCCGGTCTGCGCCGCACCGTCATCGGCCGACCGCCAGGTAGACCCGCATCGGCACGGTGAGCGACCCCTCGGGGAACACCGCGAGCAGGTCGGCCCGCCGCGCGGCCAGCACGCGTTCCGCATCATCGCGCGGCAGCGCCGCCATGTAGGAGTGCGACAGCAGGTCTTGCAGGAAACCGTCCACACGCATGGGACGCTCCCAGGTGAGCCAGCGCTCCTCCAGCACCTCGAAGGCCGCCGCGATGGGCGGCACCCGCCAGTCGGGGTGGGCCGGGCCCCAGTAGCGCGCCACCTCCTCCGCCACTCTGGACTCATGGGCCGCCAGCCACTCCGCCCGGCCCGCGTCGATGACGTTCCAGCAGGCGGCGACCGCCCCGCCGGGCCGCAGCACCCTCCTGGCCTCCGCGATCGAGGCCGAAGGGTCCAGCCAGTGCCACGACTGCGCGTAGGTGACCAGGTCGACGCTGCCGTCGCGCAGCGGCAGCACGTCGCCGTCGCCCATGAGCGCGGCGACGCCCGGCGTGCCGTCCGCTCTCACGCGGGCGACCAGGTGGGCCAGCATCTCCCAGCCCGGCTCCACGGCGAGCACCCGGGCGCCGCGCGCCCGCATGGCGCGCGTCAGGATGCCGGTGCCCGCGCCGACGTCGGCCACGGTCGCGCCCGCGAAGGGCACGCCGGAGATCTCGGCGATCGACCGGAACACCGCGTCCGGGTAGCCGGGCCGCGAGGCGTCGTAGACGTCGGCGACGTCGTCGAACGCCCTGCCGAGAGACTTCTCGATCATGAACGTGCCGCCAGGTACAGGCGGGCGAAGGCCAGTGCCTCCGCCAGGTCGTCGATGCGCTCGGTGCGCGAGGCGGCCTTACGGGTGTTGATCTCCAGCACGACCAGCCCGTCGTAACCGTTGCGGGCCAGGCGCTCCAGCATCGGCGCGCACGGCTGGTTGCCCCTGCCCGGCACCAGGTGCTCGTCCTTGTTGCTCACGCCGAGGCCGTCGGCCAGGTGCAGGTGGGCCAGCCGGTCGCCGAGCTTGGTCGCCATCTCCATCGCGTCGGATCCCGACACCGCCGTGTGCGAGAGGTCCAGCGTGACGTGCGGGAAGTCGTGGTCGACCGGGTTCCAGTCGGGAGAGTACGGCACGACGTCGTTGCCCCGCGCCTTCAGCGGGAACATGTTCTCGACCGCGAAGACGACGTCGGTCTCCTCACGCATGCGCGCGAGGCCGGTCTCGAAGTCGCGGGCGTAGTCGCGCTGCCAGCGGAACGGCGGGTGCACGACCACGGTCTGCGCCCCGAGGCGTTCGGCGGCCTTCTGCGCCCGCACCAGCTTGGCCCACGGGTCGCGGCCCCACACCCGCTGTGTGACCAGCAGGCAGGGCGCGTGGATGGCCAGAACGGGCACCTGATAGTGCTCGGACAGGCGCTCGATCACGTCGATGTCCTGGCTCACCGGGTCGGCGCCGACCATGATCTCGACACCGTCGTAGCCCAGGCGCGCGGCGAGTTCGAACGCGTCAGGAGTGCGTTCCGGGTAAACCGAGGCGGTGGACAATGCGATCTTCGCATTGGGCACGCGGATGACATCAGCCACGCTGCCAGCCTAAGCGCGGCGAGACCGAAATGCGGCCCATGGCCATACGGTTGACCCATGCCACGCATCGCCAGCGGCGCCATCCCGAGCCCGAACATCTGGAACACCCCGCAGGTGTACGAGCTGGAGAACCGGGCCGTGGACCCCGAGGGGGCGGCGGAGGCCGCGATGCGCGAGATCCGCTCCTGGGACGGCGCCACCGTGCTCGACGTGGGCTGCGGCACCGGCTACCACCTGCCCGCGCTGTCGCGCACCGCCGCCCGTGTCATCGGCGTCGAACCCCACGGCGACCTGGTCGAACTGGCCAGGAGGCGCTGCGCGCCGCTGCCCGGGGTGGAGGTCCACCGCGCCACCGCGCAACGCCTGCCGCTGCCCGACGCCTGCGTGGACGTGGCCGTCGCGCGCTGGGCGTACTTCTTCGGCCCCGGCTGCGAGCCGGGCCTGCGCGAGCTGTCCCGGGTCATGCGGCGCGGCGGCGTCGCCTTCGTCATCGATCTGGACGCCACCAGGGGCGATTTCGGCCAATGGTTCCAGCGCACCGTGCCCACCTACTCGGCCGCCGCCGTCGAGGCGTTCTGGACCCGGCAGGGGTGGCTGCGCCGTCCGCTCGACCTGCGCATGTCCTTCGAGCGCCGGGCCGACCTGGAGGCGGTGCTGCGCATCGAGTTCACGCCGGAGGTGGCCGAGGAGGCCGTCGCGCGCACGCCCGGCCTGGAACTGCCCTACCCGAACGTGCTGCGCTGGCGCGAATACTGACCGCCGCCGCCTTCGTGACCGAGAATGTCCGCCCCGGCCGCTAGCCTGCTCCACATGGCCAAGACTGCTACGGGTTACCGCTGCGCCGAGTGTGGCTGGCGCACGCTCAAGTGGGTCGGCAGGTGCGGCGAGTGCCAGGCGTGGGGCACGGTCGAGGAAGAGGGCGCCAAGGGCGTCAACGTGGTCAGAGCGGGCGCGACCACGGCTCCGGCCGTCCCCATCGGGCAGGTCAAGGCCGAGATCGCCACGGCCCGCACGACCGGCGTGGCCGAGCTCGACCGGGTGCTCGGCGGCGGCGTCGTGCCCGGCGCCGTCATGCTGCTGGCCGGTGAGCCGGGCATCGGCAAGTCCACGCTGCTGCTGGAGGCGGCCGCGAGCATCGCCGAGCGGGCCACCGTCCTCTATGTGACGGGCGAGGAGTCCGCCGCCCAGGTCCGCCTGCGCGCCGACCGCATCGGCGCGCTGCGCGACAACCTCTACCTCGCCGCCGAGACCGAACTGTCGGCCCTCGTCACCCATGTCGAGAAGGTGCAGCCGCGCTTCCTCGTCGTCGACTCGGTGCAGACCATCGGCTCCGCCCAGGGCACGGGCGTGCCCGGCGGCGTGACCCAGGTGCGCGAGGTCGCCGCCAACCTGGTCCGGCTGGCCAAGGAGCGCAACATGGCCACCGTCCTGGTCGGCCACGTCACCAAGGAGGGCTCGATCGCGGGCCCGCGCACCCTCGAACACCTCGTCGACGTCGTCCTCAGCTTCGAGGGCGACCGCCACTCCAGGCTCCGGCTGGTGCGCGCGGTCAAGAACCGCTACGGCCCCACCGACGAGGTCGGCTGCTTCGACCTGCACGAACGTGGCATCGAAGGCATCACCGACCCCACTGGTCTGTTCGTGTCACGGCGCAGCACCCCCGTCCCCGGCACCTGCGTGACCGTCACCGTCGAGGGCACCCGCCCCCTGCCCGCCGAGGTGCAGGCGCTCGTCGCCCGCACCGAGGCCCAGCAGCCCAGGCGCACGACCTCCGGCCTCGACTCCTACCGGGTGCAGATGGTGCTCGCCGTGCTCGAACGCCGCCTCAACGCCAAGCTCGGCGGCTGCGACGTCTTCACCGCCACCGTCGGCGGCCTCAAGATCATCGACCCGGCGGTGGACCTGTCCGTCATGCTCGCGGTGGCCAGTGCGGCGGGCGACAAACCGCTGCCCACCGGGCTCGTCGCGCTCGGCGAGGTGGGTCTGGCGGGCGAGCTCCGGCCGGTCAAGGACGTGCGCAGACGACTCACCGAGGCCGCCCGGCTCGGATTCACCCGCGCGCTCGTCCCCGCCGGGTCACTCGAAGAAGGCGGCAGCAAACGCCCAGGTCAGCGCTCGCTGGTGCCCGTCGGCCCGGTGGCGTACGCGCCCGGCTTCGAGGTCGTCCAGGCCGACAACGTGTGGGACGCCCTCACACACGTCACATAGCCCCGCTAAGCTGAAAGTTGACGCATACCACGGGGGTCAGGTGCCAAACGACAGGAGTCTTGACGACCGGCGTCGCGAAGCCCTGGCCGCGGTCGCCCCGGGCACTCCGCTGCGCGACGGCCTGGAGCGCATCCTGCGCGGGCAGACCGGCGGTCTCATCGTGCTGGGCTACAGCCGCACCGTCGAGGGACTGTGCACCGGCGGCTTCACACTCGACGTCGAGTTCTCGCCCACACGGCTGCGCGAGCTGGCCAAGATGGACGGCGCCATCGTCGTCCACCACGAAGACCAGCGCATCGTGCGCGCCGCCGTCCATCTCGTGCCCGATCCGTCCATTCCCACCGACGAGTCCGGCACCCGCCACCGCACGGCACAGCGGGTCGCCCGCCAGAGCGGGCTGCCGGTCATCGCGATCAGCAAGTCGATGCGGATCATCGCGCTCTACCTCGACGGCATCCGCTACGTCCTCGAAGAGTCGGCCGCCATCCTGTCCCGCGCCAACCAGGCGCTGGCCACGCTCGAACGCTACAAGCACCGGCTCGACGAGGTCTCCGGCACACTGTCGGCGCTGGAGATCGAGGATCTGGTGACCGTGCGCGACGTGGCCGCCGTCGCGCAGCGGCTGGAGATGGTCCGGCGCATCAACGACGAGATCAAGGGCTACGTGGTCGAGCTCGGCACCGACGGGCGGTTGCTGTCGCTCCAGCTCGACGAGCTGGTGGCGGGCGTCGACTCCGAGCGCGAGCTGGTCGTGCGCGACTACCTGCCCGCACCGAGCGGGCGCCGCCATCGCAGCCTGAACGAGGCGCTGCACGCGCTCGACCACCTGACGGGGGCCGAACTGCTCGACCTGCCGGAGGTGGCCCGGGTGCTGGGGCACAGCGGCAACGAGACCCTCGACAGCCCGGTGAGCCCGCGCGGCTTCCGGCTGCTGGCCAAGGTGCCGCGCCTGCCGGCCACGGTCGTCGAACGGCTGGTCGATCACTTCGGCGGGCTGCAGAAGCTGCTGGCGGCGAGCATCGACGACCTCCAGGTGGTGGGCGGGGTGGGCGAGTCCCGCGCCCGCAGCGTCCGCGAGGGCCTGTCCCGCCTAGCCGAATCCAGCATCCTGGAACGCTACGTATAACTCATTCTTCACGAACCGTCCCGCCGTGGTGACTCGCCGCCTTCGATCTGTCACGGCAAGCCACCCACCCGCGCCCCACCGCCGTGCGCGCACGGCCTCGGGCGCCGCTCCTCACCACACACCTTCCCGCCGCGACGACTCCGTCCTTGGCCCTCACCGTGGTTTCAGGGTCAGCGGAGTGTTCTGGTTCAGCGGAGGTGGAAGACGACCATGGGGCTCTTGAGTTTGCCCAGGCGGGCTACCGCGACGTAGGTGCCCGGCAGGGCCGCCGAGCGGGCTGGCCCGCAGGTGGCGCTGGAGCGTTTGCGGTCCCAGTCGAGAGAGCGGACATACGGGATGCCCCGCTCCAGCCGCTGGACGCTGGCCGCCTCTCCGGCGACACAGTCGGCCGTGGACCAGATGCGGTCCTCGCCCGAGGTGATGCGGATCTCCAGCGCCCGCGCCCCGACGTCCGCCGTGCACATCACCGGCCCGGTGTTGACCAGCGTGGCCATCAGGTTGGGCAGCGAGCCCGCGCCGTACACGTCCTGCCTGCCCTGCAGGTTCAGCACCAGGTCGGCGGGCTCGCACAGCGCGCCCGGCTTCCTCGGCCTGGTCTGCTGCGGGGTGGGCTTGGCCGGCGACGCCGACGGCGACGGGGTGGGGCTCGGTGTCCCCGTGCCCATGGCCAGGGTGCGAAGCCCGGCGAGCAGGGGATCAGGTGACGGCGAGCCACTGGTGACGGTTTTGGCGTTGGAGCTGTGTTCGGGGCCGCTGGAGCTACTGGAGCAGGCCCAGGCCACGACGGCCACCACGACGAGCACTCCGACCAGCACGCTCATGCGGCGACGCCAGTAGACGTCACCGCCATCGCCACGCATCGTATCCGAGTCCATACACACAGCATGGTAATTACTTAGCTACTAAGGGTGACGACACGCCGTCGGATTCCATCTCGGCGTACGCTGGGGCGCGTGGTCGAGCCGAACCTCCTACACGCCCCCATTCTGGAGTGGTACGCAGACAACGCCCGAGACCTCCCCTGGCGCGCGTCCGACGCGACCCCGTGGGGTGTCCTGGTGAGCGAGATCATGCTCCAGCAGACCCCGGTGATCCGGGTGCTGCCGATCTGGGCCGACTGGATGCGCCGGTGGCCGACGCCGAAGGCGCTCGCGGCGGAGCCTCCGGGCGAGGCCGTACGCCACTGGGGCAGGCTCGGTTATCCGCGTCGTGCGCTGCGCCTGCACGCCTGCGCCCAGGCCATCACGGACGACCATGGCGGCGAGGTGCCCGACGACCACGCGACACTGCTCGCGCTTCCCGGCATCGGCGAGTACACGGCCGCCGCGGTGGCGAGCTTCGCGTTCGGCGGGCGGCATGCCGTACTCGACACGAATGTCCGCCGGGTGTTCGCGCGAGCGGTCCGGGCGGAGGAGTACCCGCCGACGTCCACGTCGGCGGTCGAGCGCCGCCTCGCCGAGGCCCTGCTGCCGGCGTTGGGCGCGGCCCGCTGGGGTGTGGCGGTGATGGAGCTCGGCGCCCTGGTGTGCACGGCCCGCGCGCCGCGCTGCGCCGACTGCCCGATCTCGGGGGTGTGCGCGTGGCGCCTGGCCGGCAAACCGCCGCACACGGGACCGGCGCGCAAGGGGCAGACGTACGCGGGCACCGATCGCCAGTGCCGTGGCCGCCTGCTGGCGGTGCTGCGCGAGGCGCACGGGCCGGTGCCGAAGGCGGCGCTGGACGTAGTGTGGGACGACGCCGTCCAGCGTGAACGCGCTCTGGACGGCCTCATCGCGGACGGCCTGGCCGAGGTCCTTCCCGACGACACCTATCGGCTTCCCCAGAGCTGACAGAGATGATGGAGGCGAGCACCTCCCGAGGGGGTCTGACCCT
>NZ_BAAAHQ010000018.1:0-37224 GCF_039525605.1 Nonomuraea longicatena | reverse complement strand
GCGGCCGCCGCCGTACCGGCCGCCGCCTGCCTGGCGGCGACGGCCGACTCCGCGCCCGCGCTCACCGGAGCGCTGGCCGGGGCGTGCGGCGGGTTCGGGGCGATCCCGCCCGAATGGATCGCGCCGGCCCGCACGCTCGCCGGATGCTGCCTGCCGGAACTGGCAGGCCGCGACCTGATGGATCTCACGGAAGGACTCACATGACGCCGCTCGAGCACTCGCTCGCCGACCCACTCGCCGACAAGGCCACCGGTTGCGTGGCGGGAGCGGCGGTGGGCGACGCGCTGGGCGGCGCCACCGAAGGCTGGACCCCCGAGCAGATCGTCGAGAGGTACGGCGGCCCCGTGCACGGCATCGTGGGCCCCTACTACGCCGACTGGCGCAACGCCCGGCCCATCGCCCCCTACCACAAGGGCGACGGCCACATCACCGACGACACCCTCATGACCCACGCGCTCATCCGCGTCTACCAGAAGGCCGGCGCCCACCTGGACGCCTACGCCATGGCCGAGCACCTCGTGCCGGAGATGATGGGCGAGCGCCGCTGGATCCCCGAACTGGAGGCCGAGGCGCTGCCGCTGCAGCGGGTCTTCCTCGCCGAGAAGTGGATCGTGGCCCGGCTCCACTACGGGCACGTCGATCCGCGCGAGGCCGGGGTCGGCAACATCGTCAACTGCGGCGCCGCCATGTACGTCGCCCCGGTCGGCATCGTCAACGCGGGCGACCCGGACGCCGCCTACGCCGAGGCCGTCGACCTGGCCGGGGCCCACCAGTCCAGCTACGGCCGTGAGGCGGCGGGCGTGCTGGCCGCCGCCGTCGCCGAGGCGATGCGGCCCGGCGCGACCGTGGACGGCGTCGTCGGCGCCGCCCTGCGCCTGGCCAAGGACGGCACCAGGGCCGCCATCGACGCAGTCTGCTCGGCCGCCGGCGGCCTCGGGCACTGGGACGGCTCCTTCGAGCGGCTGCGGGCCGCCATGCGCCCGTTCGACACGGTCGCCGACACCTACCGCGACCAGGGGCTGGGGGCGCGGCGGCCGAGCCGTACGCACAGCATCGAGGAACTGCCGCTGGCCCTCGCCTTCCTCGTGATCGCCAAGGGCGACTACCGGGACACCGTGCTCGGCGGCGTCAACTACGGGCGCGACGCCGACTCGATCGCCTCCATGGGCGGCGCGGTCGCGGGCGCGCTCGGCGGCCTGTCCTCGGTGCCCGCCGAGTGGGTGGAGCGGGTCGGGGATGCCAGCCGTACCGACATCGTGGGGCCGGGCCGCGACATCGCCGACGTGGCGCGGCGGGTGCGCGCCGACGACCTGGAGCGCAGGCGGGCGGCGGACGCCGCCTTCGCCGAACTGGTCGCGCGATGATCCGTCTCACCTGGGTGCAGCCGGAGGACCTGGTCGGGCACGAGCTGCGCCAGGCCGACGAGGACGGCAGGGCGCGGGCGCACCCGGCGCGGATCCGGGAGATCTCCGAGCGCTGGCACGCGGCGGGCGGCCATGACGCGCCGCCGCGCGCCGGAGCCTCCGAACCCGGCGCGGCGCGGCTGCGCGGGCCGGCGGAGGAACTGCTGGACGAGCTGGCCGAGCTGGCGTCGCCGCTGGAGGAGCCGTCGGAGCTGGGCGAGATCAGGGCCGCCTGCCCCGGCTGGCCCGCCCCGGCCCGCCACCGGGCGGACCCGGCCCGGGTGCTCGGCGCCTGGCAGGGGCGGGCCGCCGGGTGCGTGCTCGGCAAGCCCGTGGAGAAGATCCCGCGCGAGGGCATCAGGGAGATCGCCGAGGCCACGGGCAACTGGCCCATCCGGGGCTGGTTCACCGCGCAGGGGCTGCCCGCCGAGGTGGCCGGGCGCTGGCCGTGGAACCGGCGCAGCGCGGTCAACTCGCTGGCCGAGAACATCGACGGCATCCCCGAGGACGACGACCTCAACTACCCGCTGCTGGCCCTCAGCGTCCTCGAACGGCACGGCCGCGCCTTCACCACCGAGGACGTGGCCAAGGTCTGGCTGGACGAGCTGCCCGCCGGCCGGACGTTCACCGCCGAGCGGGTCGCCTACCGCAACCTCCTCGACGGCGTCGAACCGCCCGGGACGGCGGTGCGCCGCAACCCGTTCCGCGAGTGGATCGGCGCGTTCATCCGCGCCGACGTCTACGGCTGGGTCAATCCGGGCGACCCGGGCACGGCGGCCGAGTACGCCTGGCGCGACGCCCGGCTGACCCACACGGCCAACGGCGTGTACGGGGCCATGTTCGCCGCCGCCATGTGCGCGAGCTCATTGGTCGCGGGCAGCGCGGAGGAGGCGGTCGCGGCGGGCCTGTCGGTCGTGCCCGAGCGCTCGCGGCTGCACGAGGCCGTACGGCTGGCGGTCGCCGACGCCCGCGAGCACGACGACTTCGAGCGCGTCGTCGACGCCCTGTATGCCCGCCACGGCGCCCTGCACTGGGTGCACACGATCAACAACGCCGCTCTGGCCGCCGCCGCCCTCGTGCACGGCGGCGGCGACTTCACCGCGAGCGTCGCCGGCGCCGTCGCGGGCGGCTGGGACACCGACTCGGCCGCCGCCACGGTCGGTTCGGTCGCGGGCGCACTCGGCGCGGGCGTGCCCGAACGGTGGCTCATGCGCGACAGCCTGTCCAGCAGCCTGACCGGTTTCGACGGGGTGAGTCTGCGCGAGCTGGCCGGGCGGACACAGGAGATGATGGGATCATGATCTCCGTCTTCGGCAGCGCCAACATGGACCTGGTCGCCTACGTCGCCAAGGCGCCCAGACTCGGCGAGACCGTGACCGGGCACGCCTTCCGCACGGTCCCCGGCGGCAAGGGCGCCAACCAGGCCGTCGCCGCCGCCCGCGCCGGAGCCCGGACGGTCTTCCTCGGCGCCGTCGGCGACGACGGGTTCGGCGCCGAGATCCGGGCCACGCTCGCGGGAGCCGGTGTGGACGTGGCCGGGCTGCGCACCGTGCCGGGCCCGAGCGGCATCGCGCACATCGTGGTCGACGACGACGGCGGCAACTCCATCGTGGTCGTCCCCGGCGCCAACGGCGCGATGACCGGTCCTTCCGGCGCCGACCTGGCGGCCATCGCCCGCTCGCGGGCGCTGCTGCTGCAGCTCGAACTGCCCATGCCCGCCGTGGTCGCGGCCGCCCAGGCCGCCCGGGTGTCGCGCGTGCCGGTGATCCTCACGCCCGCGCCCGCCCGGCCGCTGCCGGACGAGCTGCTGGAGGCGGTCACCCTGCTGGTGCCGAACGAGCACGAGGCCGCCGGGATCACCGGCGAGTCCGACCCGGAGGCGGCGCTGGCGGCGCTGCTCGAACGGGTGCCGGAGGCGGTGATCACCCTCGGCGGCGAGGGCGCCCTGTACGGTGCCCGTACGGGTGAGCGGCTGCACGTGCCCGCCGAACCCGTGCAGGCCGTGGACACGACGGCGGCCGGCGACACCTTCGCCGGGGCGCTGGCCGTCGCCCGGATCGAGGGGCTGGCGCCCGAGCGGGCCCTTCGCTTCGCGTCGGTCGCCGCCGCGCTGTCGGTGCGGCGGCCGGGCGCGAGCAGCTCGATGCCGACCCGCGACGAGATCGACGCCGCCCTCGGCTGAGGCTTTCCGCTGGACGGCCGTACCGCTTCAGGCGGCGGCTCCTGGGTAGGTCGCACAGCATGTACGAGATCGCCAGCCGGGTCCTCACCCTGGGCACCGACCCGCCGCGTGAGGTCACGGTCACGGTCGGGCTGCCGTACGAGGAGCCCACGGGCGAGTGGTCGTGCCCGTACCGCATCGACGGCCTCGACGGCTGGGAGCACGAGCGCAAGGTCACCGGCTCCGACTCGCTGCAGGTGGTCGAGGAGGTGCTCGCGGTCCTGCGCACGGCGGTGGCGAGTTCGCCCGAGGCCCGTTCCGGCCTGCTGTTCTGGGACGACGACTGGTCCGGCCCCCGTACCGTCTACGTGCGGGTCGACCACGAGCTCAACGCCGCCTACATCGCGATGAAACGGGAGATCGTCCCCGGCGACGCGGCCAGGCAGGAGGTGGTCGGCGACGTGGTCCTCGACTTCACCGACGCCGGCGAACTCCTCGGCGTCGAACTGCTCGACGCCGACACCCGCCTGCCCGGCGAGATGCGGGTGTGAGCCTGGGGGCGGGCGAGCACGCAGTGCCGGACCGGCGCTGTGTAGGGTCGGGAACCGTGAGGGAAGTCCGGGTATTGGTGGGTCCGGGCGTGATCGCAGATCGCGCCCTGTTGTCAGAGGTGGCCGAGCACGAGTTCGGCGCGCTCGGCGTCCCGGGGACCGTCGTCCACGTGGCCGACGCCCGCGCGCTCGGGGAGGCGATCGGCGACGGCGTCTGCGTCGTCGCCGTCCCGGGCCCGCAGCCCGAGGTGCGTGCCCTCATGGCCGAGGAGCACGGCCCGGTGGTGTGGCTCGATCTGGCCCGCGACGACGGCATCAGCCCCGGCGTGGGCGCCACCCACCTGCACGGGCGCGGCATCGCGGGCCTCACCTGGGCGATCAGGCACGCCCTGCACCGTCTCGACCACCCGAGCCGCCGCATCCCCTACGGCAGGGAATCCGACCAGTGGGGTGATCTGTACCTCCCCGACGAGGCCGGGCCGCTGCCGGTGATCGCGCTTGTGCACGGCGGCTACTGGCGCTCCGTCTGGGCGGCGGACCTCATGGAGGCCCTCGCCGCCGACCTGGTGGGCCGCGGCTTCGCGGTGTGGAACCTCGAATACCGCCGCCCCGACCTGCACGGCTGGGACGCCACGGTCGCCGACCTGGCCTCGGGCCTGGCCGCGCTGGCCGGTGCGGAGGCCCCGCTCGACCTCGACCGGGTGGCCGTGGCCGGGCACTCGGCGGGCGGGCAGCTCGCGCTGCGCGCCGCCGCCGACGGAGCGCGCGTGGCCCTGGCCGTCTCGCTCGCGGGCGTGGCCGACCTGGCCGAAGGCGATCGCCGCTGGCTCAGCTCCGGCGCCGTCGCCGCCGCGCTCGGCGGGCCCGAGGCGTACACACCCGGCGTGTACGGCGCCGCCAGCCCGCTGGCCCGCCTGCCGCTGAAGGTCCGCCAGCTGATCGTCCAGGGTTCCGGCGACGACCTGGACCTGGTCGACTTCTCCCGCAGGTACGCCAGAGCGGCGGCGGCGTCCGGAGACGTCGTGACCTACCTGGAGATGTCGGGCGACCATTTCGCGGTCATCGACCCCGCCACCCCCATCTGGCGCACGACGGCGGTGGCGATCTCCGACGCCCTGCGCTGACGGGCGCTCGAACGCTCAGACGTCCGCGGAGCGGAGCGTGGCCAGTACGGTGCGGGCCTGATAGTCGGCGCCGGCCTGGTTCGGGTGGAAGGGGACCGCGGGCCCCAGCGGGTCGGTGGACAGCGGCAGGAGCCCGACGATCCACCGCTTGCTCGACGGCTGGCACACGTCGTGCCCCTTGCTGGGGGTGTAGGTGTCGACGAACGTGGCGCCCGTCGCCCTCGCCGCCCTGGCCAGCGCCGCGTTGAGCTCACGCAGCTTGGCCGACAGGTAGCGCATGTCGACGTCGGTGACCGGGACGTACGGGTAGCAGCCGCCGTCCTCGGGCAGCCCGGCGAAGTAGTCGACGAGCATGATGTGCGCCCGGGGCGAGCGCTGCCTGATGCCCTTGACGGCCGCGACCACCTTGGCCTCGGTGGCGCGGATGTCGCGCGACATCGTGTCGACGCCGTTCTTCACCCATCTGTCGCGGCACGGCGACCCGAACGGCGCGGGCAGCGACGCCGCCGGGGCGAACGACAGCCTCGGCAGCAGGCTGATGCAGTGGCGGACGGCGCCGGCCAGGCCGATGTCGTTGCCGCCGATGCCGAGCGTGACCAGGTCGGTGGTGCGCCGCAGCCGGTCGAACTGGGGCGCGTTGACGCCGCCGATCAGCCCTTTGACCCGGTTGACGTCCTGTTTGGCGGTCAGGTGCGCGGTGGTCGCTCCCGCGCAGGTGGCGTCTCTGAACGTGGTGACGCGCAGGGCCTTGGCCACCTGTTTGGGGTAGTTGCGCGAGCTCTGCACGCATCCGCTGGGCACGTGTTCGGTGGTCATGTCGACGAGCGAGGCGTCGGCGCTCCAGGAGTCGCCCAGCGCGACGTACTCGCGCACACGTTCGGCGGGAGAGACGATCAGCCCGGCCGCGAGGATCAGGGGAACCAGCACCCGACCATTGTGTCGTCACATTGAGTGAATGTCTCGTCACTCTATGGATAGAGCTGCGAACCGGGCCGTGACCTCCCGCCAGATCGGCGTCGAGACCGGCTCGTCGGCCATCGCGCGCGCGTGCAGCTCGTCGGGGTCGAAGCCGTCGACCTCCCACTCCAGGACGCGCTCCGGCAGTACCTCGGGGTGGAACTGCACGCCCCACGCCCGGCCGCCCACGCGGAAAGCCTGGTACGGGCACCGCTCGGTCTCGGCCAGCCACACCGCGCCGGGCGGCAGCTCGGTGACCGCGTCCACGTGGTGCTCGATCGCGGGGACCACCTCGGGCAGCCCGTGGAAGAGCGCGTCGTCGGCCGCCTCCGCGCGGATCGTGACCGGCGTGCTGCCGTTCTCCGGCATCCCGGTGTCGGCCGTGACCACCCCTCCGGCCACGTGCGCGAGCACCTGGCCGCCCAGGCAGACACCGAAGTACGGCACCTGCCGTTCGATAGCCTGGAGCGTCAGCTTCCGCGTGTCGGCCAGCCACGGCGCCCGGTCGTCCTCGTCGGGCAGGTAGCCGCCGCCCATGACCACCAGGGCGCGGTGGCCGTCGAGCGTGGCGGGCAGCCGCTCGCCCTCATGGCACCGGACGACGTCGAGCCGCAGCCCCGCCTCCTCAAGCCAGCCGCCGAACCGCCGCGGCCCGCCGGTGCGGCTGTTCTGCACGATGAGGACCGTTCCCGGCATCCACTGCCTCTTTCCCTGTCGTAAGTGTGCTCAGTCGCGGTGCATGGGCCGCGTGACGTCCTCCTGCCCGCCGGTCGCGGGCGGCCCCGAGGGGCGAGGGGGCTGCGGCTGGAACATCGAACCCTGCGGAGGCTGCTGCTGTCGCGGTGGCGGGGGGCCGTAACCGGGAGGCGGCGGGTACGGCGCGGCGTGCCTGGCCGGTCGCGGCGAGCGCCATCGCGACGGGAACGCCGACGCGACCAGCAGCGTGGCGCCCAGCAGGAGCAGCATCCCGCTGTAGGCCACCGTCGAGTAGCCTCGGGCGATGTCGACGGGCAGTGCGTTGAGCGGTACCAGCGCCGTCTTCAGCGAGAACTCCAGCACCGGGATCAGGCCCAGCAGCGTGTAACCGAGCCCGGCGATGAGCGAGGCGACCGGCGAGATCCGGGAGCTGAACAGGAAAGCCAGCGGGACCGCTGTCAGAATGATGAGCAGGGCGGGCAGCAGCGGCGGGGTGTACTCCCTGTAGGAGGAGGTGAAGCCCCCGGCGCCGAACATCAGGCCGACGGTGACCAGGGTGGGCAACAGGATTCCCAAGAGGGCCCCGAGCGCATGACGTGCACCGTTTGACATGACTCACTCCCTTTCGGCTCTGGGACAACCTACCTTGTCGCCATCCGCGATCCCAGATGCCCCCGATTCTGTCGGTGCCGACCGCCATGATCTCGCCCATGAGCCCCCTTGAGCAGATCCTGACCGCACCACGGCCCAGCCGTCCCGCGCGGCTGTTCGACGCGCACGCGGACTGGGACGCCCGGCAGGTGGCCGAGGTGTTCGGCGCGTTGTCCGGATGGGAGTTCCGCTGGCGCGACGAGTCCTGGCTGGGGCCGCTGGTCGAGCACGCTCACGGGTTCACCGGCGAAGACCGGGAGGCGGTGTGGCGGGCGGCGCGGCCGCTCGTCGAGGCGATCGAGGGCACCGGTTTCGACGCGGTCGAGTGCCGCAGGCTGCAGCGGCGGCTGGCCGAGTTGCGCCCGGCGGGGCCGGGGCTGCCCGTCGAGGCCGACGAGTGGGGCAAAGCCGTGCGCCGTGCGCTGGGGCCGACCCCGCCGCCGCACCTCACGGCCCTGGTCGAGCAGTTGTGCGGGTTGAGCGGGCCGCGCCCCCAGCAGCGCTGGCGCACCGGCGTCCTCCGGCTCTGCGAGCGGGAGGACGCCCGTGCGCTCGTCGCGGCGGCGCTCGCGGCCTTCGCCCACGACACCTCACACGCCTTCCGGCCGGGCTCCTTCGTGGTCTGCGAGGCCAACGTCGACGTCGCCAAGGGCTTCGCGTGGGCGGCGGCGCTGCTCGGCCTGCCGGGCGTGGTGCCCGCGCTCGCCTCGGTCGCCGCCCGCACCTCCGGCCAGGCACGCGGGCGCTGGCAGCAGGAGCGGCTGTGCGGCGGGGTGATCAACGCGCTGGGCGCCCTCGACGACCCGGCCGCGATCGACGCGCTGACGGTGATGCGGCGCGAGATCCGGGCGCTGGCGCTGCTCAAACAGGTGGCGGCGGCGCTCGCGGGCCGCCAGGGGCACACCCCACCCCCTGCCGGCCCTCGGCATGGTTGACGGGCGGCGTCGCGGCGGGGTGGGGAGCGGGGGAGGGGCGTGGCCCTGGAAGGCCGGCAAGGCACGGCGGCGGGTGGGGGTGGAAGGGCTTTGCCGTGGCGACTGAAAGGGAGCGCTCGAAGAGCGCGACCGGTCACTCGTCCGCGAGGGCGGCCAGTCGCTCGGCGAACGGCACGAACGCGGGCTCCGACGCCGGTTTGCGGTCGCGGACGAGCGCGGCGAGTTCCTCGGCCGCGCGGTCGGTCCGCTCGCTCAGCCCGTCCTCCGTTCCCCAGTCCTCCGACGCCGCGTACACGGCGGTCGGGACCACGATCGCGCGCAGGTAGGAGAACATCGGCCGCAGTGCGTGCTCCAGCGCCAGCGAGTGCCGCGCGGTCCCCCCGGTCGCCGCGATCAGCACCGGCTTGCCCGCCAGCGCGTCCGGGTCGAGCACGTCGAAGAACGACTTGAACAGCCCGCTGTAGGACGCCGTGAAGATCGGCGTGACCGCGATCAGCCCGTCGGCCGAGGCGACCGCGTCCAGCGCCTCGCGCAGCGTCCGGCCGGGGAACCCGGTGACGAACGCGTGCGCGATCTCGGTGGCCAGCTCCCGCAGCTCGACCACCTCGACCTCGGCCCCCTCCAGCCGCCCGGCGACGGCCGCCGCCAGGCGGTCGGCCAGCAGCCGGGTGGACGAGGGCCGGGTGAGCCCGGCGGTGACGGCGACGATCCTCATGAGGACACCTCCAGGGTGGGACGGCCGTGCGCCGGGGTCTCCGGCACCTCGGCGGGGCGGCCGACGGCGAACTCCTTGCGCAGCACCGGCACGACCTCCTCGCCGAGGATGTCGAGCTGCTCCAGCACGGTCTTGAGCGGCAGCCCGGCGTGGTCGAGGAGGAACAACTGCCGCTGGTAGTCGCCGAACGTGTCGCGGAACGACAGGGTCCGCTCGATGACCTGCTGCGGGCTGCCGACGGTGAGCGGCGTCTCGGCGGTGAACTCCTCCAGGGAGGGGCCGTGGCCGTACACGGGCGCGTTGTCGAAGTAGGGACGGAACTCCCGGACGGCGTCCTGCGAGCGCGCCCGCATGAACACCTGCCCGCCGAGTCCGACGATGGCCTGCTCGGGGGTGCCGTGCCCGTAGTGGGCGTACCTCTGCCGGTACAGGTCGATCAGGCGCTGGAAGTGCTCCTTCGGCCAGAAGATGTTGTTGGCGAAGAAGCCGTCGCCGTAGTACGCGGCCTGCTCGGCGATCTCCGGCGAGCGGATGGAGCCGTGCCACACGAACGGCGGCAGCCCGTCGAGGGGGCGCGGCGTCGAGGTGAACCCCTGGAGCGGGGTCCGGAAGCGGCCCTTCCAGTCGACGACGTCCTCGCGCCAGAGCCGGTGCAGCAGCGCGTAGTTCTCGATCGCGAGCGGGATGCCGTCGCGGATGTCCTGCCCGAACCACGGGTAGACGGGGCCGGTGTTGCCGCGTCCCATCATGAGGTCCACCCGGCCGTCCGCCAGGTGCTGGAGCATCGCGTAGTCTTCAGCGATCTTGACGGGGTCGTTGGTGGTGATGAGCGTCGTGGACGTCGACAGGACGAGCCTGGAGGTCCGCGCGGCGATGTAGCCGAGCAGGGTGGTCGGCGAGGACGGCACGAACGGCGGGTTGTGGTGCTCGCCGGTGGCGAACACGTCGAGGCCGACCTCCTCGGCCTTCAGGGCGATGGCGACCATGGCCTTGACGCGCTCGTGCTCGCTGGGTGTCGTGCCCGTGGTGGGATCGGTGGTGACGTCCCCCACGGTGAAGATGCCGAACTGCATTTTCATCACCAATCTTGACTGTTGAACTTTCAACATGGCCTGTAGCGCATCCGCGTCCGCCGATATTCCCGCACCCGGCACAATCGGTGCCATGCGCATCGATCTGCACAGCCACAGCGACGCCTCGGACGGCACCCTCCCACCCGGGCAGGTCGTCGCGCGAGCGGTCGCGGCGGGCCTCGACGTGCTGGCGCTGACCGACCACGACACCGTCGCCGGCCACGCCGCCGCCGCCGAGGCCGCGGGCGACACCCTCACCCTGATCCCCGGCATGGAGCTGTCGTGCCGCCGCGACGGGCGCAGCGTGCACTTGCTCGCCTACGTGTTCGACCCCGCCGACCCGGCACTGGCCCGCGAGTGCGAACTGATCAGACAGGGCCGCGAGGGCCGGGCGGAGGCCATGGTGGCCCGCCTCGCCGGCCTCGGCGTCCCCATCACCATGGAACAGGTGCGCGCCGTCGCGGGCGGCGGCGTCGTCGGGCGGCCCCACCTCGCCCGCGTTCTCGCCGACCTCGGCGTCGTCGCCGACCCCGCGCAGGCGTTCACCCCCGAATGGCTCGGCGTCGGCGGGCGCGCGCACGTCACCCGGTACGCCCCCGACCCCACGGACGCCGTCGCCCTCGTCCGCGCCGCCGGAGGCGTGTCCGTCCTCGCCCACCCGAAGGCGGTCCGGCGCGGCGGGGAACTGCCCGACGCCCTGCTGGCCGAACTCGCCGGCGCCGGACTGAACGGCGTCGAGATCGACCACCCCGACCACGACCCGGCGGCCAGAGCCCGCCTGCGGGGCCTGGCCGCCGACCTCGGCCTGGTCGCGACCGGCTCCAGCGACGACCACGGCGACCTCACCGGCCACCGGCTCGGCTGCGAGACGACCGCGCCCTCGGCGTACGAGGCGCTGATGGCTCAGGGCCGCACCGCGCGCACATAGTGCAGCCACCCGAGTTCCCCGGTCTCCACGACGGAGAAGCCGGCGGCGGGCACCAGGTCGTCGAGCAGCCGGGCCGGGTCCTGCCGCAGCGCGGGCCCGCCCAGCGTGCGGGCCGCCCGGAGCAGCAGCGGGTTCACCGGCGGGCGCAGGTCGGCGGCCAGCAGCCGCCCGCCCGGCCGCAGCACGCGGAACATCTCCCGCACGGCCTCGCCCCGCCCCTCCTCCGGCACGTGGTGCAGCGCCAGCGTGCAGGTGACCACGTCGAACGAGCCGTCGGCGAACTGCGGCGCTCCCGCCTCCCCGACCACGTACGAGCAGTTGAGCGGAGCCAGCCGCAGCGCGTGCTCCACCATCGCCGGTGACGGGTCCAGTCCGGTGGCGTGTCCCTCCGGCCCGACGACCGGCGACAGGATCCGGGTGAGGTAGCCGGTGCCGCAGCCGACGTCCAGCACCCGGCTGCCCGGCCGGGCGCCCGACAACCGCGCCAGGCCGGTGAAGATCTCCCGCCGTCGCCCCAGGAACAGCAGCGAGCAGCAGAAGTCGTACGCGCGCGGGTGCGTCAGCGGCGCCCCCTCGTGCGGATGATGGTGTTTGAGCAGCTTCATCTGCCGTACATGCCCCCATTCGGCGATCCCTACGATGATCGACATGGATCTGTCCTCCCCCCAGGCCGTCACCGCCGCGCCCCGCGAGCGGGTCCGCCGCATCCTGGAGACTCCGGCGGTGCAGCGGTCGATCATCACGGTGATCTTGATCAACGCCGTCACCATCGGCCTGGAGACGAGCGCCGAGCTCATGGCGGCCGTCGGCGGGCTGCTGCACCTCGTGGACCGCGTCGCCCTGACGGTCTTCGTGGTCGAACTGGCCGCCCGCGTGTACGCCTACCGGAACGAGTTCGCCAAGGACCCGTGGAACTGGTTCGACACACTGATCGTCGGCATCGCTCTCGTGCCCGCCACCGGCGCCCTGTCGGTGCTGCGCTCGCTGCGGATCCTGCGGGCCCTGCGCCTGGTGTCGGCCGTACCCAGCATGCGTAGGGTCGTCACCGCCCTGCTCACCGCCGTACCCGGCATGGCCTCCATTCTCGGCCTGCTCCTCCTGCTCGTGTACATCGCCGCGGTGATCGCCACCGGCCTGTTCGGCGACGTCGTGCCCGACCGCTTCGACGACCTGCCGCGCTCGCTGTTCACCCTCTTCCAGATCATGACCGGCGACGACTGGGGCAACGTCGCCCAGAGCGTGATGGAGCACAAGCCGTGGGCCTGGGTGTTCTTCATCATCTACATCCTCATGTCCACCTTCGTCGCCCTGAACCTGTTCATCGCCGTCGTGGTCAACGCCATGCACGACACAGAGGCGTCGGCCGCCGAGGCCCGTACCCAGGCCGAACTCGCCCGGGTCAGGTCCGACCTCGCCGCGCTGCACGCCAAGCTCGACCGCCTCGTGGAGGACTCCCGCTAGCTCCGATACGTTGGAGCGCATGACGGCCACCCAGCGCGAGGACCCCTCCGTCAGCGGCCCGGCCGCCCCCCGACTGGCCTGGCTCGACGCGCTGCGCGGCCTCGGCGCTCTGGCCGTCGTCGCCGAGCACCTGCTGACCTGGGCGATCCCCTGGCTGCGCCCCTACTGGTTCAATCTCGGCCTCTACGGCGTGCTGGTGTTCTTCCTCGTCAGCGGGTACATCATCCCGACCTCGCTGGAGCGCCGGGGCGACGTGCGGGCCTTCTGGCTCGGGCGGTTCTTCCGCCTCTACCCCCTCTACCTCGCGGTCATCGCCGTCATGCTCGCCTTCGCGTGGTGGCTGCCCGTGCGCGAACAGGTGCCCCGCGAGGCCGCCTCCGCCGCCTCGCACGCCACCATGCTCCTCGACGTCGTCGGCGTCGGCGGCATCGCCGACACCATGTGGACGCTCTCCTACGAGATGGTCTTCTACCTCCTCGTCACCGCCCTGTTCGTCACCGGCGTCCGCGAGGGCCGCGGCCTGGCCGCCGTCCTGTTCGCACTGGCCGCCGTCGCGGCCGGGGTGCTCCTCGCCGCGCCGCCGCTGTCCGGCGGCTGGCTCGGCTGGGCCTCGGCCGCAGTCTTCGCGCTCGGTCTGGCCGCCGTCGTCTCCGGCGCCGTCCCCGGTCCGGTCCGTGTCGCGGGCGGCTGCGCGCTCGGCCTCATGGCGCTCGCGCTGCTGCTGCTCAGCAGCCGGGTGCCGTGGTTCGGCGCGGCCGTCGTCGCGGTCATGTTCGCGGGCACCGCGATCCAGCGCTGGGAACGCGGCACCGGCACCCTCTGGC
The DNA here is from genome assembly GCF_039525605.1 of Nonomuraea longicatena. NCBI lineage: Bacteria > Bacillati > Actinomycetota > Actinomycetes > Streptosporangiales > Streptosporangiaceae > Nonomuraea > Nonomuraea longicatena. Next base: position 23,745 of record NZ_BAAAHQ010000018.1, on the reverse strand, counting down.
CCGTCGCCCTCACCTCGGCGCTCCTCGCGATCGCCCCCGTCTGGGCGATCGACGCCGGATGGTGGTGGGTGCAACCCCGCGTCTGGCTCACCACCCTCGCGCTCGCCGCCGCCACGTTCGCGGGCGCCATGCTGCTGCGCGGACGGCGCGTGCCCCACCCCCTGGTCTGGCTGGGCGTGATCAGCTACTCCCTCTACCTCCTGCACCACCCGCTGCTGACCGCGACCATCAAGGTGACCGGCGACCTGCGCTGGTCCCCCGTCGCGCTCCAGTTCGGCGTCGCGGCCGCCTTCCTCCTGGTGACCGTGCTGGTGAGCTGGCTCAGCCACCGCTACCTCGAACAGCCCATGCAGGCGTACGGCCGCCGCCTGGCGGGCCGATTCAAGCCGCTGCGGGGAGTAGACAGCGGCCGGTAGGCCCGTCATCCTGGAAGGCGTTTTGCCCGCCCCCTGCGCAGGACGGGTGACGGCCCGTCACGAGAGGCAAGGCGCATGGAGCCGGAGCGGTTGGAGGGCGGCAACGACGCGGGCGCGATCCGCATGGGAACCACCGTCCGGCGCCCCACCCGGGTCTGGACACCGGCCGTCCACGACCTGCTGCGCCACCTCGACGGCAAGTGCTTCGCGGGCGCACCCCGGGTGCTCGGCTTCGACGCCGAGGGCAGGGAGATCCTCACCTACATCGAGGGGGACGCCGTCGGCAACCGTACGGTGTGGCCCGCGTGGGCCCGTTCGGAGGACGCGCTGGTGCAGGCCGGGCAGTGGCTGCGCGCCTACCACGCGGCCGTCGCCGACTTCGTCCCCCGGCCCGGCGCCCTCTGGCGTACCGGTGAGACCTGGTCGCCCGGGCTGATCATCGCCCACAACGACGCCAGCCCGTTCAACGCCGCCTGGCGCGACGGCCACCTGGCCGGCTTCTTCGACTGGGACTTCGCCGGGCCCGCCAGCGTCGAGTCCGACGTCGGCTGGACCGCCGTCGGCTGGGTGCCGCTCAGCGCGTGGCGGGTGGCGGCGGCCGAGGGCTTCCCCGAACCGGCCGACCGGCCGCGCAGGCTGCGGATGTTCCTGGAGGCGTACGGCTGGCGGGGCGATCCCCGGGTGCTCGTCGCGGTCGTGCAGGAGCGGATGCGCGTCCGCGCCGAGGAGATCCGCCGGCGCGGCGCGCTGGACGAGGCCCTGTACGGCCGGCTGCTGCGTGGTGGCGTGGCCGACGACATGGAACTGGCCGTCCGCGAACTGGACGAGCTGTCCTTCTGACCCTCAGACGGAGAAGCGGGCCAGGCTGGGCGCACGGCGCCGCTGCAGGTCGCGGGCGGTCGCCTCGGCGTCGCGCATCACCCGCAGCACGTTGCGGCCCGCCAGCTTGGCGAGGTCGGCGTCCGACCAGCCGCGCTCGGCCAGCGCCGCGAACAGGCGGGGGTAGCCGGTCACGTCCTGGAGCCCGAGCGTGCGCATGTCGCAGCCGTCGTAGTCGCCGCCGATGCCCACGTGGTCGATGCCCGCGACCTCGCGCATGTGCTCCAGATGCGTCACCACCTGCGCCAGCGTGACTTCCGGGCGCGGACGGGCGCGCTGCCACTCCGCCACGAACTCCTCCCACTGCTCCGGCGCCAGGCCCCGCGCGGACGCCTCCGCCTTGGCCGCCGTCCGCCAGTCCCAGGCCTCCTGGGAGACGAAATCCGGCGCGAACACCGCCATGCACACGCCGCCGTTGCCCGCCAGGCTCTCCAGGACGTCGTCCGGCACGTTGCGCGGCGTCGAGCAGACCGCCCGCGCCGACGAGTGCGAGAAGATCACCGGCGCCTGGGTGACCCGCAGCGCGTGCCGCATCGTGTCGGCGGACACGTGCGACAGGTCCACCAGCATGCCGAGCCGGTTCATCTCCCCGACCACCTCCTCGCCGAACTCCGTCAGCCCGTGGTGCTCGGGCTCGTCGGTGGCCGAGTCGGCCCAGGGGGTGTTGTCGTTGTGCGTCAGCGTCAGATAACGCACGCCCAGGGCGTACAGCATGCGCAGCGTCGCCATCGAGCAGTCGATCGAGTGCCCGCCCTCCGCGCCCATCAGCGAGGCGATCCTGCCCCCCGCGAAGACCGCCTCCACCTCCTCGGCGGTGCGCGCCAGCGCCAGCCGGTCGGGGTAGCGCTCCACCAGGGCGAGGACGCAGTCGATCTGCTCCAGCGTGGCCGTGACGGCCGCGCCCCCCGACAGGGTGGACGGCACGTACACCGACCAGAACTGGCCGCCGACCCGACCGGCGGCCAGCCGGGCCAGGTCGGTGTGGGTACGTCCGGAGGTGTCCTTCGCGATGTCGAGGCGGTCGAGGTCGTAGCCGACCTGCTGGCGCAGGGCCCACGGCAGGTCGTTGTGGCCGTCGATGAGCGGGTGCTCGCCCAGCAGCCGGGTCACACGGTCGAGGCTCGGGGAGGCGGTGAGATCGTCCATGCACCTCAGCCAATCACAGACGCGGGCACCCGGTCCCCGATCATGACCGTTCGGAGTGGCCCCCAGCGGTGAGCGGGTCACGCATGGTCACCGTGATTCGCGCCGGGCCGAGCCGCGCACCCGGCCGGGGCCGGCCTTCGGGTTCGTCCGGGGCGATTCGCTCACACCGGTCGGCGGGATCTGGCCAGGGTGAGCCCGCCGAGGAGCGCCCCGGCCAGCCCCACCAGCATGGCGACGAGGCCGCCGCCCAGGCCGTTGCCGGTGCCGAGGCCGCCGTCGGCCGTGGCCACGACCAGTCCGCCGACGATCACGCCGACCAGTCCCGCCGCCACGGCCGACACGGCCGCTCTCCGGCCGTCGCCGGTGCCGATGCGGCCGGTCGCGCGGGCCAGGGCCAGGGCGCCGGCGACCGTACCGGCCAGCCCTGTCAGCGCCGCGACGATGGCGGCGATCCGTCCCGGGCTCATCGTGTACACGTCGGCCTCCACCGGTGCGGTCAGCACCTGGGCGGCCGCGGGCGCGGTCCATGCGAACACCCCGAGCAGGACGGCGGCGGCGATCAGATGACGGACGGACATGGGCTCCTCCTCAGACTGGACGTCGCCGAGCATGCCCGCAGAGCCCGTTCGCCGTCATTGTCCGTACGCGGTCATTTCACGCGGCGGCTACCGCGGGCGCGGTAGCCGCACGCTCCTTCGCAGGCAGGAGGCCGCCCGCATGGACCTCCCGCTAAGGTGCACGTCATGGGCAGGGGGCAGGTCGGCGTCAGAGACTGGGCGATCGCCGTCGGCGTGGCGGCGACGCTGCTGGTCACCGCGCTGTCCGGGCGGCACACCCCGACGGCCCTCGATCCACTGGGGTACGTGCTGCTCGTGTCCGGCGGCCTCGCGCTGGTCGCGGGCCGGCGGGCGCCGCTCGCCGTACTGGCCGTGACCGGTGTGTGCGCCCTGGGATATCAGGCCACCGGGTTCGACGTGCCGGTCGTGGCCTATCTGTTCGCGGTGTACGCCTCGGTCCGGGCCGGCCACCGGCTCGTCACCGTGGCCGCGTCGGTCGCCATGGTGGGCGCGCTCCCGCCGGCGATCCTGATCTCACCGCTCGGCGGGCAGGTGGGCGAGGCGCTCGCGCAGAGCCGGGACGTCCTCCAACTGGCCTGGCTGATCGCCGCCGGTGCGGCGGGCGAGGCGCTGCGGCAGGCCGAACGCCGGGCGGAGGAGGCGGAGCGCACCCGCGAGGAGACCGCGCGGCGCCGCGCCGACGAGGAACGGCTGCACATCGCCCGCGAACTGCATGATTCGCTCACCCACCAGATCTCCGTCATCAAGGTGCAGTCCGAGGTCGCCGTCCACCTGGCGCGGCGGCGCGGCGAGACGGTGCCGGACTGGGTGCTGGCGATCCGCGACGCCGGACGCGAGGCGTCCAGTGAGCTGCGCGCGACCCTGGATGTGCTCCGCGACGACGGCAGGACTCCGCCGCGCGGGCTGAAGCACGTCTCCGAGCTGGTGGAACGCGCCCGCACGAGCGGCCTGGACGCGAAACTCACGATCGAGGGGCATCGCGCCGACCTGCCCATGGCGGTGGACAGGACCGCTTACCGGATCGTCCAGGAGTCGCTGACCAACATCGCCCGGCACGCGGACGCCGCCACCGCCTCGGTCCTGATCGGCTACCGGCCCGGCGCCCTGGTCATCCAGGTGGACGACGACGGCAGGGCGGCACCGGAGGCCGTGCCGATGCCCGGCGTCGGGCTGCTCGGGATGCGCGAACGCGTGGCCGCGCTCGGCGGCCGGCTGCGGGCGGAGCCGCGTGGCGGGGGCGGGTTCACCGTACAGGCCGTACTGCCCGTGGACCGGACGTCGTGATCCGGGTCCTGCTGGTCGACGATCAGCCGCTGCTGCGCAGCGGGTTCCGTGCCCTGCTCGACATCGAGGACGACATCGAGGTGGTCGGCGAGGCCGCCGACGGCGGCGAGGGCCTGGCACTGGCCCGGAGACACCTGCCCGACATCGCGCTGGTGGACGTCCAGATGCCGGTCGTGGACGGCATCGAGACCACCCGCCGCATCGCCGCCGACCCGGCGCTGGCGTCGGTGCACGTCGTCATCCTGACGAACTACGGCCTGGACGAGTACGTGTTCGACGCGTTGCGCGCCGGTGCGGCGGGCTTCCTGGTGAAGGACATCCAGCCGGAGGACCTGCTGCACGCCGTACGGGTCGCCGCGCGCGGTGAGGCGCTGCTCGCGCCGTCGATCACCCGCAGGCTGATCGACCGGTACGTCAGCGCCCCGCCCTGCACCGGTCCCCGCGCCGGTCTGGAGGAGCTGACCAACCGGGAGCGTGAGGCCGTGACCCTGGTCGCGCGAGGGCTGTCCAACGACCAGATCGCCGCCACCATGGTGATCAGCCCTCTGACCGCGAAGACCCACGTCAACCGGGCCATGACCAAGCTCCACGCCCGCGACCGCGCCCAGCTCGTGATCCTCGCCTACGAATCCGGCCTGGTGACCCCACGCAGCGCACAACAAGAAACCCCAGACTCTCGGCGTAAGCCGTGAGCTGGGGCGATGACCCTGCCTGACCAGGCCGGGCGTGGTGGACGATACTGGGATTGAACCAGTGACCTCTTCCGTGTCAGGGAAGCGCTCTCCCGCTGAGCTAATCGTCCCGGGATTGGAGGTGGAGACGGGATTTGAACCCGTGTGGACGGCTTTGCAGGCCGCTGCCTCGCCTCTCGGCCACTCCACCGAGCAGGACGCTCCGAGCGGAAGACGGGATTTGAACCCGCGACCCTCACCTTGGCAAGGTGATGCTCTACCACTGAGCCACTTCCGCGTGCGCCGCTTGGTGTTGCGGCGACGAGAAGCACTCTAGCGAATCCCCGCCTAACTCCCCAAATCAGTTCTTCGCTCTGGCGCGGAAAGCCGCCGTCTTGACCCGGTTCTGGCAGGCCGTCGAGCAGAACCTGCGGGTGCCGTTCCGGGAGACGTCGATGTAGACCCGGTCGCACTGCGGCGCCGTGCAGAGTCCGAGCCGATCATGGAACTCGCTGCCCAGGACGATCGCGAGCGCGGTCGCGCAACTGGCGGCCCAGTTGCGGGCGGCGCTGCCGCCGGGTCCGTGGAAGTGCACGTGCCAGGGCTCCCCGTCGTGCCGTTCGAGGTACGGCCTGGCGTTCGTCTCCTCCAGCACCGCGTTGACGATCCGTGCGGCGGTGTCGAGGTCTCCGGCGTCCACCGCCTCGAAGGCCTGGCGGAGCCGGGCGGCGACCTCGGCGAGTTCGGCGCCTTCCTCGGCGGTGAAGTCGTGGCGGCGGGTCTGGCCTTCGCGTACGGCCTCGGTGGCGGCGGCGCCGAGGTCGGTGGGCGGAATGTGGGGGCGGCCGCGCCGTTCGCCCGGGGTGAGGGCGTTGACGAGCGCGGCGGCCACCCGCGCCACCGTGTCCGTGTGACTGTTGAAGTTCACTTGACCAGTTACCTCGTTCCCGCCTAGTGTAAGTGACTGTCCAAAGTCTAAACGACAGTTACAGGGAGTCCGTGATGCTCACGCACGAGGCCGCGCGCGGCTGGCTCGACCGCTGGGACCGCCAACAGGAGGGATACCTCCCCGACCGCGAGGAGCGGTTCACCGCGTTGATCGACGCCGTCGAGGCCCTCGGCAGGCCCGACCCGCTGGTACTCGACCTCGGTTGCGGTCCCGGCTCGTTGTCCGTCCGGCTGCTGGAACGGCTGCCGAGAGCGAGCGTGGTCTCCATCGACGCCGACCCGCTGCTGCTGGCCCTGGGGCGTGCGGCGTACCCGCAGCTGACCTTCGCCGACCTCGACCTGCGCGAACCCGGCTGGGCCGAGGGGCTGGGGCTCGAACGGCCCGCCGACGCCGCCGTGAGCACCACGGCGCTGCACTGGATCCCGAAGTCCGGCCTGCCCGCCCTCTACAAGCAGGTGCACGACGTGCTCCGGCCCGGCGGCCTCCTGCTCAACGGCGACCACCTGCAGACCGAGGACGTCACCCCCACCCTGGCCCGTCTCGAACGCGTGCTGCACGACCGGGAGACCGAGCGGATGTTCACGGCCGGCCGTCCCGAGGACTGGCGGAGCTGGTGGGAGGCGGTCGACGCCGACCCCGACCTCGCCCCCTACCGCAAGCAGCGGTCCGACGACCACACCGGCGAGGAGTCGCTGCTGCTGTCCAGCCATGCCCTGGCGCTGCGGGAGGCCGGGTTCGCCGAGGTCGGTACGCTGTGGCAGCACGGCCACAAGCGCTTGCTCTGCGCGGTCAAGGAAGGTTCGGGCCGGACCGAAACGTCGGTGAGTTAGCGTCGGAACATGGCAGCCACAGCACGTGAGCACTTCGCCGGGGACGCCGACATCGCCCCGGTCGCCGCGCTCATCGCCGATCCGACCCGGGCCGCGATCCTCACCGCTCTCCTGGACGGCCGCGCCCTCGCCGCCGGTGAGCTCGCCAGGATGGCCGGGGTGAGCGCGGCCACCGCCAGCTCTCACCTGTCCAAGCTGCTCGGCGGCGGTCTGGTCGAGGTCGTGAGCCAGGGCCGACACCGCTACTACCGGCTGGCGGGGCACGAGGTGGCCGAGGTGCTGGAGGTGCTGGCGAGGGTCAGCGCCCGCCCCGCCGTACGGTCGCTCAGGCAGTCGCGCCAGGCCAGGCAACTGGAGGAGGCCCGCACCTGCTACGACCACCTGGCGGGCCGGGCCGGCGTGGCCCTGCTCGACCTGCTGCGGGAGGAAGGCACCCTTCGCGGGACCGAGCCGACCCCCGCCGGCGAGGACCGGCTGGCCCGGCTCGGCGTGGACGTGGCCGGAGCGCGGGCCCGGCGCAGGAGGTTCGCCCCCGAGTGCCTCGACTGGACCGAACGCCGCGCCCACCTGGGTGGCGCGCTCGGCGCCGCGATCACCGAGGCCCTGTTCGAGCGTGAGTGGATCAGGAGGGGCAGCGTCCCGAGAGCCGTGGTCATCACAGAGGAGGGCAGGCTCGGACTGTTCGGACGTAAGGAGCTAACCTTGCATACGCCGGTTACCTAAGCGAGAGAGTGCAACATGCGCGACAACGAAGTCGTGACCGTCGGCCCCGAGCCGCTGAACTTCGAAGAAGTCATCCGGGTCGCCCGCCACGGCGCCCCCGTCCGCCTGTCCGACGACGCCATCGCCGCGATCTCCGCCGCCCGCCAGCGGGTGGACGAGCTCGCCGAGAGTCCCACCCCCGCCTACGGTGTCTCCACCGGCTTCGGCGCCCTCGCCACCCGCCATATCGACCCCGCACTGCGGGCCCAGCTCCAGCGCTCCCTGGTACGCTCCCACGCCGCGGGCAGCGGCCCCGAGGTCGAGACCGAGGTCGTGCGCGCCCTGATGCTGCTGCGCCTGCACACCCTGGCCACCGGCCACACCGGCATCCGCCCGACCACCGCGAAGACACTCGCCGCGGTGATCAGCGCCGGGATCACCCCGATCGTGCACGAGTACGGTTCGCTGGGCTGCTCAGGCGACCTCGCCCCCCTGGCCCACGCGGCGCTGACGCTCATGGGGGAGGGCGTGGTCCGCGACCGCTCGGGCAACACCGTCCAGGCCGCCGAGGCGCTCAAGCAGGCGGGCATCGAACCCGTCGAACTCGCCGCCAAGGAGGGCCTGGCCCTCATCAACGGCACCGACGGCATGCTCGGCATGCTCATCCTCGCCATCGCCGACCTCACCCGCCTGCTGCGGACCGCCGACATCAGCGCGGCGATGAGCGTCGAGGCGCTGCTCGGCACCGACCGCGTCTTCGCCCCCGAACTCCAGGCGTTGCGCCCCCAGCCCGGCCAGGCGCTGGCCGCCGCCAACATGACCCGCGTGCTGGCCGGCTCCGGCATCATGGCCAGCCACCGCGAACCCGAGAACTGCACCCGCGTCCAGGACGCCTACTCACTGCGCTGCGCCCCGCAGGTCGCGGGCGCCGCCCGTGACACGCTCGCCCATGCGGCCAACGTCGCCACCTGGGAACTGGCCAGCGCCGTCGACAACCCGGCGGTGCTCGCCGACGGGCGGGTGGAGTCCAACGGCAACTTCCACGGGGCGCCCGTGGCCTACGTCCTGGACTTCCTCGCCATCGTGGCCGCGGACGTCGCCTCCATGTCCGAGCGGCGCACCGACCGCTTCCTCGACGTGGCGCGCAACCACGGGCTGCCCGCGTTCCTGGCCGACGACCCGGGCGTCGACTCCGGGCACATGATCGCCCAGTACACGCAGGCGGCGATCGTGTCCGAGCTCAAGCGGCTGGCCGTGCCCGCCAGCGTCGACTCCATCCCGAGTTCGGCCATGCAGGAGGACCACGTGTCCATGGGCTGGTCGGCGGCGCGCAAGTTGCGCCGGGCGGTGGACGGGCTGACGCGGGTGCTGGCGATCGAGGTCCTCACGGCCGCGCGCGCCCTCGACCTGCGGGCGCCGCTCACGCCCGCCCCGGCGACGGGGGCCGTCGTGGCGGCGCTGCGGGAGAGCGTGCCGGGGCCGGGGACCGACCGGTTCCTGGCGCCGGAGATCGAGAACGCTGTGGCGCTGGTGGCCGACGGTGCTGTCGTGCGTGCTGTCGAGGGTGTGACCGGGCCGCTGGCCTGAGTCGTCACGGCGAGAAACCCGCGCGGGCGAGGAGCGTCCTCCTGGAAGGTCGCCGGCCTGGGGCGGCGGGTGGTGGTGGGACGGCTGAGCCGTGATGACAGGAGGCGGGTCAGGTCATCACGGCCGACTGGGACAATTGGGTTTGTGCAGCACAGTTATGCCCATATCGGTGGACAGCTCGCCACCGGGCTGCGTGACCTCACCACCGACCTCGCCGCCCTCGACGGCGAGGGCTGGTGGGCGGTCGTGCTCGACTACGAGGGCAAGGTGACGTGTGCCCGTTTCGACCACGTCCGCCCGGCCCCCCTCCCCAAGGCCGCCGCCGACTGGCACGGACCCCACCCCGCCCAGTGGCGTACCTCGCTCGACCGGGCCGCCTACGAGGACGGCGTGCGCGCGATCCGCGACCACATCGAGCGCGGCGAGGTCTACCAGGCCAACCTCACCCGTGTCCTCACCGCCCCCCTGCCCGCCGGCGCCGACCCGCTCGCCCTCGCCAACCGGCTGGCCGAGGCCAACCCGGCCGCCTACGCCGCCGTCATCGACCTGCCCGGCCTCGGCGTCGTGTCCGCCTCGCCGGAGTTGTACCTGTCCCGCGACGGCGCCGTCATCGAGTCCAAGCCGATCAAGGGCACCGGCGCCACCGAGGCCGACCTGCTCGACAAGGACTACGCCGAGAACATCATGATCGTGGACCTGGTCCGCAACGACCTCGGCAGGGTCGCCGCCGTCGGCTCGGTGCAGGTCCCCGAACTCTGCGTGACCGAGGAGTATCCCGGCTCGGTCCACCTGTACTCCACTGTCCGCGCCGCCCTGGAGCCCGGCGCGGGGTGGCCGGAACTGATCGCCGCGACCTTTCCCCCCGGATCGGTCACGGGCGCGCCCAAGTCCTCGGCACTGCGCATCATCAACTCACTCGAACCCGAGCCCCGAGGGCCGTACTGTGGGGCCGTGGGCTGGGTTGACGCCGACCGGAGCACGGCGGCGCTGGCCGTTGGCATCAGGACCTTCTGGATCTCCGCCGGCGAGATCCGGTTCGGCACGGGCGCGGGCATCACCTGGGGGAGCGACCCCCGGCGTGAATGGCTGGAGACCGAGTTGAAGGCGTCCAGGCTCATCGCACTGGCATCCCGTTTTGGAGGAAGCAGATGAACATCCCTGTCTGGGTCAACGGGGAACTTCTCGATCCCGCGCAGGCCGCCGTGTCGGTCTTCGACCACGGACTCATGGTGGGCGACGGCGTGTTCGAGACGATCAAGATCGTCAACGGCCGGTCGTTCGCCCTCACCAGGCACCTCGACCGCCTGCGCCTGTCCGCCCAGCGTATGGACCTGCCCGAGCCCGACACCGACGCCATCGCGGACGGCATCGCCAAACTCCTGGCCGGAGCCCCCGCCTGGACACTGGGCCGCATCCGCGTCACCTACACCAGCGGGCCCGGCCCGCTCGGCTCCGACCGGGGCGACCAGGGCACCACGTCGGTCGTCATCGTCGACGAGCAGAAGCCGTTCCCGGCGGCGGCCGCCGTCACCGTCGTGCCGTGGCCGCGCAACGAGCGCGGCGCGCTGGCGGGCGTGAAGTCCACGTCGTACGGCGACAACGCCAAGGCCCTCGCCTACGCCAAGGCCAGGGGCGGCGGCGAGGCGATCTTCGGCAACCTCGTGGGCAACCTGTGCGAGGGGACCGGCTCCAACATCTTCATCGTCCAGGACGGCCGCCTGCTCACGCCGACGCTGGAGTCGGGCTGCCTGGCGGGCGTGACGAGGGCGCTGGTGATCGACTGGTGCGGGGCGGAGGAGGTCGATGTGCCGCTGTCGGCGCTGTACGAGGCCGACGAGGCGTTCCTGACCTCGACGACGCGCGACGTCCAGCCGATCGGGCGCGTCGACGAGACGAACCTCGCCACCGGCCCGGTGACGGCCCGCGCCATCGAGATCTTCGCGGCCCGCTCCGCCGAGGACCTCGACCCGGCCTGATCATCCTGGCGTCTCCCCGCCCGGTGCCACCTCACCGGGCGGGGCTCTTCGTGGCCGCTGGTCGGTTGTCGCTCCGTCGCGCCCGTCATATCTCCGGGAACATCCCCGCGTGCGCGGGGCCGATGGCGCCGAAGCCCACCAGGTCCTCGAACGGCTGGGAACATCCCCGCGTGCGCGGGGGCGATCCGACGCGCCGCCTTCCCGGCCGCTGTCTCCGAGGAACATCCCCGCGTGCGCGGGGGCGATACTTGTTGACCTGGGATTTTGTCTGGCGTCGGGGCGGATTTCATTCGGTTGGATTCGGCGGTGGGTGGAGAGGACGGGCCCGTTGAAGCTGAGCGGATGCCAGCGATCCCCGTCTGCCTGTCTTCGCCGCAGTATGGCTGAAACGCCGGAGTTCCGAGTGGCCTCAAAGCAGACCTCAGACCTATCGGCGGCTGTGTACATCCTCCCCGTAGCCCTCCGTCCACCTCGGGGCCTGCAGGCCGTTCGAGGTCTGCGGGCTCTTTCGGCGTGCCTGACGGCCCTTGCGGGCCGTCAGTAGGACTTCTGGGTCTGGATGTTGAACTCGCCCATCTTGACCGTCTTGGCGGGATCGGTCAGCGGGTCGCTGATGTCGAGGATGTCGAGGCCCTTCAGGATGTCGCTGGAGTAGATGTAGCCGTTGTAGTAGTACGCCGACCACGACCCGGCGATGCCGCCGCTCTCCCCGACGGGCCCTCGGTCGAAGAAGCCCACCTCGCGCGGCCGGTCGGAGTCGGTGAAGTCCCAGATCGACACCCCGCCCTGGTACCACGCCTGCACCATGACGTCCTTGCCGTCGATCGGCAGCAGCGAGCCGTTGTGGGCGACGCAGTTCTCGTCGGACGTCTGCTCGCGCGGCATCTTGAAGTAGCCGCGCCGCTCCAGCTTGCCGCTCACGATGTCGTAGATCGCGTTGGCGCCCTTGGTGTTCGGCGTCTTGCTGTCGCAGGTGGCCATGCCGCCGCCGCCCAGCTCGTCGCTGAAGACGACCTTGGTCGCGTCGTTGTTGAACGTCGCGGAGTGCCAGATCTGGAAGTTCTCCCTGTCGCTGACCTGTTGCAGCACCTTGGGCGCCAGCGGGTCGGCGATGTCGAGGAGCCAGCCGTCGCCGAAGCAGGCCGCGGCGGCGAGGTTCTTCTCCGGATAGGCGGTGATGTCGTGGCAGCCGCCGCCGGAGTCCGCGGAACGGCCTTCGGGGATGAAGTCGGGCTTGGCGACGATCTTGGCTCGCCCGGGATCCTTGACCGGGATCTCCACCACCTGGAGCAGCGGGTGGGGCGACGGGCACGTCGCGGAGCCCGGCTCGGGACCCGGCGACGAGATGTACACGTACAGACTGTCCTTGTTCTTGCCCTGCACCGTCGTGTGGGTGTGGGAGCCGCAGGCGGTCTTGACCGCCGAGACGTACCGCGGGTTCTTCTTGTCGCTGATGTCGAAGATCCGCAGCCCCTCCCACGCGCCGGGGGAGTCGGGCCCGGCGCTCTCGGAGTCGCAGGTCTCGCCGCTGCGCGCCTCGTCGATCGACAGGATGAGCAGGTCACCGTGCACGGAGATGTCGTTCTGCTGCGACGGGCAGGCGACCTGGCTGACGACCTGCGGCTTGGTCGGGTCGGAGATGTCGTAGACGGCGAACCCGCCGAAGTTGCCGACGTAAGCGTAGTCGCCCTGGAAGGCCAGGTCGGAGTTCCAGCTGTTGGGGGAATCGAGGGGCGCTGTGCGGGGAACGTTGGCCACCAGTTTGACGTTGGGGCTGGTCACGACCTCGTCAGGACCCGGGGGCGGGCTCGGTGCGCCGGTTGCGGGGACGCTGGGCGCCGGCTCCGGACTGCTCGTGGAGGCGTCCTGCGTCGTCGCCGGGGCGGCCGAGCAGGCGGCGACCAGCGAGAACGTGGCGCACACCACGGCTACTCGAAGCCTTACGGGGATCACGCGCGCCCTCCTTGGGGATTTGATGGACCAGTATGGAAGCTATGTCAGCACAGTTCCGCTCGCGCACCTTCTATGTCACGGTTCTGCTGACTTTCGCCTCCCTCGCGACGCTGTCCGCCTGCGCCGGCGACCCCCGGGAGCCCACGGCGATCGGCACCGACGCGCCGGTCATCGTCCCGCGCAGCCCCGGAGCCCCAGCTCGTACGGCGGAGCCGGGCGAGCGCATCGCCGGACCGTCGGAGGCGCCCACGGCCGCCGACGTCCGCTTCGTGGAGGGCATGATCCCGCATCACCGCCAAGCGTTGGAGATGACGGCCATGGTGGCAGGGCGCACCGACAATCCCGGGATCCTGCGGGTGGCCGAGCAGATCGCCCTCACCCAGGAGCCGGAGATCAAGGTGATGGCCACCTGGCTGACCGCCTTGGGCCGACGGATCCCGGACGCCCACGGACACCGGTCCGCCGCCGGGGGAGGCGCGACTCCAGGCAGGGACGGCACCGCCTCAGGGCTCACTGGCGGGAACGGCGGCACGGATGCGACACCCGAATCCGAGGCCGGTGCGTCGCCCGGGTCGAGCGGCGGCGCGACCGGCGCCGGGGACGGTGCGATCTCGGGAGCGGGCGAGGACGGGATGGCCTCGCCGCAGGAATTGGACGCGCTGCGGGCGTCGAGGGGGGCCGCCTTCGACCGGATGTTCCTGAGGCTGATGATCCGGCACCACGAGGGCGCGCTGAAGATGGCGGACGACGTGCTGCGCCATGGGCGCGACCAGCGGATCCGCATGCTGGCGCGGGAGGTCTACTCGGGGCAGAACCTGGAGATCGCCAGGATGAGGTCGATCCGGGTGACGGGATAGGGACGCCGCCCAGAGGGGTGAGCGGGCGGCGTTACGGCGTTACGGGGGCGGGCGAGTGGCGCTCGGAGAGGCCGTTCGCAGACGGCGGTGGGCGGCGTGGGGGCGGCTTCGCCGTAATGGAGGATGTGTGGGGTTCGTCGGGAGCGAGGCTCCCGACGGGAGAGGTCAGGACGGCCAGAGCATGTTCGTGAGCTCGGCGTCGAGGTCCATGAAGTCGGTTTCGCGGCCTGCGGGCACCTTCTCGTAGGTACGGTGGAGGAACTCCGTGAGAGGTGCCAGGGGAACCTCGAACAGAGCCTGGCCGAACGGGGACGTCAGGCTGATATGGAGCGTGCGCTCGCCGTCGGCGCGCGCGGGCCATACCTGGACGTCGCCGTCGCCGACACGCCTCACGATCCCGACGGTCAGGAGTTCGCGGGCGAAGATCCACTCGACCGGCTCGTCGTTCCCCACATGGAAGGCCATACGGATGGCGTATGGATCGTCGGCTGTGTAGCTCAGTCCGGCGAGCAGGGGGACGGTAGTACGGTCGGGGACCACAAGCCGAAGGCCAAGCTCGGCGGAGACGGTGGTGCTGTTCATCGTCAGCCAAACCTTTTTCGTCGTAGGGTCCCCTCTTCGGGGCTTACTGCTCTCACGGACTTCGTCCTCAGCTATGACGCGGAACGAAGGAACCTGTAGGAAAGATTCCGCTCCTAGGGCCTTCTGTAACGCACATCACAGCAGGACATTTGGGCATCTACCAGGCTAAACGGTATCAATCGGACCAGGTTTGCGAGGGTTTTGCGAGCCATAGGGCCCCCCTCGGCGTGCCCAGCAGACCTTTCGGACGAATGATCTACATCACCGCCTTCCGGATCACGATGATGGTATGACAACGAGCCGCCACGACGTTGGGCATCTGACGCGTTTCACCCGAATCTGTGTGGTGGACGTCGCCGCTTCGCCACATGGTCGGGGAGTGCGGTATGGTTTTCCCCGTCGGCCTCGATGGGGCCGCAGGGCGGGCGATTAGCTCAGCGGGAGAGCGCTTCGTTCACACCGAAGAGGTCACTGGTTCGATCCCAGTATCGCCCACACAGCTCAAAGGCCACTTCCTGTCGCAGGAAGTGGCCTTCTTGATCTACGGCGTGACTAACTGGGTGACTGAGGGTCCTCGATGGTGCTCGGGAAGATGCGGTTCATCGCTTCGGCACCTTCCACCATCAGCGGCGTGAGCTGCTTCCTGTAGACCCTCTCTGTGACCGCAGTGCCGTTGTGGCCAACCAAGCGCGCGATGTCCTCGACAGGTACCCCGGAGTCCGACAGAAGCGAGACGAAGCTGTGCCGCATCTCGCGCGGTGCCCACTCCTTCGCGTTCAAGCCCGCCTTCCCTACCACGGTGCGGAAGGCCCGGCGGACGTTGCCCGCCAGAAGCCCGGTCCCATGGCGTGTGCAGAACACGAGGTCGTGATCCTGCCACGCGTCACCGGCGCGTGCCCGGATGACGGCCTGGCGCCCTTTGTGTAGGCGTAGGGCTTCCACGCAGCGCACCGGCATGGCGAGCGTCCTACGAGACTTCTTCGTCTTGGTGTCGCCACCGACGCGGACAGAGCGCCAGAGCTTCACGGACGGCGGGATGGGTGGGTCAACGTCCAACCGCCCCTCAAGGTCCACGTGCGACCACGTGAGCGCCCGAAGTTCCTCCGTTCGCGCGCCGATCAGGAGTGAGAGCACGATGTACGCGTGCATACTCGTGCCCTCAGAGGCGGTCAGGAGTGCTTCGGCCTGATGCCGGGTGAGAGATTTCGACGGGCGGCCGTCCTTGCCCTTCGGCACCTCGCAGAGCATGACCACGTTCCGCCGCACCTTGTCGCGCGCCTGAGCACGGTCTACGGCGCGCTTGAGCACGGAGCGGATGTCCCGGATGGTGCGCGTGCTCACTGTCTTGGACACGGAGGCCAGCCAGCGGTCTACGTCCTCCGCCGACAGTTCGCGGAGCTTGCGTGCACCCAGGCCCGGTATCACGTGCGTGTTGGCTAGGGTCGTGCGGTGCTTGACCGTGGCCTGGTCGCGTCCGTGGAGGCCATATGCCAGCCAATCGCGTACGGCGTCGGCAACAGTGGTGTTGCCCGCGTTGGACAGCCCATTCTCGTGATCACGAAGGATCTCCTTCAGCTTCTCTTTGGCCTCGGTCTTGGTCTTGGCGCTGGCGGTTCTCACTATGCGCTTTCCAGCGGGGGTGTAACCGATCGTTACGGACGCGATCCACCGCTGGCGCTGGGCGTCCCAGTGCAGGCCGCCGTCTCCTCTACTGCGTCGCTTGGTCATTAAGCTGCCTCCTCCGCCGCTTCTGTCTCCAGGAGGGCGATGTACTTGCGGATTCCGTTCGCGGTGAAGAGACGGGCGCGGCCCTGTTTGACGGAGGACAGGCGGCCTGCCCGGATCTGGTCATAGATGAGGCTGCGGCTGAGCTTGAGCAGCCTCATGGCGTCGGTGATGCGGTAGAGCTGGGTGTCTTCGAGCGGCGTGTTCATGGGTGCGGGCACTCCTTGACGAGGACAGAGGGGATACCCGGCAGGGAGGGGCCGGGCGATTGGCATGCCGTTTTGGCGGCGGCTGGCTCCGCTTGGGAGGGGATAGCCGTACCAGCCGTACCAGCCTCGTTTCCGCTGGTCAGAGCTGGTACGGCTTCTTCGGTGGTACGGCTTAAGCCGTACCAGGGGTGCAAGCCGTACCGCTTTGACCAGCACTGTTGAGGCTGGTACGGCTGGTACGGCTCCCCCTCCCGAAGGGGAGCACTTCGCCGTTCTCGGCGGTCTCGCCGGGGCGGTCTCCGGGGGCGGGGCCGGGCTCGGCGGACGGGCAGTAGCGGTTCCAGGCGTCGGTGAAGGCCGTGCGGTGGTAGCCCTTGGCCTGCCCGAGCGTGGGAAACCGGATGGTGTCGGAGCGGATGCCGTACTCGCGCAGCATCGTGCCGAGTTTCATCGGGGTCAGTCCTGCCGGGCCGAACTCGTTCCAGCCCCCTTCCGGGTTGGCCTTGAGCCGTTCCAGCAGGACGGCGGTCGGCAGGGACGTGTCCGTACCGAGGGCGAAAGCGCTGCGGCAGTCGGCGAGAAGCCTCAACCCGGCAGACGGTCCGCTGCCATCGTCGGCTTCGGCGGTGAGGGCGAGGACTGCGGCGCGGGCGCGGTCGGGCCAGTGCCCCCCGGCGTGGTCGGCGACCGCCACCAGCGGCTCCCAGGTGTCGGCCGCGCGGTCCTCGACCGGCATCAGCGGCTCAGCCGCTTCCAGGGCGGCGCGGTCGGCGCGTAGCCACTGGTGGATCGCGGCGGCGAGCTGTTGGAGCGGACCCCGGTCGCGTCGGTGCCGGTACGGTGCGACGGTTTCGCCGGGGCCGCGTCGGCGCATCCGGATCACGACCGCGCGGTCCTCGATGGTGTCGGGCATGGCGCCGATTCCGGCGAGGGCGGCCATGGCGAACGTCGGGATCGACTCGACGCGGTTGGTGGCGGCGTCGTACCGCTTGGCGGGCCGGTTGCGCTGGTGCCCGGCGTTGAGCAGGCCACGCAAGTCCTCGTTGCCGTCCGCCTTGGGTCCGAAGATCGTGTCGGCTTCGTCCACGAGCATGGTGGGCGGGTCCTCGGTGATCGACCGGTACACGGCCGCGCTGGAGGAGTTGACGGTGATGAACGGCTGGTAGCAGGTCGCCTCGACCACGTCCAGCAATCGCGACTTGCCGCACCGCTTCTCGGGGGCCCTGATCACGAGCCGGGGGGCGTGCGCCCATGCGGGTTGGGCGTGGCTGGCGGCGATCCAGAGCGCGACCGCGTCGGCGGCCTCGGCGCTGGGCAGGATCACGTATCTGTTCAGGGCTGCCACCAGGGCATCGAGTAGGGCGGCGCCGTCTGGCACGTCTTGGGGCATGGATAGATCTCCCTGCTTGGATGGCGGGTATCGCGTTAGCGGAGACCGGGGCCTGGCTCTCAGAGGGAAGGCGGCTCGGTCATGTGGCCACGGTGCGATAGGCGTCGGCCACGGTTCGGGCGGCTTGGCGTTCGTCGAATCCGTCGCCGAACCGCATCCCGGCGTACAGCTCGTGGAGGTCGCTCTCGCTGGCGCCGTTCTCCACCGCGCGGCAGGCGGCCCAGAACAATGCCTGGTTGCGGCCGGGTTTGGTCTTGCCGCTCAGCCAGCGGGCGAGGCCGGGGACGCCCGCGCCAGGCGGGCCGGGCCGGGCTGTGGGCGGGCGACGGTCGGCGGGGCGAGGCGGCTTGAGGAAGTCGCGGACCACGGTCCAATTGAGTTGGTCTCCCGCGTGGGCGGGGGTGGCGATCACCCTGTACGCGTCGCCCGCGATGACGCTGGGTGGGATGAGGACGTATCCGCCGGTGGCTTTGAAGTCGAGGAAGTGCTCCCTGAGGCTGCCGCACGGCTGGCTGGTGCCGGGGTAGTAGCAGTGCAGTCCGCCGGACGGGGTGGCCACGACCGCCAGCGGGGGCGGCAGGACACCGGCCGCCTTGAGCCGGTTGAGGGCCGGGTAGCCGCTGCCTTCGGGCTTGACGTCGACGTCCAGGACGTCGAAGGAGTCTTGGCCGGTGGGGACGCCGATGTTGGCGTTCGGGCAGTGCCGCCACCACCGCGAGACCAACTCAAAATCGTCGCTCGCTTCACGGAAGCCGTTCGGAACCAGTCGTCCTACCGGACGCTTGCCGCCCGGTAGGCAGGGCAGGACTCTGTGGCCTTGAGCGATGTGGTGCAGGGCGGCGGTCGGCAGGTGGAGGTCGCTGGTGAACAAGGGCTGCCTCTTCCAGGGGCTGACGGAGGTGGTTAGCCTCGGCCTATGACCGAGGAGACGCGTATCGCGCTGAAGAACTACGACAACCTGATCCGGTCTCGGGGGCTGGATGACGTCCAGCTCGACTGGAGCACCGACACGCTGGTCTACGGGGACGGTGGGGCGGTCATCGACACCCTTCTCGATCCCGGGTTCACCGGCGTTTCCTGACGGGATCAGCTCTCCCGCGCGTTCGCGGATGAGGGCTGGCAGATCCGCACTATCGGTCACCTCCGGCAGGTCCCGGGAAGGCGGGGGCGAAGCCCCTCCTCTCCGTTCGTGGGCTTGTCGAGGGTTTGCCGGTTGGTGGTCGTGGTCATGAGGCGATGTCCTCCTGGCGGAGTGCGGCGGTGGCGCGGGCGTAGACGGGCATGAGGGTGTGCAGGCCGACGACGGCTTGGAGAGGTACGACGCCGTTGCCGAGTTTGTGGAGCTGCTGGGTGCGGGTCAGGCCGGGTACGTCGGTGACCCATCCCGGCGGGAGGCCCATCAGCCATTCGACGAACGGGGGGCTCAGGCGTCCTCGATCGTCAGTTGGCCGGGGTGCGGGGCCGGTGACCGCCTCCCAGCGGGCGACGGCACGGGCGTAGGCGCCCCAGTCGATATCGCTTCCGCCACCCCCGGCAGGAGCAGGTCTCCACGGTTGTTCTCCTTGTTGCCCGTTCCATTGCGCGTCGTCGGGGTCGGCAGCAGCGCCGCCGCTTCGGCGGCCAGGCTCAGGCCGTGCCTGCCCGCTTCCTGGGAAGGGGTGCGTCGCCTCTGCCGGTTCTCCGCCTCGGAGGCGCGGGCGGTGGGCAGCAACGCGATCCGCGCTCTGAGGGTGTCGTTGCGGGGGCTGTCCGGCGGTCCGGTGCCGGTGGCCTCTGAGGTGGTCGGGGTCGGCAGGCCAGGCGAGGCAGAACCACCGGTCGCGCCGGTGCGGGGCGCCGACGTCGGACGCTCGTAGACACGTCCATTCCGCATCGAACCCGAGCGCGGCAAGGTCGGCGAGGACGACGTCAAGTCCAGGTCTTCGAGTAGCGATTGCTGCCACGTTCTCAAGCAGGAGGAGTCGGGGTCGTAGTACGCCCACGGCGTGGGCGATGGTGAGCCACAGTCCACTGCGGGTGTCCTTCCGGATTCCGGCGCCGCGTCCGGCGTGCGACAGGTCTTGGCAGGGGAACCCGGCGGTGAGGACGTCCACGCGCGGGACGCTCGCCCAGTCGAGGGCGGTGATGTCGCCCAGGTTGGGCACCTCGGGCCAGTGGTGGGCGAGGATGCGGGCGGCGCCCGGGTCGGGGTCGGCGACCCAGGCGGGGCGTGCGCCGAGGACGGCGGAGACCGCGAGGTCGAGACCGCCGTACCCGGTGCACACGCTGCCCATGGTGGGTGCGGTCACGCCGCCGCCCCGCCGGCGGCGGCCAGGCCAGACAAGTCGGGCAGGTCGGGCAGCCAGTCGGCCAGGGGGTCGGGGTCGGCCTCGTTGGGAGGGGCGGTCATGTCGATGGGCATCACGCCGACCATCCATCCGTGCCGGTAGAGGTCGGCGCACAGCCACCGCGCCTCTCGCGCGTCGGCGGTGTCTTGCGTCATCAGCCGGTGGGCGTCCTCGCCGACCTCGATGTACAGCGGCGTGTGCGACACACGGCGGCGGTTCATCTCGTCGCACGCGGCGCGGAGCACGGCCGCGATGGTCTGCGCCGGGGACAGGCTGTTGGGGATCGGTTGGCCGGTGATCTCCGTCAGGCGGGCGACGCTGGCGGGGTCCAGGGGGTCGATGCCGTCGCACGGCAGAAGATCGGGAACGGCGGTGGCGGGTGAGGGCGAGGGGGTGTCGGCGTGGGACATGTGGGCTCCTTCGGGGAGGGTTGGCGGGTGTGGGGTTGTCAGCGGACGTTGAGGAGGTGGGCGCCGCGCCGGAGTCGGCGGCCGGTGCCGGTGCAGTCGGGGCAGTAGCCGTCGCTGCTGGCGAACAGACGGGACAGGCAGGCGCCGGTGCCCTCGCAGCTGCGGCAGCCGGTGTCGGGGCGGCGCTTGAGGCTGGCCCGGTACAGGACGACGGCGGCCAGCGCGAGGGCCGCGATGGCGGTGGTGGTGAGGGCGAGGGTGGCGAGCGCGGCGAGCATGACCGTCTCCTTCGGGGGAGGGTGGGTGGGTGTGGGTGTGCGCCCCCGTGACCCCCGGCGGCGGGGGTGGGGGTGGAGCGCTTCCGGGGCCTGGAATGGGGGGTGGGGGGTGTGACCCGCACACCGGGTCACACCCCCGCGTTCGTGCTGGTCGGGGGGTGCACGGTGGGGGTCACGGGCGGGGTGTGCGGGTCACACTGCGGTGTGACCCGGTGTGACCCCCGGGTGTGACCCGGGGTGTGACCCCCCGGACGGGTGCTGGAAGTCCTCCAGGGCGTAGCCGCGCGCCCGCACTCCGCCGCGTTTGAACGGGTTCTCGCGGGGGGTGATGCCGTGCGGGCGAAGCGCGTCGGCCAGCTCGGTCAAACTCATCCCGAGCGCCTCGGCAAGCTCTGTGGAGTGCAGGCGGCCGGTCTCGGCGGCGGTGAAGGCGTCCAGTGCGAGGCCCACGATGGGCGGTACAGGCCGGGCGGGTGCGGGGATCTGGCGGGGTGGTGCGGCGGCGGTGACGGCGTGGCCCGGGGCGGCCCATGCGGCGGCCGACCCGTGTTGTGTGGTCCGGTGGGCGAGGGAGACGGGGTCGGCCCACGTGTCCGCGCCGCCGGGCAGCGCGGTCAGATGCCGCCCCGCCGCCGCCGTCGCGGTTGCCGGGAACGCCGGAGCGGCCCCGTCCTCGGCGTCGCCGTACTCGGTGTCGGTGTCGTCGTCTGTGTCGTGGTCGGTGAAGGCCCAGCGCATGCGCTCGTAGCGGGTGGCGTAGGCGCTGCCCGCCGCGTGGGCGGATGCGGGGTCGAGGTCGGGGCGGGTGGCGGCGATGGCCAGCGCGGCCTGTTCGATCTGGCCGGGCAGCGCGTTGTAGGCGCGGAACGGGCGCGGGGCGCTGCCGTCGATGCTGACGAACCCCGTGCCGCGTCCGGCGAGCTGATCCATGGACAGCTTGCCCCCGATGGCCCAGCCGAACATGTGCCCGAGTTCCTCCGTGTCCGGGCCGTACATCTGGACGCGGACGCCGGACTGTTTGCGCATGTTGACGGGGATGAGGTCGCTGGTGGGCCGCAGCGCGGAGACGACCATGTTGACCGCTTCGTTGCGGCCGATGTTCTGCAGCTCGTTGAGCAGCTCCTTCAGGTCGCGGTCGGCGACGGCTTGCGCGCCCTCGTCCACGACGATCGTGATCTGCGGCAACTCGACGCTGACGGGCAGCAGGTTGGTGTTGCGGGAGCGCTTGAGCGCCCGGTACGACGCCTTGCGGTGCTTGGCGATCGCTACGGCGGCGGCGAGCATGCGCTTGCCCTCGGCCGGGTTCGGCGCGGCCCAGTCGATCGGGCAGCGCACGGTCCGTCCCTCCAGCCACACGTCTATCCACGGCTGGGTGAGGCCGCCGCCGTTGAGGTCGAGATGCCACACCAGGTTGTCGAGGCAACGGCCCAGTGCGATGGACAGGTCCTGAAGCAGGGTGGTCTTGCCGCTTCCGCGTTTCCCCGACGCCAGGACCGAGTCTTCGCGCAGCAGCGCGGCGGCCGGTTCGCCGTTGGCGTGCTCGCCGAAGGAGACGGGTTCCAGGACGCTGCGGGGGCTGTAGTCGGCCGGGTAGTCGATGGTCCGGGCGAGCTGGTTGACGGTGGAGACGCGCAGCACGACCGCGCCCCGATGCGCCCCCGCGGCGACTTCGACGCCGCACCCTTCGGGCAGGCGGGCGTCGGTGGCGAGTCCTTCGGCGTAGCCGGTGAGCTGTCGGCGGGTGACGCCGCCGCCGGGCAGGTCGGCGTGCACGTCGTAGCCGGTGCCGCCCGGCCAGGGGCGGACGTCGGTGACGGTCGCGCGGATGCGGCACACCCGCAGCAGGCGCGCTTCCCATTCGGCGGCGTTGCGGGCGGATGCCCGCAGCATCAGGCCGGTGCCGGGCTGGCGGCCCGGGGTCGGGGTGGCGCGTCCGAAGGGGGCCAGCAGCCCTGCCGCCAGGGAGCCGACGCCGAGTGCGGCGAGGGTGTTGAGGCTCCACGGGGTGGCCGCGAGGGTGTAGGTGAGCCAGCCGCCGCCGCTGAGCCAGCATCCGATGCGGTACAGCAGGGCGGCCGGGGGGTGGTGGCGGTGGGCGCCGACCACGACCGTGCCCAGCGCGCCGACCGCCGCTACGGCGCCGCCCCACAGCGGGTCGAGGGCGGCGGTGTCGCCCACGGCCGCGACGGCGGCCAGGGCGAGCGCGCCCTGGACGGTGGCGCCCGCCGCGCCGCGCGGCCGGACAGACCAGTCGGCGCGCGGGGTTCCGGTCGTGGTGGAGCCCACGGGTCCCCCTCCTTCCAGGTCAGACGTTCCAGAGCGGTTCGTTGGTGCGCGGCGCCTCTTCGCGCCGGAGGTCCTCGGCGTGCACCTGCCGGAACAGAGGACCGATCTCCTCTGCGGCCGACACCAGCAGCGCCTGACCCTGGTACATGCGGTGGATGGCCTCGACCACGGCCGGGTCGATCGGGTATTCGGCCTGCAACCTCGTGGTGTAGGTACGGATGGCCAGCGCCACGTAGGCGGCCACCTCGGGCATCTGATCGAGTTCGCGGGCGACGACCCACATGTCGGTCGGGGCGTAGGCTGCGGCGGCGGCGTTCATCTCGGCCGCCACGGCGGCCAGCGGGAAGGTACTCACAGTGCGCGTTCTCCTCACGGTGGTGGGTGCGGGGTAGGGGTGGCGGTGCCGTCCCGCGCCGACGCGGGACTGGCGGGTCGCGGGGCCGGGCCGGTGGGGGTTGCGGACGAAGTACAGGTCCGTGCCGCAGTCGCAGACGACCATGCGGACGGTTTCCCCGGCGGGGATGGTGACGGTGTGGACGGTGCCGCACCGTTCGCACGTGGCGGACGCGGTGACCGGCTCTGCCTCGCCTGCGGTCGGCCCGTCTGCGGTCGGCTCCTTTCCCGCGTCGGCGTCGGTCGTGGCGGTGGAGCCGCTGGTGTCGGCGGTGGGCGGGGCGGGGTCGGTGTCGGGGGCCGCGTCGGGGCGGGGC
>NZ_BAAAHQ010000017.1:223641-226411 GCF_039525605.1 Nonomuraea longicatena | reverse complement strand
CGGGCGCCGGGGCGGCGGCGGGCGCGGGCTGCGGGATCGAGGAGGCCGCCGGGACGGGCTCCGGCTGCGGCGCGGGCGCCTGCTCCGGGGCCGGGGCGGGCGCGCCCGCCTGGCCGTTCTCGTCGATGACGGCGAGCTCGGCGCCCACCTCGACGGTCTCGTCCTCAGCCACAACGATCTTGGTGAGGACGCCGGCGGACGGCGACGGGATCTCGGTGTCGACCTTGTCGGTCGAGACTTCGAGGAGCGGCTCGTCCGCCTCGACGCGCTCGCCCTCCTTCTTCAGCCAACGGGTTACCGTGCCCTCGGTGACGCTCTCTCCGAGCTGGGGCATCTGTACGGAGACCGGCATGGGTTATGTCTTCCTCGAGATTCTTAGTTGTGCACGTGCAGGGGCTTGCCGGCCAGCGCCAGCATGGCCTCGCCCATGGCTTCGGACTGAGTCGGGTGCGCGTGGATGAGCTGGGCGACCTCTGCGGGCAGCGCCTCCCAGTTGTAGATCAGCTGTCCCTCGGTGACGAGCTCGCCGATGCGCCGTCCGACCATGTGGACGCCCACGACGGGGCCGTCCTTCTTGGCGAGCACCTTGACCGCCCCGGCGGTGCCGAGGATCTGGCTCTTGGGGTTGCCGGCGAGGTCGTAGACCTGCTCGACGATCTCGATGCCGCGCTCGGCCGCCTGCGCCGAGGTGATGCCGACGGAGGCGACCTCCGGGTCGGAGTAGGTGATGCGCGGCACGCCCGCGTAGTCGATCGGGGGCGGGTTGAGCCCGGCGATGTGCTCGGCCACCAGGATGCCCTCGGCGAACCCGGCGTGCGCGAGCTGCGGGGTGTCGATGAGGTCGCCGATCGCGTAGACGCCGGGCACCGAGGTACGGCAGTGCCCGTCGACCACGACGGCGCCGCGCTCGATGCGCACGCCCTGCTCCTCGAAGCCGATCCCGGCCGAGACGGCGCCGCGTCCGACGGCCACGAGCAGCAGCTCGGCGTCGAGGGTCTTGCCGTTGGCCAGGGTGACGACCACGCCGGTGTCGGTGGTCTTGACGCTGTCGAAGAAGACGCCGAGCTCGTACTTGATGCCGCGCCTGCGGAAGGCCCGCTCAAGCAGCTTGGAGCTGGACTCCTCCTCGGTCGGCAGCAGGTGCGGCAACGCCTCGACGATGGTCACCTCGGCGCCGAAGGACCGGTAGACGCTGGCGAGCTCGACGCCGATGACACCGCCGCCGAGGACGATGACGGAGGCCGGCACCCGGTCCATGGTCAGCGTGTGCTCGCTGGTGATGACCCGCTCGCCGTCGATCTCCAGGCCGGGCAGCGTCTTGGGCGCCGAGCCGGTGGCGAGGACGATCGAGGTGCCCTCGTAGACGTCCTCGCCGACCTGGATCCGGTTGGGGCCGACCAGGCGGCCCTCGCCTTCGACGATCGTCACGCCCGCCGCCTTGAGCAGCCCCTGCACGCCCTTCCAGGCCCGCGTGACGATCTTGTCCTTGAAGGCGTGCACGCCCTGGACGTCGATGCCGTCGAAGCGGGCCTTGACGCCGTACGCCTCACTCTCGCGGGTCTCGTCGGCGACCTCCGCTGAGTGCAGGAGCGCCTTGGTGGGGATGCAACCCCTGTGCAGGCAGGTGCCGCCGATCTTGTCCTTCTCGATCAGGGCGACCGACTTGCCGAGCTCGGCCGCCCGCAGGGCGCAGGCGTAACCGCCGCTTCCTCCACCGAGGACGACGATGTCGTAGGCCACAGGAACGCTCCTTGCTAGGTTCGTGATGCCGTCATCTTTTCATTTGTTTCAGGCGCTTGCGTGCCGCTCGGCGAGTCCGATCAAGGTCCGGGTGAAGGCACCGGTGCCGCCCTTGGGGGTGTAGCCGTGCGGCTCGCCCTTGTTGAAGGCGGGGCCGGCCATGTCGATGTGTGCCCACTTGACCCCGTCTGTCACGAACTCCTTGAGGAAGATGCCCGCGGCCAGCATGCTGCCCCAGCGCTCCGGCTGGAGGTTGGCGATGTCGGCGATGGGGGAGTCGAGACCCTTGCGGAGCTCCTCGGGCAGCGGCATGCCCCAGGCGCCCTCTCCGGCCGCGCCCGCCACCTCGACGACCAGTTCGCGGGTGGCGTCGTCGTTGGACATGACGCCCGCGGTGCGCCAGCCGAGCGCGACGATCTGCGCGCCGGTGAGGGTGGCGACGTCGACGAGCAGGTCGGGGCCGTCCTCCAGGGCGCGGGTGATGCCGTCCATGAGCACCAGGCGGCCCTCGGCGTCGGTGTCGAGGACCTCGACGGTCTTGCCGCTGTAGCTGGTGATGACGTCGGAGGGACGCTGGGCGGTGCCGCTCGGCATGTTCTCGGCCAGGCACAGGTAGCCGACGGCGTTCACGCGCAGGCCGAGCCGCGCGATGCCCAGCAGCGCGCCGAGGACGGCCGCCGCGCCCGCCATGTCGGACTTCATCCAGTCCATGGAGGCGGAGGGCTTGAGGTTGAGGCCGCCGGTGTCGAAGGTGATGCCCTTGCCGACGTAGGCGAGCGTCTTCGTGGCCTCGGGGTGGTTGTAGGCGAGGCGGACCAGGCGGGGGCCGCGCGAGGAGCCCTGGCCGACCGCGAGGATGCCGCCGTAGCCGCCGTCCTTGAGCGACCGGTCGTCGAGCACCTCGACGGTGAGCCCGGTGACGGCGCCCTCCTGCTCGGCGATCTCGGCGAACTTCGCCGGGAACAGGTCGGCGGGCGGGGTGTTGACCAGGTCGCGCACCAGGGCCACCGACTTGGCGAGGACGGCCGCG
>NZ_BAAAHQ010000017.1:82296-223622 GCF_039525605.1 Nonomuraea longicatena | reverse complement strand
CCGCCGGCGCGAGCACGGTCAGCTCGCCGACGGGCGCCTTCCGGACGCCGTTGGTGCGGTAGCGGCTGTAGTCGTAGGCGCCGAGCAGGCCGCCGAGGGCGACGGCCTCCGCCTCGCCGTCGAGGGCGAGCGCGGCGCGGGCGGTGCCCGCGAGCCCGCGTACGGCGGCGCCCGCCGCGCGGCGGAGCGTCTCGGCGTCGGGCGAGTCGCCCAGCCCGACCGCGACCAGCAGCGGCGCGGAGATGGCGCCGAACGTCGGTACCTTCGCGCTCTCCCCGGCCTTGCCGGTGAATCCGACGGCCGTCAGCGAAGCAGCGAGCTTGCCGTCGAAGGCGGCGTCGAGCCCGTCCACGGCGGGCCGGGGGCCCTCGGGGCCGGGGTGGAATCCGACGACGAGCGCGTCGGTGTCGAACGAGACGGGATCTGCTGAGTTCAGCCGCACAGTGGTCACGTAAACCGATGCTATCCGCGCTTTCTCAGTACTCACAAACAGGGGTTCATCCCACCATTGATGGTGCGCACTATCTCGATGATGGTGATAGTGTTATTAGCACCATGTTGATCACGCTCGATCTCAACGACGCGCATCCCCTCCACGAACAGGTGGCAGGGGCGATCAGGCGCGCGATCGGCGACGGCTCCTATGGCCAAGGAGACCGGCTGCCGCCCGCGCGCGACCTCGCCGAGGCGCTCGGCATCAACGTCAACACCGTCCTGCGAGCCCTGCGCGAACTGCGCGACGAAGGGCTGCTGGAGTTCCGGCGGGGCCGGGGCGTCAGCGTCGCGTCGCGGGCCGACGGCCACGCGCTGCTCGTCCAGCGGACGCGTGAACTGCTCGAAGAGGCCAGAAGGTACGGCTACCGCCGTGACGACCTCATCAAGATCCTGGAGGCACTGCCATGACAGCCCGGCTGTTCGGCGCCGTGTGGGGGCTGGCCCTCACCGCCGCCCTCGTCTGGTCACCCCTCGCCCTGCGGGACCGGCTGCCCGACCCGCTCGCCACCCACTGGGCCGAGCGCGCCGACGGGTACGCCTCGCTGACCGCCTACGCCGTCACGACCGCGCTGGCGTGGACGGTGATCTGGGTCGTCCTGCTCGCGGTCCACCTGCACGGCCGGGCGCTGGAGCGCAGCGCCGGCCGGGCCGTGTGGTGGGCGAGCCTCGTCGGCGCGGGCGTGCTCATGGTCGGCATCTCCCTCACCACCCTGTACGCCAACCTCGACCAGGTCGTCTGGAACGCCGCCGAACTGCCCGGCTGGCTGGCGCTCGCCGCGGTCGTCGCCGCGCTCGGGGCGGGCGCCGCCGCCGGACTCCTCGGCAAGGGCGCCAAGGACCCGGTGCCGCCGGCCGGCGAGAGGCCGCCCGCCCTGCGCCTGCGCAAGGGGCAGCGCGCCGTCTGGGTGAGCAGGGCGGGGAGCGGCGCCGTGCTCGCCGCCTCGTTCCTCGGCGCGCTGACCGTCCTCGGCATGGCCGTCCTCGCCTACCTCGGCATCCTGCCCGGCGCTCCGTGGGCGGTGCTGGTGGCCGTCGGCACGCTCGGGCTGCTGGCCGGGCTGTTCAGCAGCGCGGTCACCGTACGTGTGACCGAGGGCGGCGTGGCCCTCGCCTTCGGCCCCTTCGGCTGGCCGGTCCGGCGCATCGACCTGTCCAAGATCGAGAAGGCGTGGTCGGAGGAGCGCCGCCCGAGCGAGGTCGGCGGCTGGGGCTTTCGCGGAGTGCCGGGCGCTGCCGTGATCATGATGCGCGCGGGGGAGTGCCTCGTGCTGCGCTATCACACCGGAGGCCGGCTGCTCGTCAGCGTCGACGACGCCGCGAGCGGCGCCGCCCTCGTCAACGCGCTGGTCGAGAGGAAGGCCGCGTGAGACTCGACGCGCTGGTCGGAGGGAACGCGGGCCTGAGGGCCGATGCGCTCGTCGGGAGGAAGACGGATCTGAGGGCCGATGCGCTCGTCGGGAGGAAGACGGGCCTGAGGGCCGACGCGCTCATCGGGAGGCAAGCGGCATGAGGCTCTTTCTGGCCGTCGCCTTCGGGCTGTCGTGGCTGTTCGTGCTGCCCGCCTGGCTGACCGGGGGGCAGGGCTCGCCCTGGTTCCTGCCCGGCCTCACCGCCATGATGTTCACCCCCGCGCTCGGAGTCCTCGCCGTGTGGGCGCGCGAGCGCACCCCGTTCCGGCAGTGGGCTCGCGACAACGGGCTCACGCTCGGCCCCCGCCGTGCGCGCACGCTCGGGGTGATGGCCGCCACCTGGCTCGCCGTCCCCGCGATCGTGGGGCTCGCGCTCGCGCTGAGCGCCGCGCTCGGCCTGGTCGCCCTCGATCTCGACGGGTTCAGCCTTTTCCGGCAGGGACTGTCCGCCAAGGGCGTCGAGGCGCCCGCCGCCCTCGGACCGCTCGTCGTGACACAGATTCTCGTCGCCGTGCTCCTGGCGCCCGTGCTCAACGTGCTGCCCATGCTCGGCGAGGAACTCGGCTGGCGCGGCTGGCTGCAGCCCCGCCTGGTCGCTGCCCGGGGCGTGTTCCCCGGACTGATGCTCGGCGGGGTGATCTGGGGGCTGTGGCACGCGCCCGCGACCCTGCTGGGCTACAACTACCCGGCCTTCGGGCCGTGGGCGGCGCCGTACTTCGTCATCGCCTGCGTGGCGCTCGGCGTCGCCATCGGCTGGCTGCGCCTGCGCACCGGCAGCGTCTGGCCCGCCGTGGTGGCCCACGGCTCGTTCAACGCGACGGCGGGGGCGGTCCTCCTGCTCGGCGACGTGGCCGCGCCGCCGGACACCACGGTCGCGGGCGTCACCGGCCCGGTGGGGTGGGCGCTGCTCGCCGGCCTGGCGTTCGCCCTGTTCAGGCTCTTCCCGGTACGGTCGCCCGCCGCCTCGGCCCCTTCGGAGCCCGCCGCCCCAGCCCGGTCAGAACCCTCCGCCTGAGCCTGCGCAGGGCCTGCTCCTGGGCCCTCCGTGACCTGCTGCATGGGTTCGCTCAGGGCTCGCTTTCTGAGCCCGGTCAGAGTTTTCCGTCTGAGCCCCTCAGGCCACGATCGCGGTCACTACCAGGGCGGTGGTGACTGCGGTCTCCACCAGGGCGCCCAATACGTCGCCCGTGACGCCGCCCAGACGCCTCTCGGCGTGCCGCAGCAGCAGGAGGGCGGCCCCGAGCCCGGCCAGCGCCGCCAGCGGCAGGGCGTACACCCGGCCGGTCAGCGGGCCCGCCGCGCAGGCGGCCAGCAGGACGAGCGCGGTGGCGGCCCACGCGGCGCGGGGCCGTACCGTCTGGGCGACCATGGCGCCCAGCCCGCCGGGACGCGCGGCCGGAACCCCGGAGCGGCAGGCCCAGGCGAGCGCCAGCCGTCCGGTGACGCAGGCGGTCGCCAGCACGGCGACCTGCCCGGCCGGGAGCTCGTGCACCTCGGCCAGCGCGAAGGTCTGGATGCCGATCACGAAGAGCAGCGCCAGCACCCCGAACGGCCCGATGTCCGACTTTTTCATGATGTCGAGGGCTTGAGGGGCGGGTTTGGCGCTGCCGAGCCCGTCCGCCAGGTCCGCCAGGCCGTCCAGGTGCAGCCCGCGCGTGAGCAGCGCCAGCGCGCCGATCGCCAGCAGCGCGCCCAGCGGCGGCGCCACGGGCAGCGCCAGCGGCAGCGCCGCCACCAGCCCCAGGGCCAGCCCGACCAGGGGGGCCAGCAGCATCGCCCGGCCCGCCACCGTACGGTCCACCCGCGTGACACGGACGGGCACGGCCGTCAGCGTCCCGACGGCGAACCGCAGCCCGTCCATCAGAACAGCCTGTCCAGCAGCGCGGCCCGTTCACCGGAACAGCGCGTCCAG
This sequence comes from Nonomuraea longicatena, assembly GCF_039525605.1. Lineage (NCBI taxonomy): Bacteria > Bacillati > Actinomycetota > Actinomycetes > Streptosporangiales > Streptosporangiaceae > Nonomuraea > Nonomuraea longicatena. The sequence continues at coordinate 219,806 of NZ_BAAAHQ010000017.1, read as the reverse complement.
CAGAGCGGCCCGTCCATCAGAACAACTCGTCGAGCAGCCGGTAGTAGCGCAGCCGTTCGTCGTCGAAACCGGTCAGCCCGTACGCGGACCGGAACGCCGTCACCGCCGCCTGCCCGAAGTCGCCGTCCAGGTCGCGGACCGCGATCGCGAGGTCGCGGTAGCGGTCGGCCACGCCGAGCCCGCCCACGTCGAGCAGCATGCCACCCTCCAGGACGTTCCCCGGGGTGAAGTCGCCGTGGGCGACCACGAGGTCCTCCACGGCGGGCCGGGCGGCGCGCAGTTCGTCCAGGACGTCCTGCGGGGTACGGCCGGCGTTGTCGTCGTCGAAGTCGTCCGGATCGACCAGGCCGCGCAGCACGTTGTGCCCGGCCCGCGCCAGGGTGACGTCCAGCCGCCCGTCGAACGGGCACTCGGCCACCGGCAGGGCGTGCAGGGCGCGCAGCGTGCGCCCCATCAGCTCGCCGACCTCGGCCGCGCGCCCGTCCCCCGCGTCCTCCAGACTGGGCAGCCCGGCGTCGGCGGTCACCAGCACGCCGTCCTCGAACAACGCCACCTCCGGCACCCGCGACCACCGCCGCAGCCACGACAGCCGCTCGTGCTCGGCCTCGGCCTGCGGACCGCGCCGCACGTAGTAGCGTCCGGCCACGTGCGCCAGCGAACCGCTCGCGCCGCCGTGCCCGTCGTGATCCCACACCGCGTCGTGACCGACCAGCGCCAGCACCGACGGCGGCAGCGGCAGCGGGAAGCCGGGGTCCTCGATCGCCTCCAGCGCGGCCGCGGCGCCCGAGGGGTCGCCGATCCGCAGCGCCAGCGCCTCGGCCAGCCTCTCGCGCGCGGCCCCGAGCCGGCCGAGCTCGGCCAGCGCCAGCCCCTGCTGCCGCAGAGCGTACGGCAGCAGCGCGGGCGCCTCGCGGCGGGCCAGTTCGGCGGTGTACTCGTACAGGGTGCCGGCAGTCATGGCGTCGCCGCCGTAGCGCAGCGCGTCGGCGAGGCCGATCCGCGCCGCCACCACCTCGTCGGGGCCGCGCGCCGCGCGCAGCGCGGCCTCGAAACACGCGGCGGCGGCCGCGTGCTCACCCAGCGCCAGCCGGGCCAGCCCCAGGGCGAGCGGTGGCCCGCCGCCCGACGCCAGCGCGGCCAGCGCGGAAGCGTCGGCGGTCGTCACCCGCAGCCGGGTGTCGGCGGTCACAAGCGCCCGAACCTTTTCGTGAAGCATGATTAAGAACGTTATCGTGGCCGAATGCACGTGGTGGAACTCGAAGGCGTCGGTGTCCGAGTAGTCGGAAAGACCTTGCTCAACGACATCGACTGGCGGGTCGATTTCGGCGAGCACTGGGTGGTGCTCGGCCCCAACGGCGCGGGGAAGACGACGCTCCTCGGGCTCGCGGCCGCCGTCCGGCACCCGTCGGAGGGCGCCGTCCACGTGCTCGGCCACCGCCTCGGCCGGGTGGACCTGCGCGAACTGCGCCGCCACATCGGTTTGGTCGCCGCCAGCCAGGGGCTGGTGGACGAAGGGCTCATGGAGGACGAAGGGGCCACCGCGCTCACCGTCGTCCTCACCGGGCACTCGGGGACGAGCGTGCCGATCTGGTCGGCGTACGGGGACGTCGAGCGGGAGCGCGCGCTACGGCTGCTGGCCGACCTCGGCTGCAAGGACCTCGCCGACCGTGAGTTCCGTGTGTGCTCGCAGGGCGAGCGCGCCCGCGTGCGGGTGGCGAGGGCGCTCATGAGCGAGCCCGCGCTGCTGCTGCTCGACGAACCGTCCGCAGGGCTCGACCTGCCCGCGCGCGAGGACCTGATCGCCGCCGTCGAGCACCTGGCCGCCACCCGGCCGGTGCTGTCCACGGTCACGGTCACGCACCACCTGGAGGAGATGCCCGCCACGACCACCCACGTGCTGCTGCTGCGGGACACACGGATGCTGGCGGCGGGCCCGGCGGACGAGGTCGTCACGGGCGCCAACCTGTCGGAGTGCTTCGGCCGCCCCCTGGACGTGGACCGCGTCGACGGCCGCTGGTACGCACGCGCCGCGAACCGGCCGGGATAGGACTCCACCGCCGGAGCGCCCAGCGCGGCGGGCGGGGTGGGGCTCCGCAGCGGCCACGGCGGAGGGAGGACCCGGCCCCGTTTCCGGTTCGGGCTGGAGGTCCACCGCGCCATAGCGGCTACGGCAGTGGGAGGACCCGGCCCGCCACCACCAGGGCCACGGACTCCGATTCGGCCGCGAGCCGGGCGTTCAGCCGCCCCAGCACGTCCCTGAAGGCCCGGCCGCTCGCCGTCGCGGGCACCACGCCCATGCCGACCTCGTCCGAGACCGCCACCACCCGCACCCGGGCCCGCCGCCACGCCGCCACCAGGTCGTCGCACCGCGCGTGCACGCCCTCGCGCCCGCCCTCCCACGCCCCGAGTTCGTCGAACACCGCCGCCACCCACGTGCCCAGTCCGTCGATCAGCAGCGGGGTACGCGCGTGGGCGATCACCGAGGCCAGGTCGGTGCTCTCCAGCGTCTCCCAGTGCGGCGGCCACCGCTCCCGGTGCGCCCGCACCCGCGCGGCCCACTCCCCGTCGCCGGCGCCGGACGGCCCCGTGGCCACGTACGTCACCGCGGGCTCGGCGGCCAGCCGCAGTTCCGCCTCCGCGGACTTGCCCGACCGCGACCCGCCGAGCAGCAGTGTCCTGCGGGGCACAGGAGGACGTCGCGGCGCGGGCCGGTCGAGGTCGACCACGGTCCCGTCGGGAACCGTCCGCGCGCCCCAGAACCCCAGCCGCCTGGCCAGTTCCTCCTCTGACGGCACCCGGTGGTCGATCCCCACGACCACCACGTCGGTGCTCTCGCCCACGGCGCCCCGCCGCCGGAGCCCGGCCAGCCGCTCGGGGGCCCCGTCCAGCCGGAGCACGACCAGATCGAACGCTTCCACCGGCGCGAACCCGTCGGCGGCGCCGTCCGGTGCGTAGAGCAGTCTGCGGGTGCCCGACACGACCGGGCCGCCGGTCAGCGGCCGGCCGTCCACGACGATCCGGGCAGGGGCGCGAGCGCCCTCCGGAAGTCGCGCGCACGAGGCGCACGGGCACCCGGCCTCCGGCCAGCCTGCCGCACCTGCGGTCCCCTCGAAGCGCACCCTCACCCGCCGAGCCTATCGGCGCCCCACCGGCGCGCGTTTTCCGGCCCAGCCGGAAAACCGGATTGGCGGCCGGTGTCCGGTGGGAGGAAAGAGGACGGCACCACGAATTCCGCGCGGCGCCGGCCGGCCCGCGCGGGAGTAAGGTTCCCTTGCTGACGGAGTGCGGACCCGCGAAAAAAGGAGTGTATGGCATGACATGGCGGTGGCGTTATGAGAATGCTCAAGGCGGAGAGGTAACCGACCGCCCGTTGCCGCGCGAGGTGTTTTCCAGCCAGGCCGACGCCGAGTCCTGGCTCGGCGAGAATTGGCGGGAACTCCTGGAATCCGGTGTGGAACAGGTGGCACTGCTGGAAGAGGACCGCGTCGAATACGCGGGAATGTCATTGCGCGTCGAGTGAAAAACGAAAACCCCTTGAGACCGCTCAAGGGGTTTTCGTTTTCTAACGGACGGTCACGGACGTTCCTTCGGGCTGTCCGTCTTGGTCGGGTCCCGCTCGACGACGGAACCGAGCACCGCGTCGATGCGCGACATGACCTCGGCGTCGAGCTTGACGCCCACCGCCTTGACGTTGTCGCGCACCTGCTCGGGACGGCTGGCCCCGATGATGGCGCTGGAGACGTTCGGGTTCTGCAGCACCCAGGCGATGGCCAGCTGGGCCATGGTGAGCCCCAGGTCGGCCGCGATCGGCTTGAGCTCCTGCACCTTGGTCAGGACCTCGTCGCGCAGCCAGTCCTGGATGAAGAAGCCGAGTTCCGCCGTGGCGCGCGAGCCCGAGGGCGGCGGCCGGCCGGGCAGGTACTTACCGGTGAGCACACCCTGGGCGATCGGCGACCAGACGATCTGCCCGAGGCCCTCCTTCTCGCTCAGCGGTACGATCTCCGGCTCGATGACCCGCCACAGCATGGAGTACTGCGGCTGGTTGGACACGATCCGGTCGAAGCCCATCTCGTCGGCGATCTTCAGCGCCCGGGCGATCTCGTCCGCGCTCCACTCGCTGACGCCGACGTACAGGACCTTGCCCTGCCGTACGAGGTCGTCGAAGGTCTTGAGGGTCTCCTCCAACGGCGTGCTGTAGTCGAAGCGGTGGGCCTGGTACAGATCGACGTAGTCGGTCTGCAGGCGGCGCAGCGAGCCGTGGATCGACTCGGTGATGTGCTTGCGCGACAGCCCCCGGTCGTTCTTGCCGGGGCCGGTCGGCCAGAAGACCTTGGTGAAGATCTCCAGGCCCTCCCTGCGCTGCCCCTTCAGCGCCCGGCCGAGCACCTCCTCGGCCTTGGTCTCCGCATAGACGTCCGCGGTGTCGAAGGTGGTGATGCCCTCGTCCAGCGCCGCCTGCACGCACTTCTTGGCCGCGTCCTCCTCAACCTGCGAGCCGTGGGTGATCCAGTTGCCGTAGCTGATCTCACTGACGATGAGACCGCTGCGGCCGAGGTGACGGAATTCCATATATCAACCCTAAAGGGTGAGATCGTCAGCTTGCGCCCCATTTTTGATGGTGTGGGCGAAGCCCCGGGCTATCACGGCGCCCCCACTCGGATCGGGGGCCCGGGCAGCGGATCCGGGATAAGGTCGCGGGGTGGGGAAGCTGCTCCGGCGTGCGTTGACCGTGGCGATCGTGATCGCGATCGGAGTCCGGGTACGGCGCCGTGCCCAGACGCCCGAGTCGCCGCCGCCTCAGGAGCCTCCTCCGCCCGCCGCGTCCGTGCGCCGCAGCGTGGCGCCCGCCTGGCTGCTCATCGCCGGAGCCGTGGCCGTCGTCGCCGCGACGGTGCTGATCCGCACCCCCGCTCAGGATGCCGCCGACGCCGGGCTGCGACGGCACCTCGGCGCCCAGAACACCCCAGGCCCGCAGCCGGTGCCCTCGCCTGGCGACTTAACGAACCCGGTCACCGACGAATGGGTGCCGCCCACCGGCCCGCCGGCACCCATCGGCCGGGCCGTGCAACGTCCGTCGCAGGAGCCTACGGCCCCCTCCTCCGACCCCGGTTGCCGGCCGACGGTGCGCAAGCCGGTGGTGCGCCCGCTGGATCCCGAGATCAAGCGGGCCGTCGACCGGCAGTGGCGGCTCATCGAACGGACCCTGAAGGCACAGGATCCCCACGCCTACCGGTCGCTGGGGCCGCGCGGCAGCGCGGGGCGGATCGCCGTCGCCGAGGCCCAGATGGGTCTGCGATTCCCCGACGCCCTGCGCGCCTCGCTCCTGCGCCACGACGGCACCTCGGGCTTCGACCTGGGCAGGGGAGCGGCGAAGCTGTACAGCATCAGGGAGATCCGCGACGCCTGGCGCTCGTCCTGCGCCCGGGATCCCGGGTGGCAGGCCGACCGGATCCCCTACCTCGACGGCCGCCTCGGCCATGTGGACCCCCGCACCGGCGCGGTCTTCGACGGCGGAGACCAGGTGGCGGGGAGCTTCCTGAGCCTGCTGCACGCCGCCGCGCGCGAGGCGGCGTGACGGCGGGTGGCGAGGACGGCGCGGAGCGTGACCCTGGAGGCCGCCCGCCCATGGCGGCGGGTGGCGGGTGGTACGGCTGTGCCGTGAGAGGGAGACCGGCCGCCGCGCGGTGCGGCGCGGGCGCGCCGGACGCCGCGCGGGCGCGCCCCTACCTCTTCGGCTGGACCGGCTTGCCGCCCGGCCGCACCTGCGGCGGCGGGAAGCGCAGCTTGCGGATCTGCAGCGCCCGCATGGCCGCGTAGAACCCGACGCCCTTCAGGGGCTCGTTCGGGAACTTGGCCGCGACCTCCTTCTTCACCTTCCAGGCGACGAAGACGGAGGTGAAGATCACACCGACCATCATCAGCGGCCAGCCTGTGAGCATCACCCAGTAGAGGACGACCTCGCGGGTGCCCGCCCCCCACGGGAGCCAGGTCAGCAGTAGGATGAGCAGGGAGAACGGCAAAAAGTACTGGCTCGGCAGACGGCGTGAGTCAACCCAGTCGCGGGCGAACTTCCGCGCGACCCCTCGGTCGCGGGCAGGGAAGTACTTCTCATCGCCCGCCAGCATGCCCTTACGGGCGCGTTCGCGCTCGGCGGCCTGCTTGGCCCGCATCTGCCGATAGGCCTCTTTACGATCCTTGGGCGCCGAGACCGGCTGGCGCCGTCTGCCTTCGGCATCACGGCGCTTGGGTGTGGGACGACCCTTACCCTGGGGCTTAGGATCGTCATCGGGGACGGGGGTGTCGTCCACGGAGCTTTGGGAACGGCGTCGCAACACGACGTCAACCCTACCTGGACTGCAACTTAGTGACGCCCTCGTGCGTTATGCGTAGGGTAATCACAAGGCGGCGTCGCTGCAGCGGGTGACCAACAGCACGACCTAAGAAGGGGACGGCCGACGCGCATGAGCGTGATGAAGAGACTTTCGATGATCTTCAAGTCCAAGGCCAACAAGGCCCTGGACAAGATGGAGGATCCACGCGAGACCCTCGACTATTCCTACCAGCGGCAGTTGGAGCTGCTGCAGAAGGTGCGCAGGGGCGTGGCCGACGTCGCCACCTCCCGTAAGCGTGTCGAGCTGCAGATCAACGGACTGGAGCAGCAGTCGAGGAAGCTTGAGGACCAGGGCCGCAAGGCGCTTTCCGTCGGGCGCGAGGATCTCGCCCGCGAGGCGCTGAGCCGTCGTTCCGGTCTGCAGGGCCAGATCGCCGACCTCCGTGTCCAGCATGACAACCTCCAGGCCGAGGAGGAGAAGCTCACCACGGCCTCCCAGCGGCTCCAGGCCAAGGTCGACTCCTTCCGGACGAAGAAGGAGACCATCAAGGCCACCTATACGGCCGCCGAGGCGCAGACGCGCATCAACGAGGCGTTCTCCGGCATCTCCGAGGAGATGGGCGACGTCGGCCTGGCGATCCAGCGCGCCGAGGACAAGACGGCGCAGATGCAGGCTCGCGCGGGCGCGATCGACGAACTGCTCGCCAGCGGTGCGCTCGACGACTACAGCGGCACGCGCGGCGACGACATCCAGACCGAACTCGACCGCATGGGCGGCGGCATGGACGTCGAACTTGAGCTCGCGAAGATGAAGGCGGAGCTCGGGCAGGGCCCGGCCCCGCAGAGCTCGATCGAGCAGGGGCAGACGCAGCAGGCGCCGCAGCCGCAGCAGCAGCCGCACACGCAGCTGCCCAGGCAGGGGGACGGCGTATGATCGTGCGGATCATGGGCGAGGGCCAGGTGCAGATCTCCGAGGCCGACCTCGCCGTGCTCAACGAACTCGACGACGAGCTGGAGGCGGCCATCGAGGCCGTCGACGAGGAGACCTTCCGCGTGAAGCTCCACGCCCTGCTCGACAAGGTGCGCCAGGTCGGAAAGGCGCTCCCCGACGACAGCCTTGAGCCGTCTGAGCTGATCCTTCCCCCCGCGGACGCATCCATCGATGAGGTCCGGGACATGCTGGGCGACCAGGGCCTCATCCCGGGATAACCCCATGCGCACGCGGTTCGCGCCCGACTCCGGCCTGACCCGCCGGATGGTCGTGACGATGTTCCTGCTGGGGTTGCTCTATGTCGTCTTCGTCGGCGTCCTCATCGCGCTCGGCGTGAGGGCGCTGACCGTGCTGGTGGTCGCCGGGATCATCCTGTTCGCGCAGTACTTCCTGTCCGACCGGATCGCCCTGTTCGCGATGGGCGGGCGGGAGGTCACCCCGCAGCAGGCCCCAGAGCTGCACGGCCTGATCGACCGGCTGTGCGCGATGGCCGACATGCCCAAGCCGAGGGTGGCCGTCGCCGACTCCGACGTGCCCAACGCCTTCGCCACCGGCCGCAACCAGAAGAAGGCCGTCGTCTGCGTGACGACCGGCATCCTGCGCCGCCTCGAACCCGAAGAGCTCGAAGGGGTGCTCGCCCACGAGCTGTCGCACGTCGCCCACCGGGACGTGGCGGTGATGACGATCGCCTCCTTCCTCGGCGTGGTGGCCGGGCTGATGACGCGCTTCGCCCTGTACGCCGGGCTCGGACGGAGTCGCGACGACCGCAGCGGGGTGCCGATCGGACTGATCATCCTGCTCGTCTCCGTGCTCGTGTACGCCGTGAGCTTCCTGTTGACCAGGGCCCTGTCGCGCTACCGCGAACTGGCCGCCGACCGCGCCGGCGCGCTGCTGACCCAGCGCCCCTCCGCGCTGGCCAGCGCACTGACCAAGGTGAGCGGCGAGATCGCCCGCATCCCGACGCGCGACCTGCGCGAGGCCGAGCCGTTCAACGCCTTCTACTTCGCGCCCGCGCTCAAGCCGGGCCAGTCGATCGCGAACCTGTTCGCCACCCACCCGCCGCTGGAGCGGCGCCTGGCCAATCTGGCCAAGATCTCCTCGGAACTCGGCCGATGAAGTGGCTGGATGCCCTGCTGGGCCGGACGAAGGCGGTTCAGCCGAACCTCGACGCGCTGTTCGCGCTGCCGTCGGCCGCGCTCACGCTGCAGGCGGCGACGGGGCTGTCGCCGACCGGGCTCGGGTCGGTGAGCTTCCGCACGGCGGAGGGCGGCGCGTTCGCGACGGTGGAGAGCGACGTGCGGGCGCTGCTCGGCGATCGGGTGGAACGCTCCACGGACTCCTACGGCTACACCTGGCTGCTGGTCCGCCGCGACCCCGACGCCCTCGCCGATCTGGTGACCGAGTTGCACGCGGTCAACTCCTCGCTGGAGGGCGCCGGGTTCGGCCCGTCGCTGCTGTGTTCCCTGGTGTCCTTCGCCGGGCCGGACGAGCGTCGGCTGGCGGTGGTCTACCTGTACAAACGCGGCACTTTCTACCCGTTCGCGCCGCGTCCCGGCCAGCGCCGCGACAACGCGCTCGAACTGCAGGCCAGAGGGGTGCTGGAGGGTGAGCTGCCGATCGAGGAGGATCTCAGCCGCTGGTTCCCCGTATGGGGCGCCCCTGGGCTCTGATCGCACTGAGTGATCTAATTATCGCGTGGAGCGACGATTGGTGGTGATTGCCGCCTTTGCTTTTCTGGCTGCGGCAGTCCTGTACAGCGCCTGGGTGCCCGGCCAGTTCGCCAACGCGGCGATCGACCGCACCCAGGGCTACCTGAGCGAGCTCGCGGCCCGTAACCAGCGCTGGTCGATCATGTTCCGCGTCGCCGACTGCCTGGCCGGGCTGTCGTGCCTGGCGGGCGTCGCCCTCATCCCGCGCGTGCGGCGGGAGTGGGCCGGATGGCTGGCCCTGGCCCTGTTCGGCGCGTTCACCGTCCTCGACGGCCTGTTCCCCCTCGACTGCGCCGCCCGCAGCGACCCCGTCTGCGAGATCGGCCCGCTGTCGTTCTCCCACCGGCTGCACGGGTTGTTCGGCGCCCTTGCCGCCGCCTGCGCGCTCGTCGCGGCGGTGCTGCTGGCCCGGTGCTGGCGCACCCGAGGGGCCTGGCTGCTGTCGGGCGTGTACGCGCTGGTGAGCGCGTTCACCGTGACCGCCATACTCACCGGCACGCTGATCGGCGCGGCCCAGCGCGCCCAGGTGGCGATCCTCGCGATCTGGCTCGTGTACGTGGCCGTCCACCTGCTGTCCCGCCCCGGCCCGCCACATCGTGATCCGCCCGAGTGGCGGGGCAGGCGGGAGTCCGGCTCGGCGGTGCTGGAGGAGGGCGCGGGCCCGGCCGTCCTCATCACCTCGGGCATGGGCGGCGCCTGGTTCCACTGGGACGCCGTCGCCTCGGACCTCGCCGGCGACCACCGGGTGATCCGCTTCGACCGCCCCGGCCTCGGCCGCAGTCCCGCCGCCACCGCCCCACCCACCCTGTACGGCGAAGCCGCCCGCCTGGCCGCGCTGGCCCCCGCCCACCCCGAGAAGGCGGCGGTCATCGCCCACTCCATGGCCGCCTGGAACGCCGAGGCGTTCGCCCGCCTGCATCCGCTGCGCGTCTCCCGCCTGGTCCTGGTGGACCCGAGCTGCCGGGACGGCCTCGGTCGCGGCACCTCGGCCCTGGGCCGGGCGGTGGGCCGCTGGCTGCCCGCGCTGGGCGGAACCTGGGGCGCGACGGCGGTGGCCCGCTGCTTCGGGCGCCTCGCGCACCGCCTGTCGGGCGCGGGCGGCGACCGCGAGGGCGTCTACCGCGAGGGCCCGGTGCTGGCGGCGGCCGTGGGGGAGTGGTTCGCCTACCGCGACATGGCGCTGGAGCTGCGGACGATCCGCCGGGAGCATCCCTTTCCGCCGATCCCGACCGTGGTGATCTCGGCGGGCCGCGCCAACCCGTGCCACGAGCGGCTGGCGCGGGAGCTGGGCGCCGAACTCGTCCGGTTGCCGGACTCCGGGCACCAGGTGCATCTCGACGTCCCCGACGTCATCACCAGGTCTTTTATCAGAGAGTAACCGGGTATATCCGGATAATGACGGCAGGGTGGAGCTGGGTCCCCCGGGTGATGGCCGGGGCGCTGGCCGTCCTGGCCGCCTACTGCGCCGCCATCGCGGTGCTCAAACCGCTGCGCGAACTCCTGCGTCCCGTCACCGCCCTGTTCAACGAACTGCTCTTCCCCCTGGAGCCGAACCTCGCCTACGCCGTCTTCCTCGCCCTGCTCGCCGGAGCCGTCGCCCGCCGCAAGCGGGCCGCCTACCGGCTGATCGTCGCGCTGCTCGTCCTGGGCCTCGCCCTGCTCGCGCTGTACACCGCGCTCGCCTGGGGGCGGCCGCACGCGCCGGCCCACGCCGTGACCGCGGAGAACGCCGTCGTCATACTCGCGCTGCTGGTGGTCTTCGTGGCCGCCCGCAAGGAGTTCTACGCCAGGGTCCAGCGGGCGGCCTTCCTCAAGGCGCTGCTCACGCTCGTCGCCGGACTGCTCGTCTCGGTCGCCGTCGGGTACGCGCTGATCTCCGCCTTCCCCGGGACGCTCAGCCCGCAGGACCGCTTCCCGTGGGTGCTGGAGAAGGCGCTCGGCGGCGTCATCACCCTCGACCTCGAACGCCAGGGGCAAGGGCCGAGCGGCGTGGCCTTCGTCATCGGCCTGCTCAGCGCCGTCGCCCTGCTCACGGCCTTCGCCGTGCTGTTCCGCTCGCAGCGCGCCACCGCCGTTCTGGCGCCGGAGTCCGAGTCCCGCCTGCGCGAACTGCTCGCCGTGGCGGGTGAGCGCGATTCCCTCGGCTACTTCGCCACCCGCCGCGACCGGGCCGCGATCTTCTCACCCAGCGGCAAGGGCGCCGTGTCCTACCGGGTGGTCGCCGGGGTCAGCCTGGCAGGCGGCGACCCCATCGGAGACCCGGAGGCATGGGACCCGGCCATCGCCGCCTGGAAGCACGAGGCCGACTCGTACGGCTGGACCCCCGCGGCCCTCGGCGCGAGCGAGGCCGGAGCCCGCGCCTACGCCCGCGCCGGGCTCAAGGTGCTGCAGATCGGCGACGAGGCCGTCCTGCACGTCGCCGGGTACACGCTCGCGGGCAGGGAGATGCGGGCGGTACGGCAGGCCGTCAACCGGGTGGCCCGCGCCGGGTACACGCTGCGCGTCCGAAGGCACGCCGACCTCGCCCCCGAGGAGATGCGCGGCGTCGTCGCCCGCGCGGACGCCTGGCGCGACACCGAGACCGAGCGCGGCTTCTCCATGGCACTCGGCCGCCTGGGCGACCCGGCCGACGGCGGGGCGGTGCTCGTGGAGGCCCTCACGACCGACGGCGAGGCCGCCGCGCTGCTGTCGTTCGTGCCGTGGGGGGAGCGGGGACTGTCCCTCGACCTCATGCGGCGAGCGCGGGAGGCCGACAACGGGCTGATGGAGTTCATGGTCTCCGGACTGGCCGAGCGGGCGCCCGCGCTCGGCGTGGAGCGGCTGTCGCTGAACTTCGCCGTCTTCCGCGCCGCCTTCGAGGAGGGGGCGCGCATCGGCGCCGGGCCGGTGCTGCGGGCCTGGAGGGGGCTGCTGCTGTTCTTCTCCCGCTGGTGGCAGCTCGAATCGCTGTACCGCTCGAACGTGAAGTACCGGCCCGAGTGGGTGCCGCGCTACCTCGCCTACGCCGACACCCGCGACCTGCCGAAGGTCGGGCTGGCGCTGGCGGTCGCCGAGGGCTTCCTGTCGGGGCCGGCGCCGCTCGGCGGCGCCGAGCGGAGATCCCCCGTCACACCGCCGCCCGTCACACCACCGCCGGAGACGGCGGAGGAACGGGCGCCCCCGCAGCAGACCGGCGTCCGCGCGGTCAAGCTGGCCAGGGTGGCCGAGCCGTACCCCGTGGGATTCCCGCGCACGCACACGACGGCGCAGGCGCACGAGGTCGGCGCGCGGGTGGCGGTGGCCGGGCGGGTCATGCTCGTGCGCGACCACGGCGGTGTGCTGTTCGCGACCCTGCGCGACTGGGCGGGCGAACGCCAGCTCATGATCACCGATCCGGCGCTGCTGCGCTCGTGGCGGCGGGTCGTGGACCTCGGCGACCACGTCGGCTGCACCGGCGAGGTCGTGCTCAGCGATCTCGGCGAGGTCTCCGTGCTGGCCGGCTCCTGGACGCTGCTCGCCAAGTGCCTGCACCCCCTGCCCGACAAGCACCGGGGCCTCACCGACCCCGAGGACAGGGTCCGCCGCCGCCACCTCGACCTCGTCACCGACCCCGGTGCCAGGCGGCTGCTCCGGACCCGGGCCGCCGTCGTCCAGGCGCTGCGCGACGGGCTGCGGCGGCGGGGCTTCCTGGAGGTGGAGACCCCGATACTGCAGCCCGTGCACGGCGGCGCGGCGGCCCGGCCGTTCCGCACCCACGCAGGCGCCTACGACCTGGACCTGTACCTGCGGATCGCGCCCGAGCTGTACCTCAAACGGCTGTGCGTGGGCGGGGTGGAGCGGGTGTTCGAACTGGGGCGGGCCTTTCGCAACGAGGGCGTGTCGAACCGGCACAATCCGGAGTTCACGCTGCTGGAGGCATACCAGGCGTACGCCGACTACCGGGACATGCGGCGGCTGGCGCAGTCCCTGGTGCAGGAGGCCGCGCAGGCCGCGTTCGGCGAGCTGCGCGCCCGGGGAGCGGACATCTCGGGGGAGTGGGCGGTGATCCCCGTCGACCGCGCGCTGTCGGCGGCCATGGAGGAGGAGATCACGCCCGAAACCGGGGCCGACGAGCTGCGGTCGGCCTGCGACCGGCTCGGGGTGCCGTACCGGCCCGGTTGGCGGCGCGGCGAACTGGTGCTGGAGCTGTACGAACGGCTCGTCGAGGCACGCACGATCGCGCCGACCTTCTACACCGACTTCCCCGCCGACGTCTCGCCCCTGGCCCGGCCGCACCGGCGGGACCCCCGGCTGGCCGAGCGGTGGGACCTGGTGGCCTTCGGCATGGAACTCGGCACGGCGTACTCGGAGCTGACCGACCCGGCGGAGCAGCGGCGGCGGCTGAGCGAGCAGTCGCTGCTGGCGGCCGGCGGCGACCCGGAGGCGATGGAACTGGACGAGGAGTTCCTGTCGGCGCTGGAGTACGCGATGCCGCCGACCGGCGGGCTGGGGCTGGGGGTGGACCGGGTGGTGATGTTCCTCACCGGCCGCCCGATCCGCGACACGATCGCCTTCCCGCTGACCCGGCCGCGCCGCCGCTGAGGTCGCGGCGATCACCGGCGGCGGCTCCTATGATCGGGAGCATGGACACGGCCAACCAGCGGATCACCGTCGTCGGCGTCGGCGCGGTCTCCGCCGTCCCCGACATGATGCGGCTGACGGCGGGCGTCGAGGTGCGCGAACCCGCGGCGGGGGCGGTCGCCACGGCGACCAGGGCCGCCGCCGCCCGCCTGAGCAGGGCGCTCACCGACGCCGGGGTCGCCGCCCGCGACCTGCGCACCACCGAGCTCTCCCTCGGCCCGGAGTACACGACCTACCCGGAGGTCTCCGGCTACCGGGCCGCGCAGGGCGTCGAGGCGGTGGTCCGCGACCTGGCCGGCGCCGATCAGGTCATCGACGCCGTCGCCGCCGTCGGCGAGGAGAGCAGGCTGAACGGCATCGCCTTCGAGGTCTCCGACCCGGCCGCCGCCCTGGTCGAGGCCAGGCGCCTGGCCTTCGAGGACGCCCGCGCCCGCGCCGCCCAGTACGCCGAACTCGCCGGGCGCCCGCTCGGCCGGGTGCTGTCGATCGCCGAGGAACCCGCCCGAGGGGCGCACCCCGTCCCGATGGCGGCGGCCGAGCGCTCCTCGCTCAGCCCCGGCGAGCAGACGGTCGCGGTCGAGGTGCGCGTCGAGTACGCCTTCGCCTGACCGGCTACGGCAGGGCCAGCATCCGGTCGAGAGCGACCCTGGCCCAGTGCGCGGTGTCGGCCTCGACCGTGATCCGGTTGACGGTCTCGCCCAGCACGAGCGACTCCAGCGCCCACACCAGGTGCGGCAGGTCGATCCGGTTCATGGTCGAGCAGTAGCAGACGGTCTTGTCCAGGAACGAGACGTTCTTGTCGGGGAACATCCCGGCCAGCCGCTTGACCAGGTTCAGCTCGGTGCCGATCGCCCAGCTGCTGCCCGCCGGGGCCGCCTGGAGGGTCTTGATGATGTGCTCGGTCGAGCCCACGTGGTCGGCCTTCAGCACCACCTCGTGGCGGCACTCGGGGTGCACCAGCACGTTGACGCCCGGCACCCGCTCCCGCACGTCGTCGACGGACTCGGCCGTGAAGCGGCCGTGGACCGAGCAGTGGCCCTTCCACAGGATCATCCGGGCGTCCGCGACGGCCGCCATGTCGTTGGGTCGGTGCGGGTTCCACAGCACGCAGTCGTCCAGGGACATGCCCATCTCCAGCACCGCCGTGTTGCGGCCGAGGTGCTGGTCGGGCAGGAACAGCACCTGCTTGCCCTGCTCGAAGGCCCACTCCAGGGCCCGCTTGGCGTTGGAGGAGGTGCACACCACGCCGCCGTGGCGCCCGCAGAACGCCTTGATGTCGGCGCTGGAGTTCATGTACGTGACGGGGATCACCCCGTCGGCCAGCCCGGCGTCCTCAAGGGCCTCCCAGCACTCCTCCACCTGGTCGAAGGTGGCCATGTCCGCCATCGAGCACCCGGCCGCGAGGTCCGGCAGGATGACCTGCTGGCCCGGCCCGGTCAGGATGTCGGCGGACTCCGCCATGAAGTGCACGCCGCAGAAGACGATGAACTCCGCCTCGGGGCGCGCCGCCGCCTGCTGGGCGAGCTTGAAGGAGTCGCCGGTCACGTCGGCGAACTGGATGACCTCGTCGCGCTGGTAGTGGTGGCCGAGGACGAACAGGCGCTCGCCCAGCGCCTCCTTCGCCTTGCGGGCCCGCTCGACCAGGTTGGGGTCGCTCGCGGGGGGCAGGTCGCCGGGACAGTCGACGCCGCGCTCGCTCCCCGGATCGGTGCCCCGGCCGAGGATGAACAGCTGGGTTGTGCTCATGCCTTACCTCTTATCGTCTAAGTGACGATACTCATGATGGCATATGACTTCGACCGACTTCGGGTGGGTTTGCCCCAGTGGACGGTCATAGATGATCTCCCCTGGGAAAACGGGCACAGGACACGGAATGTGTGGCACCCGGCAGGTGTTGGTAGCGTCTTAGTAGGAAGTCAGATACAGACCGCAGGAGTTCGCACATGACGGTTGAGAGCAGCGAGACCACGACGCAGGGCCTGGTCCTGTCCGACGCGGCAGCCGCCAAGGTCAAGAGCCTGCTTGAGCAGCAGGGTGAGGAAGGCCTCCAACTGCGCGTGGCCGTGCAGCCGGGCGGCTGTTCCGGCCTGCGCTACCAGCTCTTCTTCGACGACCGCTCCATGGACGGCGACGTAGTCACCGACTTCGACGGCGTCGGCGTGGTGACCGACCGGATGAGCGCCCCCTACCTCATGGGCGCCACCATCGACTTCGTCGACACCATCGAGAAGCAGGGCTTCACCATCGACAACCCCAACGCCACGGGCTCCTGCGCCTGCGGCGACTCCTTCAACTAAGGGACGCCGCCGGACCGGCTCCGGGGTGGTCCCTTTCCGCGTGGCCCGGGGCCGGCCCGCGCGTCTCTTCCGGTGTGCGCATCGCGCACGCCGTCCTCATCAGCGGTCGCCGCGCTCGTAGACTCGGTGACGAGGGGTCCGAGCCGGTCCTGTCCCGGCGAGGGTTCCCGTATTCTCGTGTGGTTTGCAAGTTGGCCTGCTGACAACGAGGAAGAAGAATCCCGTGCGCATCGCCGTGACCGGCTCCATCGCGACAGACCACCTGATGACGTTTCCCGGCAGCTTCGGCGACCAGCTCATCGCCGACCAGCTCGACCGGGTGTCACTCTCGTTCCTCGTCGACGACCTCCAGATCCGGCGCGGAGGCTGCGCCGCGAACATCGCCTTCGGCATGGGCTGCCTCGGCCTCAGCCCCATCCTCGTCGGCGCCGTCGGCTCCGACTTCGCCGACTACCGCTCCTGGCTGGAGCGCCACAACGTCGACTGCGAGTCCGTGCACGTCTCCGAGACGCACCACACCGCCCGGTTCCTGTGCACCACGGACGAGAACCACAACCAGATCGCCTCGTTCTACACCGGCGCCATGGCCGAGGCCAGGAACATCGAGTTGCGGCCCACCGCCGACCGCGTCGGCGGTCTCGACCTGGTCCTGGTGAGCCCCAACGACCCCGACGCCATGCTCAGGCACACCGACGAGTGCCGCCAGCGCGGCATCCCGTTCGCCGCCGACATCTCCCAGCAGCTCGCCCGCATGGCCGACGACCAGATCCGCCATCTCGTCGACGGCGCCGCCTACCTGTTCCACAACGAGTACGAGAAGGGCCTGATCGAGCAGAAGACCGGCTGGACCGACGAGGAGATCCTCGACCGGGTCGGCGTCCGCGTCACCACGCTCGGCCCCAAGGGCGCCCGCATCGACCGCAAGGGCGAGCCCGCCATCACCGTCGCCCCTGCCCCCGAACTCGGCAAGGCCGACCCGACCGGCGTCGGCGACGCCTTCCGCGCGGGCTTCCTCGCCGGGCTGGCCTGGGGGCTGCCGCTGGAGCGCTGCGGCCAGATCGGCAACCTCACCGCGACACACGTCCTGGAGCGGGTCGGCGGCCAGGAGTACGAACTCGGGCAGAAGGTCTTCCTGGAGCGCTTCGAGAGCGCCTACGGCACCGCCGCGGCTGCCGACATCGCCGCCCGCCTGCGCTGCCACTACGCCTGAACCGGCACGCCTGAACCGGCACGCCTGAACCAGCACGCCTGACTCAGCCGAGCGGGCGCGGCCCCGGAGGCCGTCGCCCGCTCGCCTCCCACCCGGCGCTCAGGCGCCCGCGTACACCCGGTGCACGAACTCGGCCAGCTTGTCGTCCGGCAGGTGCTTGGCCAGGTCGGCCTCGCTGATCATGCCGATGATGCGGTGGTTGTCGATCACCGGCAGGCGGCGGATCTGATTCTCCTCCATCCGCCCCAGCGCCTCCTCGACGGTGGCGTCGGCGGCCACCCACACCAGCCCGATCGCCAGCTCGCCCGCCGTGACCTTCGACGGGTCGCGGCCCTCGGCGATGCACCGGGTGACGATGTCGCGGTCGGTGATGATCCCGGTCAGGCGGTCGTCGGGACCGCAGATGGGCAGGGCGCCCACGTTGTGGTCGCGCATCATCTGCGCGGCCCGGTCCAGCGTCTCGTGCGCGGGAATGCACTCCGCACCCGGGTGCATGAGATCGCGCGCGGTTCCAGTCATCCTCTTCCCCCCGAAATTCGATGACATCCCCGGACTTTCTACCCCGGCTCACCCCCGGGCACGCTCGCCGTCAGTAGTTGCGGCGCACGTGGATGCTCCACCCGCCCTGCGGCAACTCGTACGTGCCCACGTGCGGGTGCGACTTCAACCGGCACCAGGCGGGCACGTCGTTGTAGGCGGCAGGGTCGTCGCACAGCACCGCGACCACCGCGTTCAGCGGCACGTAGTTGATCTGCTCGGCGAGCATGATGATCGGGATCGGGCACTTCTTGCCCAGCGCGTCGATCGTGAGTGCCGGCTGTACGACCTCTGTCATGCCACTCCTGCGTCCTGACGGATGCGGCGCACGATCCCCGGCAGGACGTCGAGGAACCGGTCGACATCCGCCTCGGAAGCGCCCCTGGGCAGCGAGACCCGGACGTTTCCATGCGTGAGCACACCCATCGCCTCCAACACGTGCGATGGACGAAGAGTACTAGCGGTGCACGAACTCCCGGACGACACCGCGAACCCCACCCGGTCGAGTTCGCCGAGAAGCACCTCTCCGTCGACGTACAGGCAGGAGAAGGTGACGATGTGCGGCGCCCGCCCCACCGGGTCGCCGATCACCTCCACGTCCGGGACGAGCTGCGGCACCACCTCCCTGATCCGGTCGACGAGCGCCGACAGCCGGGCGTTCTCCCTCCCGGCCTCCTCGGCGGCGGCCCGCAGCGCGGCGGCGGCCGCGACGACGGCGGGGACGTTCTCGAAGCCCGGTACCCGCCGTCGCTCCCGCTCGTCCTCCGGAAGGAACGACCGGAAGCGCGTGCCCTTGCGCACCGCCAGCACGCCGACGCCCGCCGGGCCGCCCCACTTGTGGGCGCTGGCCGTCAGCACCGACCAGCCCGGCGGCGTCGGCAGCCGTCCCGCCGTCTGCGCCGCGTCGACCAGCAGCGGCACCCCGTGCTCCGCGCACACCCGCGCGGCCGCTTCGACCGGCTGAAGGGTGCCGACCTCGTGGTTGGCCGTCTGCAGGCAGGCCAGGGCGGTGCCCTCCGCCGCCACCGCCTTCTCGAAGGCCGCCGGATCGATCCGGCCGAGCAGGTCGACGCCGACCCGCTCGGCCTCGCCGCCGTCGCGCTCGTGCAGAGCGGCGGCGTGCAGGACGCTGGAGTGCTCGACGGCGCCGGTCACCAGGCGGCGTCCGGCCCGTCGTCTTCCGTGTAGGGTGCCGAGGACGCCGAGATGCACGGCCTGTGTGCCGGACGAGGTGAACGAGATCTCGTCCGGGCGGGTGCCGAGCACCTCGGCCACCTCGGAGCGCGCCTGCTCCAGGAGCAGGTGGGCGCGGCGGGCCTGGCCGTACAGACGGGCGGGATCCGCCCAGCCGGCGTCGAGGGCCGTCAGGTACGCCTCGCGTGCCCGGGGGTGCAGCGGCTCGGTGGAGGCCGCGTCGAAATACGCCACGCCCTCCATCGTCCCACTTCCGGCGCGCCATCGAGGGGGCGGGAGGGAGGGCAAGGCCCTTCCACGCTAATGTGTCTGCAATCAGCTGTGCATTTGGAAGTTCGAGCGCCCAGGAGTGACTCCTGGGCTTCATCTGTGGGGTAGGCGATCCGTGAGTCCGACTCGCCGTTCGACGCGGCGTTCGTTGGCCCGGCGCAGAGTGCCGGGAGCCGCCGCAATGGCGTTGCTCCTGGTCACCGCGACGGCGTGTGCGAATGATGTTCCTCAGGCAGACTGGTCGAGTGGTCTGCTCCCGGAGCATGTGACCGAGCAGGGCAACGTGATCCTGTCCCTGTGGAACGGGGCCTGGATCGCCGCGCTGGCCACCGGTGGCGTCGTGCTCGCCCTGATCATCTGGGCCTGTGTCTTCCACCGTAAGCGGAGCAAGTCCGCAGAGCTGCCTCCGCAGGTGCGCTACAACCTGCCGATCGAGATCTTCTACACGCTCGTCCCGCTCGTCATGGTCTCGGTGTTCTTCTTCTACACCGCGCGTGACAGCAAGACGCTGGAAGTGGTCTCGGCGAACCCCGACGTCAAGGTCAAGGTCGAGGCGTTCCAGTGGAGCTGGCGCTTCACCACGACGTTCGGCGGCAAGACCTACAAGCCGGTCGTCGGCATGCCCGTCAGCGACTACAAGCAGGGGCCGCAGCTGGTCCTGCCGGTCAAGAAGACGGTCCAGTTCGACCTGTCCTCGCCTGATGTGATCCACTCCTTCTGGGTGCCCGCGTTCCTGTTCAAGCGCGACGTGATCCCCGGCATCAAGGAAGGCAACCCGGGCCGCGTGTTCGAGATCAAGACCCTGGACAAGCCCGGCGTGTACGCGGGGCGTTGCGCGGAGCTGTGCGGCGTCGACCACAGCCGGATGCTGTTCTCGGTGAAGCTCGTCACGCAGGAGGAGTTCGACAAGTACATCGCCTCGCAGGCCGGGAGCACCCAGTGACCGCCACACAAGAGTCCGTCATCACGGCGCGGCCCACCTCCAAGGGCCGGATCGTAGCCAAGTGGCTATCCTCGACCGACCACAAGATCATCGGTCACCTGTACCTCATCACGTCGTTCGTGTTCTTCCTGATCGGCGGCGTGATGGCGCTGGTCATGCGGGCCGAGCTGGCCGCGCCGGGCCTGCAGTTCACCACGAACGAGCAGTTCAACCAGCTGTTCACCATGCACGGCACGATCATGCTGCTGATGTTCGCGACCCCGTTGTTCGCGGGTTTCGCCAACGAGCTGATGCCGCTGCAGATCGGCGCCCCCGACGTGGCCTTCCCCCGCCTGAACATGGTGAGCTACTGGCTCTACCTGTTCGGCAGCATCATCGCCGTCTCGGGCTTCTTCACCCCGAACGGCGCGGCCAGCTTCGGCTGGTTCGCCTACACGCCGTTGTCGAACGCGGTCAGCTCGCCTGGACTCGGCGGCGACCTGTGGATCATGGGTCTCGCCCTGTCGGGCCTCGGCACGATCCTCGGCTCGGTCAACTTCATCACCACGATCATCTGCATGCGCGCGCCCGGCATGACCATGTTCCGCATGCCGATCTTCACCTGGAACGTGCTGCTGACCAGCATGCTCGTGCTGATGGCCTTCCCGGTGCTGGCCGCCGCGCTGCTCGCCCTTGAGGCCGACCGCAAACTCGGCACCCACATCTTCGACGCCGAGACCGGCGGCGCGCTGCTCTGGCAGCACCTGTTCTGGTTCTTCGGCCACCCCGAGGTGTACATCATCGCGCTGCCGTTCTTCGGCATCGTGACCGAGGTCCTGCCGGTCTTCAGCCGCAAGCCGATCTTCGGTTACATCTCGCTGGTCGCGGCGACCATCTCCATCGCCGGTCTGTCGATCACGGTGTGGGCGCACCACATGTTCCCCACCGGACAGGTGCTCCTGCCGTTCTTCTCGTTCATGACGTTCCTCATCGCGGTTCCGACGGGCGTGAAGTTCTTCAACTGGATCGGCACGATGTGGCGAGGGCATCTGTCGTTCGAGTCGCCGATGCTCTATTCGGTCGGCTTCCTCATCACCTTCCTCCTCGGCGGCCTGACGGGCGTCATCCTGGCCTCGCCGCCGCTCGACTTCCACATCTCCGACACCTACTTCGTGGTGGCCCACTTCCACTACGTCGTGTTCGGCACCGTGGTCTTCGCGATGTTCGCCGGCTTCTTCTTCTGGTGGCCCAAGTTCACCGGCAAGATGCTCGACGACAAGCTGGGCAAGCTGCAGTTCTGGCTGCTGTTCATCGGCTTCCACACGACCTTCCTGGTCCAGCACTGGCTCGGCGTGCTCGGCTTCCCGCGCCGCTACGCCGACTACAGCCCGGCCGACGGCTTCACCGACCTGAACCTGATCTCCTCGGTCGGCGCGTTCATCCTCGGCCTGTCCGTGCTGCCGTTCTTCTACAACGTGTGGAAGACCTGGCGCAGCGCGCCCAAGGTCACGGTCGACGACCCGTGGGGCTACGGCGGTTCGCTGGAATGGGCGACCTCGTGCCCGCCGCCGAGGCACAACTTCACGTCGCTGCCGCGCATCAGGTCCGAGCGCCCGGCCTTCGACCTGCACTACCCGCATGTTTCGACCAAGCAGGAGGTTGAGGCCTGATGAAGGTCCAGGGTTGGCTGTTCCTTCTGTGCGGCCTGTTCTTCGCCGCGGTGGACGTCGCCTACTGGTTCTGGACCAAGGCGGCGACCGGTCAGGGCGAGCCGGTCGGCACCACGGCCATGGCCATCTCGGTCGGCTTCGCGTTCATGATCGGCTACTACCTGATGTTCACGGCGAAGCGCATCGGCGACCAGCCTGAGGACAACAAGCAGGGCGAGATCAGCGACGGCGCCGGTGAGATCGGCTTCTTCAGCCCCAGCAGCTGGTGGCCGCTGTTCCTCTGCCTGGCCGCGGCCTTCTGCTTCGCGGGCTTCGCGATCGGCTTCTGGATGTTCCTGCTCGGGCTGTTCATGGTGGTCATGGCCATGATCGGGTTCGTGTTCCAGTACTACCGGGGCCAGTTCTCGCACTGACGACGGCTCGACGAGCGGGTGTTCCTCTTTGGGGGGACACCCGCTTTTTCGTGCTTTTTACCATGGGCCTTACGTGGCGATTCGATCACTGAGGGTAGTAATGGGAGGTGAGTGGAGCGATCAGGGGGAGAGTCCGTATGGGGCGCGTTATGAATGGATCGGCCGGTCTGCTGGCCCTCGCGCTGCTGACCGCGTGCTCGGCCGACGCCACGGCGGGCGAGGAGGACGCGCAGGCGCCTCCGGCAGCCGGGCCGTCGACCACCATCACGACGGTCCCCGCCGACAGGTCGGGCAACGTCCCCACGGACGAGACCGTGATCGTCTCCGCCCGGGGCGGCGGCGTCCTCAAGCAGGTCAAGGTCACCGGCGGGCTGACCGGCGTCCTGAGCGCCGACGGCACCCAGTGGCGCAGCACCCGCACCGCCCGGCCGGGCACCACGTACACGGTCACCGCCACCACCACCGACGGGCGCACGCAGACCACCAGGTTCAGCACCGTCAAGGCCGCCAAGACCTTCGACATCGAGACCATCGTCCCCAACCGGGACGCGACCGGCCTCACCGTCGGCGTCGGCATGCCGGTCATGATCGCCTTCGACAAGGAGATCACCGACCGCGTCGCCGTCGAGCGCAACCTCACGGTGCGCAGTTCGCGGCCCGTCGAGGGCGCCTGGCACTGGTTCGACAGCCAGCACGTCGACTTCCGGCCCAAGCACTACTGGCCCGCGCACACCAAGGTCCGCGTGGAGGCCAAACTGGCGGGCGTGCGCGGCGGGCCCGGCATGTTCGGCAAGCGCGACTACACGCTGGACTTCAGGATCGGCCGCGAGCAGATCACCAAAGGCAGCACGGACACCCACTACCTGTCCGTCAGGCGCGACGGCAAGAAGATCCGCAACATGGCGATGAGCGCGGGTCGGGGCGGTAACTGGAAGTACTACACCACCTCCGGCATCCACCTGGCGATGTCGCGCGAACCGGTCACTGTCATGACCTCGCCCGGGATCGGGCCCGGCTCGCCCGGCTACTACCAGTTGACGGTCTACAACACCGTCCGCATCTCCAGCAGCGGCGAGTACGTGCACAGCGCGCCGTGGTCGGTGGGGTCGCAGGGGTATGCGAACGTGAGCCACGGCTGCGTGAACATCAGCCCGAGCAACGCGTCGTGGTTCATCGACAACACGCTCATCGGCGACCCGATCATCATCACCGGTTCGCCGCGCATCCTGGAACCGACCAACGGCTGGGGCCACTGGCAGGAGAACTGGAAGCAGTGGCTGCAGTGGAGCTCCCTCAAGTCCGCCAAGACCGAGTCCCTCTGAGACCACCCCGGGGACGCCCTTCCCGCGTGTGCTCTCCGCAGGAAGGGATCCGTGACCTCGGAACGGTCCCTGGCGGTGTCCTTCCCAGGCGTGTTCTCCGCAGGGAGGCCGGCGGTGAGCGCGGCCCAGCGCCTTCGGCAGGGGAACGGCGGAGTCGTCGCGGCGGGCCGGGGTGCGGTGAGGAGCGTGCCCTTGGAGGCCGTCGGCGCGGGTCGGCGGGTGGCGTACGGCGAGGCGGGCCGTAACGAGGGCTCGGAGGCGATGTAGAGAACGCGGCGGTGGCTCCGACCTAGGGCTGAAGAACGGTTCTAGGAAGGAATCACATGAACGTGAAGGCCGGACGGAGAGAGTGGGTCGGGCTGGCGGTCCTGGCGCTGGCGAGCCTGCTGGTCTCCCTCGACGTCTTCGTCATGCTGCTCGCGCTCCCGCACCTCGCCGAGGACCTGGGGGCCACTGGCACCGAGCAGCTGTGGATCACCGACATCTACGGCTTCGTCCTGGCCGGTTTCCTGGTGACGATGGGCACCTTGGGCGACCGCGTCGGCAGAAGAAGGCTGCTGCTCATCGGTGCGGCGGCGTTCGGCGCCGCCTCGGTCGTGGCCGCATACTCCACGAGCCCCGGCATGCTCATCGCCGCCAGAGCTCTGCTGGGGCTGGCGGGCGCGACGCTGGCGCCGTCCACGCTGGCGCTGATCAGCGGCATGTTCGCCGACGCCAGGCAGCGTGCGCTGGCGTTCGCGATCTGGCTGGCCGCCTTCATGGGCGGCGCCACGCTCGGGCCGATCGCGGGCGGGGCGATGCTGGAGCACTTCTGGTGGGGCTCGGCGTTCCTGCTGGGCGTGCCCGCCATGCTCCTGCTGCTGGTGCTCGGGCCGATGCTGCTGCCCGAGCAGAAGGCGGTCAGGGCCGCGCGGCTCGACCCGCTCAGCGTCGTACTGTCGCTGGCGGCGATCCTGCCGGTCGTGTACGGGCTGAAGGAGATCGCCAAGAGCGGCTGGCAGCCGGTGCCGCCGGCCGCGCTGGTGCTCGGCGCGGCGGTCGCGGTCGTGTTCGCCAGGCGGCAGCGGCGGCTCGCCGATCCGCTGCTCGATCTGCGGCTGTTCGCCCGCAGGAGTTTCAGCACGGCGGTCGGCGGGATGATGGCCGCCACCCTGCTCATGGGCGCCATGATGCTCTTCATCACCCAGCACCTCCAACTCGTCGAGGGACTCACCCCGCTGACCGCCGGGCTCTGGATGCTGCCCGCCGTGGCCGCCAACGGTGCCGGGTTCCTGGTGTCGCCGCTGCTGGCCAGGCGGATCCGGCCCGCGTACCTGATCGGCGGCGGGCTGCTGCTGTCGATCGCCGGGCTGCTGCTGCTGACCCGGGTGGACACCGTCTCGGGGCCGGTCACGCTGGTGGCCGGGTTCGCGCTCATGAACCTCGGCGCCGGGCCGCTCGTCACGCTCAGCACCGACCTGGTCGTGGGGGCCGCGCCGCCGGAGAAGGCCGGTTCCGCGGCGGCCATGAGCCAGACCGGCGGCGAGCTCGGGTTCGCGCTCGGCATCGCGGTGCTCGGGACCATCGGCACCGCGGTGTACCGGTCGGAACTGGTGCTGCCCGAAGGGCTGCCCGAGACCGCCGCGAACGCCGCCAGAGACGCGCTGGTGGGCGCGAGCGTGGCGGCGGGTCAGTTGGACGGTCCCCAGGCCCAGGCCCTCCTGGACGCCTCCAGGGCGGCGTTCACGACCGGTCTCCACACGGTCGCCCTCATCGCGGCGGCCACACTGACCGTCGTGGCGATCCTGATCGCCCGCCTGCTGAGAGACGTCCCGCCGAGTGGCTGCCAGGCCGGCTCCGAGCAGGTGACCGGGCGGCCGCAGGGTGCCGATGTGGCCGCGGAGCCGACCGGCCCGGCGGGCACGCCCGAGGCGGAGGCCGTGCTCACGGACCTGGGGCCGCGAGGGTAGTTCGCTACACGCGGGAGCTGGTGTCGATCCAGGCGGTCAGCGTGGCGGCGGCGTCACCGGAGTCGACGGCGTGGACGGCGCGGCCGTAGGCGGCGGTCATGGCCGAGTCGAGCGAGTCGCCGGCACCGTCGAGCGCCACCAGCGCGGCGGCCGCGTTGAGGAGCACCGCGTCGCGCACCGGCCCGGTCTTGCCGCCCAGCAGGTCGTGGACGGCCTGCGCGTTGAAGGCCACGTCACCGCCGCGCAGCGCCCCCACCTCGGCCCGCGCGATGCCCAGCACCGCCGGGTCGAACACCGTCCGGGTGGCCTCGCCGTCGCGCACCACCCACACGGTCGAGGTGGTGGCGATGGTCAGCTCGTCGAGCCCGTCGTCGCCTCGGAAGACCAGCGCCGAGACCCCGCGCTCGGCGAACACCCCGGCGAGCACCGGCAGCATGTCCGCGTCGTAGACGCCGATCGCCTGGGCGGAGGGGCGGGCCGGGTTGGTGAGCGGCCCGAGGAAGTTGAAGACCGTCGGCACGCCGAGTTCCTTGCGCGGCGGCCCGGCGAAGCGCAGCGCCGGATGGTAGACCGGCGCGAAGCAGAAGGCGATGCCCGCCTCGCGGGCGACCCTCGCGGTCTGCTCGGGCGTCAGGTCCAGCCGGATGCCGAGGTGCTCCAGGACGTCGGCGGCGCCGCACGAGGAGGAGGCGGCCCGGTTGCCGTGCTTGACCACGCGGGCGCCCGCGGCGGCCGCGACGATGGCGGCCATCGTGGAGACGTTGACCGTGTGGGCGCGGTCGCCGCCGGTGCCGACGACGTCCACCACGGGTCCGTCGACGCGCAGGGGCGTGGCCAGCTCCAGCATCGTGCGGGCCAGGCCGGCGACCTCGGCCACGGTCTCACCCTTGGCGCGCAGCGCGACGGCGAAGCCGGCGATCTGCGCGGGCGTCGCCGTACCCGACATGATCTCCCGCATGGCCCAGGCCGTCTCGTCCGAGGTGAGATGCTGCCCGGACAGGAGGGCGGACAGCAGAGCGGGCCACGAGGTGCGGGAGTCCATGGTGGGTACCTACTTCGCGTTGAGTCGGGTCGAGGAACGCCTGCGCATCAGATCGGCCACGGCGTCGGCCAGCACGATCGGCTCCAGCGGCTGGGCGACCACGGCGTCGGCCCTGGACCACGCGGCCAGCCACCGGTCGTCGCGCCTGGCGATCAGCAGGCAGATGGGCGGGCAGTCGTAGACCTCGTCCTTGGCCTGGCGGGCCACGCCCATGCCGCCGGCGGGCTGGGTCTCGCCGTCGAGGACGGCGACGTCGATCTCGCCGGAGCCGAGCCACTGGTGGACCTTGGGCTCGGTGGCGCACTCGACGATCTCCACGAACGGCACGTCGGCTGCGGGCCTGCGCCCGATCGCCTGGCGCACCTTCTCCCGGGTGCCCGCGTCGTCGCTGTAGACGAGGACGCGCATCGTGCTCTCGCTGCTCCCAGTGGTGCTCACTGCTGCGCTCGCTATCGGTCGGAGAGGTAGGGTCACCAGGGATCGTACCGGGGGTCCGGGACGGAATCCCAGGCCACCACCTCCAGCGGATGTTTTACCCCGATTATCCCAGGTTGGTCGCGCATATGTTCCTCCTAACGGGGGGTCGTGCGCCGGACCGACCACAGGAGCCGCAATAATGCTGCCCGTGGCGACAGCATCCGCAATAACTTCGACGACGACAGCCCATCCGGCGCGTAGACCCAATCTGGTCAGCGTCGGCACCATCGTGTGGCTGTCCTCTGAGCTCATGTTCTTCGCGGCGCTGTTCGCGATGTACTTCACCATCCGGTCGGTGAGCATCGGTGACGGCTTCGAATGGGGCCCCTCCCTCCAGCCTGCGGGCACCGAGGGCGCCGCTCACCTGAACATCCCGTTCGCGACGGTCAACACGATCATCCTGGTGCTGTCGTCCGTGACATGCCAGCTTGGCGTGTGGGCCGCTGAGAAGGGCCAGGTCGGCAAGCTCCGCTTCTGGTACATCGTCAGCTTCCTGATGGGCGCGGTCTTCATCGGCGGTCAGCTGTACGAGTACGCCGAACTGGCCGCCGACGGCGCGACGCTCTCGTCCAACGCCTACACCTCGGTGTTCTACCTGACGACAGGCTTCCACGGCCTGCACGTGACCGGTGGCCTGATCGCGTTCCTGTTCATGCTGGGACGTACGTACGCCGCGAAGCGCTTCACGCATGAGCAGGCCACCAGCGCGATCGTCGTGTCCTACTACTGGCACTTCGTCGACGTCGTCTGGATCGGTCTTTTCGCGACCATCTACATCATTCGTTAAGGAACGGGATCTCAGTGACTAGGACCACCGCTTGGCGGCGGCATCCCCTCGCGAGATATGCCGTCCTGGTTTTGGCCTTGGCCCTGGCCGGTGTGGCCTACGCCACCCTGGTCCAGGCGAGCAAGCCTGCCGACGCCGCGCTCGCGGCGGGCAAGGTCGACGACGTCGCAGAGGGCAAGAGCCTGTTCCAGGCACACTGCGCCAGCTGCCACGGACTCAGCGCCGAGGGCACCTCGACGGGTCCGACGCTCGTCGGTGTCGGCGCCGCCGCGGTCGACTTCCAGGTGAGCAGCGGCCGCATGCCTGCGGCCAACCCCGGCGCCCAGGCGCCGCGCAAGCCCCCGGCTCCGTGGGTCAACGACGACACGGTGCGCCAGCTCTCCGCTTACGTGCAGACGCTCGGTGGCGGCCCGACCATCCCCACCAAGGAGCAGCTCGACACCACGGGCGCCAACGCGGCCAAGGGCGGCGAGCTCTTCCGCGCCAACTGCATCCAGTGCCACAACTGGAGCGGCGCGGGCGGAGCGCTGACCAGGGGCAAGTACGCCCCGAGTCTCAACGCCTCCTCTCCCAAGCAGATCTACGAGGCGATGGTGACCGGCCCGCAGGCGATGCCGGTGTTCAACGACTCGACGATCACGCCGCAGGAGAAGCGCGACATGATCGCCTACATCACCGAGATCCGCTCGCAGAAGGACCCCGGCGGGTTCGGCCTCGGCCGCATCGGCCCGGTCACCGAGGGCCTCGTTGCGTGGGCCGTGGGCATCAGCCTGCTGGCGCTGGCCGCCATCTGGATCACAGCGAAGAAGCGACGGAAGTCATGACAGACAACGAGCACGACATCGAGCAGGCCGATGAACGCGTGCCAAAGCGCGTCATCGGCACTCCCGCGCCGGGCACCTCGATGCTCGGCACGGTGGAGGCATCTCCCAAGGAGGGCGGTGACGGCTCAGACGTCCCCGGCGTGACGCTGCCCGACGAGGCCAAGGCCCGCAAGGCCGAGAAGCTCGTCGCGCTCTGCTTCACGATCACCTTCGTGTCGGCCATCGCCTTCATCATCTTCTACGTCGTGTTCCAGGTGGGTTCGCCGGAGGCCACCGGCCAGTCCCACCTGGCGCTGGGCGCCACGCTGACGCTGGCGGTCCTCGGCCTCGCGGTCGGCATCGTGGTCTGGGTGCGGCACCTCATGCCGAAGTACAACCTGGTCCAGGAGCGCCACTCGCCGGCCGCCGACGAGGAGACCCGTGAGGAGATCACGGCGACGTTCCTGCAGGGCGCCAACGAGAGCGGCTTCGTCAAGCGGCCGCTGCTGCGCCGTACGCTGCTGCTGGCCTCCGCGCCGCTCGGCCTGCTGCCGCTGGTCCTGCTGCGCGACCTCGACAACACCCCGATGCCCGCGGCCGACTTCAACAAGCTCCTGCGCCACACCGTGTGGGCAGAGACGCTGAAGAAGCCGATGCGCCTGGTCGTCGAGGGCACCGGGCAGCCGATCCGGGCCGCCGACTTCAACTCGCCCGGCGGCATCCTGTCGGTGGTCCCCGAGGGCTACGAGACCGACCTCAACGCGCTGGCCAAGGCCACGCTGATCCTGATCAAGTTCAGGCCCGAGGAGCTCAAGTCCAAGACCAACCTGAACTGGACGCACGACGGGATCGTGGCGTACTCCAAGATCTGCACGCACGTCGGCTGCCCCGCGGCCCTGTACGAGCAGACCACGCACCACATCCTGTGCCCGTGCCACCAGTCGACCTTCGACGCCGCCAACGGCGCCGAGGTCATCTTCGGCCCGGCGGCCCGTCCGCTGCCGCAGCTGCCGATCGGCGTCGACGCCGAGGGCTACCTCATCGCCAAGGGTGACTTCGACGTCCCGGTCGGACCCAGCTACTGGGAACGCGGCGACGCCGAGGCCGAGGTCAGGGAGAAGGGAGGCCAGGCATGAGCGACCTGAAGACCGTGCCGAAGGCCATCGCCGGCCCGGCGGGCTACCTCGACGAGCGCGTCGGCGGAGGCCAGGCGCTGCGCCGCAACCTCCGCAAGATCTTCCCCGACCACTGGTCGTTCCTGCTGGGCGAGATCGCGCTGTACTCGTTCATCATCCTGCTGCTCACCGGTACGTTCCTGACGTTCTGGTACAAGCCGGGCATGGAGCACGTCGTCTACAACGGCCCGTACGAGCCGCTCAAGGGCGTGATCATCTCCCAGGCCTACGCCTCGTCGCTGGAGATCAGCTTCGAGGTCCGCGGTGGTCTGCTCATGCGGCAGATGCACCACTGGGCCGCGCTGCTGTTCGTCGCGGGCATGATGGTCCACATGCTGCGCGTCTTCTTCACCGGCGCGTACCGCAAGCCGCGCGAGCTCAACTGGCTCATCGGCGTGCTGCTGCTGATGCTGGCGCTGGCCGAGGGCCTGACCGGCTACTCGCTGCCCGACGACCTGCTGTCCGGCGCCGGTCTGCGGATCACCCAGGGCGTGATGGTCTCGCTGCCGCTGGTCGGCACATACATCCAGTTCTTCCTGTTCGGCGGGGAGTATCCGGGCTATGACGTCATGGGCCGGTTCTACTCGCTGCACATCCTGATCATCCCCGGCATCCTGCTGGCGCTCATCGGTGCCCACCTGGTGCTCATGTGGGTGCAGAAGCACACCCAGATGCCCGGCAAGGGCCGTACCAACAAGAACGTGGTCGGTTCGCCCTTCTACCCGGCGTTCATGCTCAAGGGCGGCGCGTACTTCCTGTTCACCCTCGCGGTGATCGCGGGTCTGGGCACCTTCGCCCAGATCAACCCCATCTGGATCTTCGGACCATATAATCCGGCCGATATCTCGGCGGGTTCGCAACCCGACTTCTACATGGGCTTCCTGGAAGGCTCGCTGCGGCTGATGCCGCCATGGGAGATCAACCTCTTCGGCACGGCCCATGCGGGGACACTGCCGATGAGCGTGATCATCCCGGCGCTGTTGCCCATGGGCATCATCTTCACCGGGTTGGGGCTCTATCCGTTCCTCGAACGGTGGATCACCGGCGACAACCGCGACCACCACGTCACGGACCGCCCGCGCAACAACCCGCACCGCACCGCGATCGGCATGTCCGCCATCACGTTCTACGGTGTGCTCTGGCTGCTGGGTGCCAACGACGAACTCGCGGCCAACTTCCAGATCAGCCTGAACGCGACCACGATCGTCGGTCGCGTCCTGGTCCTGGTCGGCCCGGTGATCGCCTACATCATCACCTACCGCATCTGCCTCGGTCTGCAGCGCTCCGACGCCGCGATCATCGGGCACGGTGTGGAGTCCGGTGTGATCAAGAGGCTGCCGCACGGTGAGTTCATCGAGGTCCACACGGCGCCGCTGGAGGACATCGAGGCCCACATGCGGGCGAAGGAGCCGGTCCCCACCCTTCCGGTCGACGAGGACACCTCCGGCATCCCGCCGAAGGGCGTACGCGGCCCGCTCGGCAAGCTGCGCGGCAAGATGTCCCAGTCGTACGGCGGGGAGAAGATCCCGCTCGACGAGGGTCACGGTCACGACGACCACGCCCTCCCGCCGGGTGACGACAAGCACTAGGCGAGAAGTCGAAGGCCCGGACGAGTCTGTCCGGGCCTTCTTCTTTTCAGGACGGCTTCTCGGTACGGCCCGCCCGTCCACCCGCCACCCGCCGTCGTGGGCCGGCGGCCTCCAGGAACACGCCTCTCATCCCTGCGGCGAACCCGCCGACACGCCGTCCGGTCGAGGGGCCCAAGGGGGTGGCGTGTCGGCGGGGAGGAACGCGGGCAGGGGCGTGCCCCTGGAGGCCGTCGGCCGGAGCGCGGCGGGTGGCGTTCGGCGGGGGCCGGGCCGTGACGAGGTGGTGGGGCCAGCGGGAGTGATGCGGCCGGGCCGTGATGAGGTTGCCGGGGTGGAGAAGGCGGGCGAGAGGGCGGCCCTCAACGGCGGGAGGGGGCGCTCAGTCGGTTTCGGGCAGGCCGATGGAGAAGGTGCTCTCCAGGTCGTGTCGCGAGTAGGCGCGGAAGGCGATGTGGGTCTCGGTGTGGAGCACGCCGGGCACCTTGTTGAGGCGGCCGGGGATGACCTCCGCGACCTGCTCGTAGGCCGCCACCCGGACCATGGCCAGCAGGTCGTATTCGCCGGTGATGGAGTAGACCTCGCTGACCCCGTCGATCGCGGCGATCGTCTGCGCGACCTCCGGGATGCGGTCCACCTCGGCGTTGATGTGAACGATTGCCGTGACCATGTCCGCCACTCTAGCGGGTCATCGCATCGGCCTGCCCTCTCGGGACGGGCGCGGGTCGAGCCGCTGGTAGGCGCGTTCGATGCGGGCCCGGTGGCGGGCGGCGCCCTGGGCCGGCAGGCTCCACTCGCCGTCGACCTCGACCAGGCGCACGCCGGGCGATTCGAGCCATCGCAGGATGCACTCGGTCTCCTCGGCGGTCGCGGCGTGGGTGGGGCCGGGGCCGGGCAGTACGGTCTCGGCGGTGGAGACGAGCGAGTCGACGAACGGAACCGGGTGGGCGCCGCGCGGCATGACCCCGGCCGCGCTGAGCCGGCCGTACCTGATGACGTGGATGTCCCAGCCGCCGTCGAAGGCGGGGCTGGCCGCGACCATCTGGGGGATGCGGGTGAGCGCCGCGAGCCGCTGCATGCGGGCGGCGGCGCGCACGTAGGAGGCCAGCCGGTCGCGGTCGACGCTCGCCTCCTCGTAGCGCTGCTCGACCGCCAGGCGTTCCATGCGGGCGGACACGGCCGCGTAGACGAGGCCGACGTCGTGCTCGATGGCCCGGCGGGCGGCCTCGGCGTGCACGGCGTACTCGGCGGGCGTCTCGTGGCCCGCGCACGGGGCCCCGCAGCGGCCCATCTCGTGCAGGACGCAGGCGGTGGTGCGGGTGGACGGGGTGAGCCGCTGGGTGCACTGGCGCAGCGGGAGCGCCTCGTGCAGGGCGGCGCGGGCGTCGTCGGCGGCGCGGCTGCTGCCGAACGGGCCGAGGTAGGCGGCGCCGTCGTCCCTGACCTCGCGCACGATCGACAGGCGGGGGAACGCCTCGTCGGTGAGCTTGAGCCAGACGACCTTCTCCGGGAAGCGGGAGCGCCGGTTGTAGCGCGGCTTGGCGCCGCCGATCAGGCGTAGCTCGCGCACCTCCGCCTCCAGGGCGGTCGCGCAGACGATGTGCCCGACCCGCTCGGCGATGCCGATCATCTCGCGCACGCGCGGCCGGGTCTCGCTCGCGGTGAAGTAGGAGCGGACGCGGTTGCGCAGGTTGGTGGACTTGCCGATGTAGAGGACCTCGCCGCGCGCATCCTCGAACAGGTAGACGCCGGGCGCGTGGGGCACGGACTCGGCCAGGTGGCGTTTGCGCCGCTGCTCGGGCGTCGGCGCGCGGACGAAGGACTTGAGCTCCTCCAGCGTGTGCACCTGGTAGGAGCCCGCACGGCCGATGAGGCCGTGCAGGACGTCGACGGTGGCCCGCGCGTCCTGCAGCGCGCGGTGACACGGCTCGACGGGGCTGCGGAAGAACCGGGCGAGCGTGGCGAGCTTGGCGTTGGGGACCTCGTCGCGGGTCAGCACGCGGCGGGCGAGGTCGACGGTGTCGACGACGGGGTTGGCCGGGGGCGGGTAGCCGAGTTCGGCGCAGGCGGCCTTGACGAAGCGGGTGTCGAAACCGGCGTTGTGGGCGACGAGCACCGTGCCCCTGATGAACTCCAGGAAGCTCGGAAGCACGGCGGGCAGGCGCGGCGCGGCCGTCACCATGGCGTCGGTGATGCCGGTCAGCACCGAGATGAAGGGCGGGATCGGCCCGCCGGGGTCGACCAGCGTCGAGAACTCGCCGAGGATCTCGCCCGCCCGCACCTTGACCGCGCCGATCTCCGTGATCGCGTGCTCGGCGGGGGAGCCGCCCGTGGTCTCGAGGTCGAAGACGACGAACGTCACCTCCCGCAGGGGGGTGCCGAGCTCGTCGAGAGTGCCTTGAACCGCGTCCACGATCAAAGACCATAGAAGGACCGACTGACAGTTATCCCGGCGCCTGCCGGGACAACTGGATCTTTCGTTAGTCTCCTGTTTATGTCAGGGGGACGACTCGCCCACAGATATGCCCTGCTCCGCCCGCTCGGCAGCGGCGGCATGGGCCGTGTCTGGCTGGCCAGGGACGAACTGCTCGACCGCGAGGTCGCCGTCAAGGAGCTCACACTCGCCGACCATCTCGGCCCGGCCGAGCGTGCCGAGGCCGTGACCCGCGCGGTGCGCGAGGCGCAGGCCACGGCGCAGCTCCGCCATCCCGGCATCGTCGCGCTGCACGACGTCGTCGTCGAGTACGGCCGGCCGTGGCTGGTCATGGAGCTGCTGCGCGGCCGGACGCTGGCCCAGGTCGCCGCCGAGGACGGTCCCATGGACCAGCGGCGGGCCTCGGCGATCGGCGCCGACGTCCTGGCCGCGCTCATGGTCGCCCACGCTCAGGGGTTGCAGCACCGCGACGTCAAGCCGGGCAACGTCTTCCTCACCGACAGCGGCCGGGTGGTGCTGACCGACTTCGGCATCGCCAGGCAGGAGGGCCAGGCCACGCTCACCCAGCGGGGCCTGACGATCGGTTCGCCCGGCTTCATCGCCCCCGAGCGGCTCGAAGGCTCGCCCGGCGGGCCCGCCAGCGACCTGTGGTCGCTCGGCGCGACCGTCTACCACGCCGTGCTGGGCAGGGCGCTGTACTCCGGCTCGGCGGCCGAGCGCATCAAGGCCACGCTGACCACGGCGCCGCCGCCGATCCAGGGGCCACTCGGCGCGGTGCTCCCCGCGATGCTCGCCCGCGACCCGGCGGGCCGTCCGCACCCGGCGGCGGTGCTGGACGCGCTCCAGCGGGTCGCCGCCGGGCAGCCCGCAGGTCTGCGACCCGCGGGCGACGACACAGCGCCGGTGCGCGGACGGCGGCGCGGCCGGGCCCTCGGGCTGGCGGCCGGATCCACCGCCGTGCTCGTGGCGGCGGGGGCGAGCGCGTTCCTCCTGCTCGGCGGCGAGGACGCGGCGCCGAGCTCCTTCGGCACCCCCATCGATGTCTGCACCCTGCTGACCTCCGAGAACGTGAGCTCGCTCCTCAACACCGGCAAGACACCCAAAGCGCTCCGCTCGACCGACGAGATCGGTCCCACCTGCTCGTGGACCCTCCAGGGCACGGGCATCGACGTCCAGGTGCAGAAGGACTCCGACACCGCGAACCCGTGGGCGATGACCCCCACCACCGCCCGCAACCTCCTGCTCGGCCAGCACCGGCAGTGGAACGAGCTGGAGCAGGTCGGCTGGACCTGGCCGGAGATCGGCGCCAAGACCGAACTCACGGCCCGGCGCGGCCCGATCAGGAAGACCTCGGGGCTCGGCGAGGAGGGCTTCGCCTTCGAGCTCGGCGGGAAGGACGGCCGGATCCACAGCGCCGTCGTGCTGTTCCGGGTGGCCAACCTCGTGGTGCAGGTCGAGTACTCCACGCTGGCCAACCGGCCCACCGACGCCCAGATCAGGGACACGGCGGCCAAGGCGGCCGGGCTCGTCGCCGAGGGGCTGCGCCGTGCCGGATGACCCCCTGCTCGCCGGCCGCTACCGGCTGGTGGCCCGCCTCGGTGAAGGCGGCGCCGGCACGGTCTGGCGGGCCGTCGACCAGACCCTCATGCGAGATGTCGCGATCAAGCAGGTACGGGTGCCGGACGGCCTGGACCCGGCGGGACGGGCGGACTTCGCCGAACGCGCGATGCACGAGGCCAGGGCGGCAGGAAGGCTGCGCGATCCGGCCATCGTCCTGGTGCACGACGTGGTGCTCGACCGGGGCGTGCCGTGGATCGTCATGGATCTGTCCACCGGCCGCTCGCTCGACAAGGTGGTCAGGGAGCACGGCCCGCTGCCGCCCGACCTCGTGGCCAGGATCGGCCTGCGCGTGCTGTCGGCGCTGGAGGTCGCCCACGCGCACGCCATCCTGCACCGGGACGTGAAGCCCGCCAACATCCTCCTCGACGCCGACGGCACCGCCTTCCTCACCGACTTCGGCATCGCAGCACCCATGAGAGCGGCACCCATGAGAGCGGCACCCATGGGAGCAGCGCCTATGGGAGCAGGGCCTACGGGATCAGACTCGGACGACCGGCTCGCCGGCGCCGGCTCGCCCGGGTACATGGCGCCGGAGCGGCTCAACGGGCTGCCCGCCGGGCCCGCCTCCGACCTGTGGTCGCTGGGCGCGAGCCTGTACACGATCGTGCAGGGGCGGCCGCCGTACGAGCGGCCCTCGACGGCGGCGGTGGTCGCCGCCGTACTGCTGCACGAGCCGCCCTTCCCCGACCGGGCCGGCCGCGAACTCGGCACGCTGCTCATGGCCTTGCTCGCCAAGGATCCCGCCGCCCGGCCCGGGGCCGAGCGGATCCGCGCCGTTCTCGGCGCCGCCGCCGACCCCACCGGCCGCCCCCGCCGCCGCCGTCTGCTGCCGCCCGCCGTCGCGCTCGCGGCCGTGCTGGCGCTGGGAGGGGGCATCTGGTACGGCACCGGCCTGCTGACCCGCCCGCCGGACGGCCGCTACGCCGCCGCGCCCGACCCGTGCACGCTGGTCCCGCCCGACCGGGTCAGGCAGATCGTCGGCGCCGCCGCGCCACCGGAGCGCACCCGGCAGGGGGAGTGCCGCTGGCAGCACAGGACCGGCTCGCGAGTGCCGCGTTCGCTGCTCGTGCGCACCTGGACCGAGGCGCCGCGCGGCTCCCTCGACGGCGCCGGGGTCGCCCGCACCCTCGTCGCCGACGAGCGGACGGGCCGCAGCGGGGCCGCGGGCACCTCCTTCAGGACCACGACCAGCGGAGTCCGCGACGTGACCGGGATCGGCGAGAGCGCCTTCGCCTACGACGTTCTGGCGAAGTACATCAACGCGGATACGGGCAAGGGGACGAGCCTGGTCATGTTCCACGACAGCAACCTGGTCGGCGAGGTCGAGCTGAGAGTGGAGGACGTGCGCCGGGTCGGCGCCGCCGACCGGAAGGCCGTCGAAGAGGCGGCGCGGACGGTGTCCGCGTCGCTGCGGCGGTGAACCGGGACCGAAAGCGTCCCGCAAGTCTGGTTCACTAGCCTCTTCTGCGCACGCAACCGGCAAGGTCAGGAGTCTCCCCGTGAACCCCGGTAACCGGCACGAGCCGCCGAGCCCCCACCCCGGACCGCCGTACGGGCCGATCGGCCACCAGGGGCCGGGCGGGTCGTACGAGCCGCCGACGGTGCCGAGGAAGCAGGCGCGGCGGCCGGGACGGCTGGTGCCTGCGGTGGTCGCCGTCACGGTCGTGCTGGCCGGGGGCGTCACCGGCGGGTACGTGCTGCTGTCGCGCGAGGAGCCCGCGCCCGCCCCGGCGCCGCCCGCCAAGGCCGAGGCCCAGGCCCTCGACGTGTGCACGATGATCCCCAAGGAGGAGACCGAGCGCCTGGTGCCCGACGCCGTGGTCACCTCGGCGTCGCGGGAGCTGACCGGCGGCGGTGCCCGTACGTTCACCTGCGGCTGGAAGAACGACCGCATCTCCCACAACGAGTACTGGCGCAGCCGCGAGATCGAGGTGAACGTCCAGCAGCACCCGGGGAAGGGCGCCAAGACCGGGCGGGCGGTCGCGCAGCAGATGTACGAGAGCGGCCAGATGAGCGCACGCTACGCCGAGAGCGCCAAACCGAGCGTGAAAAAGGGCGAGAAGTCGTACCATTCGCCGGTCAAGCAGCTCCCGGGGGTCGGCGACGGCGCCTACGCCCAGTACACCTTCCGGCGCGACGACGTGCTCTGGTACTCCTTCGGCGAGGCCAAGGCCCGGATCGGCGACATGACCGTCGAGATCAGGTTCCAGGCCGGCCAGCAGCCCAAGGAGGCGACGATGCTGACCAACAAGGGCATGGCCTCGATCACGGAGGAGAACGCCATCCGCGAGGTGAGCGGGCTGGCCACGCACGTGGCCAAGGGCGTGACGGCCTGGCAGGCGGGCAACCCCCACCTGCTCGCCGGGCTGCGGCCGTCCACCACGCTCTCGCCGAGCAAACCGGCGGAGGCGAGCCCGACGCCGCTGGCCGCGTTCCCGCCGCTCTGCCAGGGCGTGCAGCCGCTCGCGCTGCGGCTGGTGCCGGGCGGCGAGCCGAGGGCGCGCGGCCTGCGTGTCGGCGGTGACGAGCAGACCGAGTGCCGGTGGATGAGCAAGGAGATTCCGGCCCCCGGCGGCGGCACCAAGGTGCGCAGCGCGTTCGTCGTCGTGCACCGCTTCACCAACCGGGCGGGCGCGGGCGACACCGGGGCGGCCAAAGGCTTCTACTCCGGGCAGCGCGGCGCCCCCGAACTGGAGGTGAACGGCATGTCCCTCGGCGAGAAACGCGACCTCGGCGGGCTGGGCGAGGCCGCCTACCGGCAGTACCGGACGGTACGCTCCGGGCTCCTGCGCACCGGCACCGGCATCGTGACCTTCCGCAAGGGCGCGGTGGTCGTGGAGGCCGAGTTCGTCGGCGCGGACATCCCCAAGGGGGAGGCGCTCACCACCCCCAAGGCCGTGCTCCTGCGCGAGGACGAGGCGCACGCCGGGGCGCTCGCCCTCGCGAAGGCGTTCCTGGACGGGCTCGGCGCAGGTTAGGCCGCAAAACCCTTGCAACCCGGTTGCAAGCGGGAAGCCTACGGTTGGGGAGTGGGGAGCCCCGTTCGGCCCCGCTTGCCCAGTACAGGGGCATGGGCAAGCAGCCGGGGCTCCCCGAGGTCAGCCGGAGGCGTCCGCCCTGCGCGTGACGAACGGCTCCAGCAGACCCGGCACGGCCTGCGCCGCCAGGGTGAGGCCCGCGTCCTGCCCGATGTCGTGCACGCGGAGGTGTCCCCTGCCGGCCGCCGTCGTCGCCGTCAGCGTCAGCAGTCCCGCCCTGCGCTGGAAGTACGACCCGCGTACGGTCCACCCCACGACTCCCGCCCGCTCCAGGGCGAGCGTGCTGCGCACCGCCGACCCCGACCGCGCCACCAGGTGCCCGGCGGTCAGCGTGTGGCCGAGGCCCCGGTAGGCGTCCAGCGCGAGGAGCAGCGCCACGGGCAGCAGCGCGGCGGGCGCCGCCCAGGCCCACGCGGGCATCCAGGCGTACATGAGGTCGAGCGCCGCGACGGCGGCCGCGACGAGCGCCACCCAGCTCAGCGCCCATCGGATCCGCCGCCCTCTGGCGGCGCGCGGGTGCGGTGTCAGCCTCGGCCCCGCAGGCGCGGCGCCGTCCGCGAGCGGCCGGGCGAAGGCATCGTCCGCGCCCGGCCGAGGGGAGGCTCCGCCCGCGTCCGGCCGGGCCACGGTGACGCCCGCCTCCGGCCGGGCGAAGGCGACGGCGGAGGCGACGCGCCAGGCGTGCTCGCGCGGCATCGGCGGTGACAGCGCCGCCACGTCCTCGTTCTCCTCGTCGTCCGTCTTGCCCAGGCCGGTCGCGACCGCCTTCACCCGGGCCCCGCCGCCGAGCCGCAGCAGCAGCGGCTCGGCCACCTCGACGCCGCGCAGCCGCCGCTCTTCAAGCGTCAGCGAACGCGTGGTCAGCAGCCCCCGGCGCAGGCGCAGTCGTCCCGGCTCGCGTTCGAGGCGGTAGCCGCCCCAGGCGGCCGCGAAGTGGATCACCGCTCCCAGCAGCCCCACCAGTACGTTGACCAGGAGCACGGCGGGCACGGCCGTCCACGGGTGCTCGATCGCCCAGTCCCAGGCGGGGCCGAGCCGTTCCTCGACCGTCTCGTCGAGGCCGAACAGGCCGAGCGCCTTGTACCCGGCGCCGAGCAGGATCGCGCCGCCGACGAACGACCACACCGTGAGCGGCGCGAACCTCGCCCACGACCAGTCGAGCCGCGCCACGGCCGGGTCCTGGGCGCCCAGCGAGGCGCCCGGCGAGGTGTCCGGTGAGACGCCCGCCGAGAGCTCGCCGTCGAGCAGGAGGCGGCGCAGCGCCTCGGCGTCCGTGCGCAGCAGCGGGTCGAGGCTGAGCTCGGACTGCCCGCCCGCCTGCTCACCCGTGCCCACCTTGACCACGGCCAGCCCGAACACCCGGCGTACCGGGTCGGCGGTGATGTCGACGCTGCGCACCCGCTCGCGCGGCACCGACCGGTGGTGGCGCTCGACGAAGCCGCTGCGGACCTCAAGGCGCTCGCCGGTCAGCCGCCAGCGCGTGGTGCGCAGGCGCACGTAGTCGAAGGCGCTCACGCCGCACACGACCAGCACGGCCAGCCCCGCCACCAGGGCCGCCACCGACAGCGGCGACCACCCCCGCTCGACCAGCGCCCGGCCGAGGAAGAAGGCGGCGGGGACGGCGAGCCCGAGCGACATCACGGCCGAGGCGGCGAGACTTCTCCGGCACAGCGTGCGCCACCCGTCGTCCTCGCGGACCTCCTCGACGGCCGGGTTCACGTCGCGTCACCCGGAGTCGCCTGGGTGATCGTGGTCAGCCGCTCGGCCAGTCGCGCGGCCAGCTCGTGGTCGAGCGCCTCGATCTTGATGTGTCCGGCCGCGCTGGCGGTCGTGACGGTCACGTTCGCCAGTCCGAACAGTCGCTGCACCGGCCCCCGCTCGGTGTCGACCGTCTGGATGCGCGACATCGGCGCCACCCGCCAGGTGTGGGTCAGCCAGCCGTGGAGGGTGTAGACGGCGTCGTCGGTGACCTCCCACCGTTGCACGCGGTAGTAGAGGCGCGGGGTGAGCGACGCGAGCGCGACGCACGCGACGGCGAAGGCCGCCACCAGGGCCCCCAGCCAGACCTGGCGTTCGGTGAGGAACCAGTACGCCGCTCCGGCCGTCAGCGCCAGCGGCACGGCGACGAGCAGACCCTGGACGGTCCACCACCTCACGGCACGCGGGTCGGCCCGGTGGCGCGGCGGGCGCAGGGCGAGGGCCGGCTCCATCTCAGCCCGCCCGCTTGCGGTCGATGGAGCCGGAGATACCGAGCACGGCGAGGCCCAGCACCCCGATCAGTATCGAGGCGAACACCTCGTACCCCGCCAGCAGCGGCACCCGGTTGACCACGAGCAGATCCTCGGCCCAGTGCCACCATCCGAGCAGTGTGTTGACGACGCCGACGCCCCCTTGGGCGGCGAGGACCCAGCCGAGCACGTCCAGAACGACTTTCATGCGATCAAGGCTGCCGCCGGGCCGCGTCACCCGCGTCGGCCACAGGTCTGGCACGGTATCGACTTTGGTCGCTGGGTTTCACCCGCCGAAAGGCCGTAACCTCGGTGAACGTGAGCAGGGACGGTGGAGAGTACCGGTGGGCGCTGCCCTCGGTGCTGCTCGGCGACGGTGAGGGGCGGCCGGTCAAGCGTTCGACGCGCGACTGGGTCGTCGACACCGCCATGTTCCTGGTGGCCGCCGCCCTGACCGTGCTGACCGTCCCCGACCTGGAGAAGTTCCCGCAACCGGTGCAGGTCACCGAGCAGGTGGTGGGCGCGCTCGCGTGCGTCGCCGTGTGGCTGCGCCGCAGGTATCCGGTCGTGCTGTCGCTGGCGTTGACGTTGCTGTCGAGCGGCTTGCTCCTGGTCGGCGGCGCGGCGATGGTGGCGCTGTTCACGGTGGCCGTCCACCGCCCGTTCAAGATCTCTGGCTTCGCCCTGCTCGCCAACCTGATCACGGCGCTGCCCTACTCCTACTTCCGGCCCGACGCGGTCATGGGGCCGACCCTGACGTCCGTCACCGCCATCGGCCTGGGGCTGATGGTCTGGACGTGGGGCATGCTGGTGCGGGCCCGCCGCCAGCTCGTGTGGTCGCTGCGCAAGCAGGCCGACGGCGCCGCCGACGAGGCCAGGCGCCTGGAGCGCGAGCGCATCGCCAGGGAGATGCACGACGTGCTCGCCCACCGGCTGTCGATCCTGAGCCTGCACGCGGGTGCGCTGGAGTTCCGCAAGGACGCGCCCCCCGACGAGGTCGCCAAGGCCGCCGCCGCCATCAGGGACAGCGCCCACCAGGCCCTTGAGGACCTTCGCGGGGTGATCGGGGTGCTGCGGCACGGGCAGGGCGCGGCTCCGTCCGACACCGCCGTGCCGGAGCGGCCCCAGCCGACGCTGGCCGATCTCGCCGACCTGGTCGCCGAGTGCCGCCGTGCGGGCATGGACGTCACGCTGCGGCTGCCCGAACTCGACGAGACGCCGCAGTCCCTCGGGCGCAACGCCTACCGGATCGTCCAGGAGGCGCTGACCAACGCCCGCAAGCACGCGGACGGCGCCCCGGTCACCGTGGCGGTCGGCGGCCGCCCGGGGGACGGGCTGAGCGTCGAGGTGCGCAACCCCGCGCTGGCGCGGCCGGGCCCGCGCATCCCCGGCCAGGTGCTCACCGGCATCCCCGGGGCGGGCGCGGGGCTGATCGGGCTGACCGAGCGCGCCGAGTTGTCGGGCGGGCGGCTTGAGCACGGCAGGAGGGCCGACGGCGATTTCGTGGTGAGGGCGTGGCTACCGTGGACCCCATGACAGACTCGAAGATCCGCGTGCTCATCGTCGACGACGACGCTCTGGTCAGGGCCGGGCTCTCGATGATCTTGGCGGGCGCGGGCGACATCGAGATCGTCGGCGAGGCGGCCGACGGTGCGCAGGTGCCGTCGAGCGTGGCCGCTCTCCGTCCGGACGTGGTGCTCATGGACATCCGCATGCCGGTCGTCGACGGTCTGACGGCCACCGAGGCGCTGCTGGCCACCCCGGCGCCGCCCGAGGTGGTGGTGCTGACGACCTTCCACGCCGACGCCCAGGTGCTGCGGGCGCTGCGCGCGGGCGCGGCCGGGTTCCTGCTGAAGGACATCCCGCCCGGCGACCTCGTGGCGGCGATCCGGCGGGTGGCCGCGGGCGAGCCGATCCTGTCGCCCGCGGTGACCAGGCAGCTGATCACGCATGTGGCCGACGGCGGCGCCGGCGAGCGCACCGACCGGGCCAGGACACTGCTGGCCCGGTTGAGCGAGCGCGAGCGCGAGGTGGCCCTGGCGGTGGGTCAGGGCCGCT
This sequence comes from Nonomuraea longicatena, assembly GCF_039525605.1. Classification (NCBI taxonomy): domain Bacteria; kingdom Bacillati; phylum Actinomycetota; class Actinomycetes; order Streptosporangiales; family Streptosporangiaceae; genus Nonomuraea; species Nonomuraea longicatena. The sequence goes on along the minus strand of NZ_BAAAHQ010000017.1, from coordinate 177,144 downwards.
CCAACGCGGAGATCGGGTCCGCGCTCTACATGAGCGTGGCCACGGTGAAGGCGCACGTCTCGCGCATCCTGACCAAGCTGGAGCTGAGCAACCGGGTGCAGATCGCGCTCACGGTCTACGACGCGAGCCCCTGAGCCCGCCCCGGTCCGTCCTGCCCGGTACGGCGTGTCGTCCCGCCCGCCCGGAGGCGGCGGGGCTGTACAACGCACAGTTACGGATAGGCACGGGAGCGCCGTACCCTTGGACTCAAACGCCAAGGTGCGAAGGGAAGCGACAGGATGAGCTCAGCCGGTGAAGGCCTGTCTCGTCCGCTTCCTGAGCAGGTCAGAGTCAACGTGGTGGATCTGGCCTCCCAGGTGCTCGGAGGCATGCCGGCCAAGGCGGTGCCGCCGCCGTTGCGCGGCATAGCCAGGTTCGACCCGCGCAAGCGCGCCAAGCTCGGCAGCGCGCCCATCGCCGCCCAGCTGGAGAACGACAAGGACTTCCGCGAGACGGTCGCGGAGTCCGTCGCCGAGGGCTGGCCCGAACTGGTCGCCTCGCTGGCCGAGGGCGTCGTGCCGCCCGCCGCCGACCCGGTGCTCGTGGCCGCGGCCGCCTACCTCACCCGTCCGCCGGGCTGGGCGGACATGGTCGAGGCCGCCCGCGCCGACCTTGAGCAGACCGCCGCCGCGGCGGAGGGTTCCGCGCAGGAGCAGCAGGTGGTCCGGCTGCGTGAGCAGCTCGCCGCGCAGAAGAGCGCGGCCAAGGAGGAGACGGAGCGGCTGCGCGAGCAGCTCAAGGGTGCCCGCGCCGAGAACTCCGACCTGCGGCGCAAGCTCCACGAGGCCCGCGAGCGGGTCAAGGCGGCCGACCGGCGGGCCGTGGTCGTCGAGCAGGAGGCCGAGGAGGTCAAGACCGCCGCGACGGCCGCGGGCAGCGCGGGGGAGTCCGAGCTGCGGCGGCTGCGTGAGCGGCTGAGCGACGTCGAGAAGCAGCTCGAAACCTCCCGGCGGGCCGCCCGTGAGGGCAGGAGCCTTGAGGACGCGCGGATCCGGGTGCTGCTCGACGCCCTCCAGGACGCTTCCTCGGGTTTGCGGCGCGAGCTGGCCCTGCCCTCGACGATCAGCAGGCCCGCCGACTCCGTCGCCGCCGTGGCCGCGAGCGCGCCGGGGGTGCGCGGCGTGCCCGCCCGCGCGCTGGCCGAGGACGATCCGCAACTGCTCGATCAGCTGCTGGCGGTGCCGCAGGTGCACATGGTCATCGACGGTTACAACGTGACCAAGACCGGTTACGGTTCGCTCACCCTGGCCGACCAGCGCAACCGGCTGATGACCGGGCTCGGCGGGCTGGTGGCCCAGACCAGGGTCGAGGTGACCGTGGTCTTCGACGGCGCCGAGCTCAACTCCCCGGTGCAGGTGGTGGCGCCGCGCGGGGTGCGGGTGTTGTTCAGCGCGCCGGGGGAGATCGCCGACGACCTGATCAGGCAGCTGGTCAGGGCGGAGCCGCCCGGCCGTGCGGTCGCGGTCGTCTCCTCCGACCGCGAGGTCGCCGAGTCCGTACGCCGGATGGGCGCCCGGCCGGTGCCGTCCGGTCTGCTGTTGCGCCGACTGGGACGCGCGTAGGTTTCACATCACGAATCCGACTTTTTCCTGAGATCTCACCCGACACTTCTGTACCATCTCCCCCCAGGTGTGCCCACTGGGAGGAGATTTCGTGAGGCTGGGCCGGACGCCCCTGGCGGCAGGGCTCCTGATCGGGTTGGTGCTGACCGCGCCGGGCGTGGCCACGGCCGACCCCAGACCCACGGTCAAACAGGCCAAGGCCAAGCTTGAGCGCCTCAACAACCGGGCGGACAAGGTCGTCGACCGCTTCAACACCCTCAACGAGGAGTACAAGAAGGCCAGGACGCGCCACACGCGGCTCGACGCCTCCTACAAGCGCAAGCTCAAGACCGTCGAGGACCTGCGCGCCGACGTCGTCGGCATGGCCGTGAGCGACTACAAGCTGGGCGGCGACGTGTCGTCGTGGCCCGGGATGTTCGGCAACCCCGACCCGGGCAGGACCCTCGGCGCCCTGGCGCTGGCCGGTCAGATGCAGGCCGAGCGCGCCGAGAAGCTGGCCGCCTTCGACCGGGAGAACAAGGGCCTGAAGGTCGAACGCGACCGCGCCCAGGAGGCGCTCGTGGTCGCCGACGGCGAGCGCGACAAGGTCGAGAAGGAGCGCGCCGAGATCCTCGACCTGGTCAAGGACCAGAAGAAGCTGCTGGAGCGGCTCGGCGCCTACAACGCCGGCAATCCCAACAGCACCGGCACGAAGTACACCGGGCCCGCCTCCGGCAACGCCCGCTCGGCGCTGCAGTTCGCCTTCGCCCAGACCGGCAAGCCGTACATCTACGGCGGCACCGGGCCGCGCGGCTACGACTGCTCGGGCTTCACCCAGGCGTCCTGGCGGGCGGCAGGGGTCTCGCTGCCGCGCACCACCTGGCAGCAGTGGGCCTGGGGCGCCAACCGCAAGGTGCCGCTCGACCAGCTCCAGCCCGGCGACCTGATCTTCTCCCAGGGGCTCGGCCACGTCACCATGTACGCGGGCAACGGCAACATCGTGCACGCGCCGCAGACCGGCGACGTGATCAAGGTGGTCAAGCTGTCCGCCTACGGCAAGTCCATCGCCGGAGCCATCCGCCCGTAGCGGGTCATCAGCTCCAGGAAGGCCCGTACGGCCGGGCTCGGCTCCGGCAGCGCGACCGCGTGCACCGCCCGGACGGGCAGCGCGGGCACGGGACGCAGCAGCCGGATGTCCTGCCGTACGGCCCGGCCCGCCATCGCCGGGTACACCATGACGCCGACGCCCGCCGCCACCAGGCCTTGCCTGCCGTTCCAGTCGTCGCACACGTGGCTGACCCTCGGCGGGCCGCCCAGGGCGGCGGCCAGCTCCGACAGCGGGCCCAGACAGTCGGGGTGGGTGCCGTCGATCCACGCCTCGCCGGACAGGTCGGCGAGCCGTACCCGCCGCCCTGCGGCCAGCGGGTGGCTCGCGGGCAGCGCCACGAGGAGTTCGTCGTCCAGGAGCGGCACCGACTCCAGCCCGGCGGGGGGCGCCGGGTCGCGCGAGGTGAGCAGCGCCAGGTCGGCGTCGCCGTCCAGGACGGCGGCGGCGTCGGCGCGGCCTACGATCAGCGACAACTCCACGCCGGGGTGCTCGGCCGCGAACGCGCCGAAGCAGCCGGGCACGAACGCGGTCGCCGCGCTCGGGAACGCCTGCACGCGCACCCGCCCCGCCTCGGCCAGCGCGTGCGCGCGGAGCCGGGCCTCCAGCAGGGTCATCCCGTCGAGCACCCGGGCCGCGTCCTCCAGGGCCGCGCGGCCCGCGTCCGTCGCGCGCACGCCCCTCGGCAGCCGCTCGAACAGCCGCACGCCGGTGCGCCGCTCCAGGGCGGCGATCTGACGGGAGACCGCGGGCTGCGTCATCGACAGCGCGCCGGCCGCGGCGGAGAACGAGCCGAGGCGGCCCACGGTGAGGAGAACCTTCAGCGACCAGGTGTCAAGCATGCGCCGAGCTTATGGCGGGCATGCCGTACCCGCAGTGGTGCGCATGCCTTCGGCCGCAGCATGCTCGGCTCATGAACTCCTGGATCACCTCCGTCCTGCCCGCCGCGCCCGCCCGCGTGCTGGACGCCGGATGCGGCGCGGGCACGCTCGCGGCCCAGCTCATCGCGGGCGGGTACGACGTCACGGCCATCGACCTCGACCCGTCGGCCGCGCTCGCCGCCGGGGTGCCCGCCGTCCGGGCGGACCTGGCCGGTTTCGAGGCGGCGCCCTTCGAGGCCATCGTGATGAGGATGTCGCTGCACCACATGGAGCCGATGGAGATGGCGCTGAACGCGGCCGCGCGGCTGCTGGCCCCCGGCGGCAGCCTCGTGGTGGACGACTTCGCCTGGGAGCGGGCCGACCCCGCCGCCGCCACCTGGTTCTACGACGCCGGGGCCGTCATCGGCGGGCGCGACCTGGTCGCCGACCCGGCGAACGAGTGGGAACGGGAGCACGGCGACCTCGCGACGGGCGAGGAGATGCTCGCGGCGATCAGCGCCCGCTTCGACGTGAAGACGCTGCGGCGGGTGCCGTTCCTGCACCGGTACCTCAAGTGCGAGGGGGAGCGCGCGGAGCGGCTGCGGACGATCGAGGAACTGCGCCACCCGCTCATCGGGCTGCGCGTCCTCGCCGTGTCCCGTGGGACGGACGGGACCTGACTCACGGGCCGCCGGACAAGTGTGAGGGAGGTCACATTTCGATAACGACGCAGGGGTGCCGAGCAGCGCGATCCCTTCTGACAGGAACCCCTGCCGGATCTTGACAGGTTCACCCGGCTTTTGCCGCCGATCGGCGGCGCCGGGTACTTTCTGGCGTCGCGGCGGCACGCCATGGCGCCGCGACGCCGACACCGGGCCTCACGAGGCCCGGTGGGGACGTATAGAGATCCGCGGTCGGCCCGTTTCCACGAGGGCGACGACCAGCCGAGTCCGTGCAGTCAGGAGGCACGGAGCCGGGGACCCGCCGATCCCGATCACCGGGATCACGGGGTGAGTCGGCGCAGCCGCGCCGTAGGGCGACTTCCAGGCCCGAACCCGTCAGCTAACCCGGTAGGCGTTCGTGGAAGATCCGAGGAGAAATCCTGTCTATCCCCCTGAGTAACCCCCGCCTTGTCGTGTCCGGGGTGCTGGTCACCATGTCCATGACAGCAGGAGGGCTCGCCCTCCATGCCCCGGCGGCCGGGGCCGCAACGGCCCCCGCCGAGACCGAGGCGGCCGCCGCTGAACCGGGCACCACAGCCCGGAGCAGGACGGCCACCGCAGGGAAGACCCTTTCCAAGTCCACACGGCAGCGGGTGAAGGCCGGAAAGGCCGTCTCCGTCGCCAAGGCGCAGGTCGGGGACCCGTACAGGTACGGTGCCACGGGTCCAGGTGCCTTCGACTGCTCCGGACTGGTCCAGTACGCCTGGAAGAAGGCCGGAGTGAAGATCCCCCGCGTGACGTACAGCCAGTACGCGCGCATCGACAAGAAGGTCACCTGGAAGCGGCTGCGGCCCGGTGACCTGATGTTCTTCCGGGGCCGAGGCCATGTCGGCATGTACGTCGGCGACGGCAGGATGGTCCACTCGCCCAGCTCGGGCAAGCGGGTCCGGGTCGACCGCATCAGCGAATGGCGCAGGGCGTCGTTCGTCGGCGCGGTGCGTCCCGGCCTGTAAGGCGCGACATCCCCGTCCCAGGCCGTCGTGCCGGGGACGGGGGTCCGCACAGGGGCGGCTACCATCGGGGCCGTGAGCCGTCGCGCCGCAGTGGCGGCCCCCGCACTGGTCGCGTGTCTGATCGCGACCACCCCGAGCTGCGCCCCCGCACCCGGCTCTTCCGCGCCCGGCTCGTCCGCTGTCGCGCCTGGCGCTTCCGCCCCTGCGTCCGGCTCTCCCACCCCCGCACCCCGTTCTTCCGCCTCCGCGTCCGGTCCTTCGGCGCCCGGGTCCGGTTCGTCCGCCGTGCCCCAGGGTTCGGCACCCGCTACCCGGCCCGCCCTCTCCGGGCGGCCCGCCCACGGCGGGGAGCTCAGACGGCCCGGCCACGACCTCCGCCGGCGTGCCGAACGGGCCGCCCGCCGGGTCGAGGCCGTCCTGGGCACACCCGTACGGCCGGACGTCCGCGTCGCCGCCTCTGCCGCCGACGCCGCCCGCGCGATCGGCGCCGCCTCCGTCGACGGGCTCGCCGCCGTCGCCCACGACGGCCGCGTGATCGTCGTGCCCGAGACCTACGGAAGACTCACCCCCACCGGCCGCGACGTCGTGCTCGCCCACGAGCTCACCCACGTCGCCGCGGGCACCGACGGCCTGCCGCCCTGGCTGTACGAGGGCTTCGCCGACTACGTCGCCTACCGCGACGCGGGCCTTGCCGTACCTGAGGCCGCCGCGGAACTCGCCGAAGAGGTCAGAGCGGGACGCCTGCCCGAGAACCTCCCGGAACCCGCTGACTTCGCCCCCGGCGCGCCCCGGCTCGCGCAGAGCTACCAGGAGGCGTGGCTGGCGTGCCGCCTCATCGCGCACGCGTACGGAGAGGCGACACTGGTGAGGCTCTACCGTGATGCCCAGCGGGTCGGAGCCGGCCGCGCACTACCCGTGCCCGTGGCCGAGCTGACCCGTGACTGGCGCGCGTACCTGGGGGAGGAACTGGCGTGACACGACAGCCCGACGACGACGACGGGCGGCTGCGGCGGCAGGCGGGGATCGCCGCCGCGATCCTCGGCCTCCTGGTGATCGCCGTGGCCGCGATCACCACACCGTGGCGGCCGCTGCCCTCCGGAGATCCGGCCCAGGACTTCACCCCGGCCGAGATCGCCCGTTCGCAGGCGTTCGACGCGGCCACGAGCCTGCCGTCCTACCTGTCGCTCGGACTCACGATCGTCTTCGCCGGGCTGCTGGCCGCCACACCGCTCGGCGCCCGCGTCCTGGGACGGCTGAAAGGCCCGTGGTGGCTGCGGGTGGTCCTCGGCGTGCTCGTGCTCACGGCGCTCGTCGAGGCCGTGCGGTGGCCGCTCGGCGTCTGGTTCGAGACCCGGCTGCGCGAGTACGGCCTGTCCACGCAGGACTGGCTGGCGTGGAGCCTCGACCGGCTGAAGTCCGTCGGGGTCCGCGTCGTCCTGCTGTCCATCATGATCGTGGCCCTGGTGGCGCTGGCCCGCCGCTTCCGCCGCTGGTGGATACCGGCCGCAGCCGGTGCGGCCGGGCTGACCGTCGCCGCCTCCTTCGTCTACCCGCTGGTGTTCGAGCCGCTGTTCAACGACTTCAGCCCGATGCCGCCCGGCCCGCTGCGCACCGACCTGCTGGCGATGGCCGAACGCGACGGTGTGCCGGTCGAGGACGTCCTCGTCGCCGACGCCTCCCGCCGCACCACCGCGCTCAACGCCTACGTGTCCGGCTTCGGCGCCACCCGCCGCATCGTCGTGTACGACACGCTCCTCAAGGCCCCGCAGGCCGAGGTCGAGCTCGTCGTCGCCCACGAACTCGGCCACGCGAAGGCCGACGACGTCCTCGACGGCACCCTGCTCGGCGCGCTCGGCGCGGCCTTCGGCGCCTGCCTGCTGTACGTGGTCTTCGCCTCCGTTCGGCGCCGCACCGGCGTCACCGCCGTGTCCGAGCCGCTGGCCGTCGGCGCCGTCATGGGCCTGATGAGCCTCGCCACCGTGCTGTCCGGGCCCGCCCAGAACCTCGTCAGCCGCCACGTCGAGGCCCGCGCCGACATCCACGCGCTCGACCTCACCCGCGACCCCGCCGCGTTCGCCGCCATGCAGCGCCGCCTGGCCGTCACCAACATCTCCGACCTGTCCCCGGACGCGCTGGAGTACTTCCTGTACTCCTCCCACCCCACCGCGCCGCAGCGCATCACCCTCGCCCGCACCTGGGCGCGGTCGAACGGCACCACCGAACCGTGACCCGGGTCCTCATCGTCACCAACGACTATCCGCCGCGTCAGGGAGGCATCCAGTCGTTCGTCCACGGGCTCGCGCTGCGCACACCCGGCGTCGTCGTGTACGCGCCCGCCTGGCCCGGTTGCGGTGACTTCGACCGCCGCCAGCCGTACCCCGTCGTCCGCCACCCCACCAGCCTCATGCTGCCCACCCCGGCCGTCGCCCGGCGCGCGGCCCGGCTCGTCCCGGCGTACGGGGTCGAGACCGTCGTGTTCGGCGCCGCCGCGCCGCTCGGCCTCCTCGCCCCGCACGTACGCCGGGCCGGGGCGCGCCGCGTCGTCATGCTCACCCACGGGCACGAGGCCGGGTGGGCGGGCACCCCCGTCCTGCGGCCGGTGCTACGGCGCATCGGCGCGCACGCCGACGTCGTCACCTACCTCGGCGAGTACACCCGCTCACGCCTGGCGGAGGTCATACCCGACGGCAAACTGGTACCGCTGACGCCCGGCGTCGACCCCGCGCGGTTCCGCCCGGACGTGGCGCCCGCCGCGCTGGGGCTGGACGGGCGGCCCGTGGTGCTGTGCGTGTCGCGGCTGGTGCCGCGCAAGGGTCAGGACCAGCTCATCCGCGCCTGGCCCCGGGTACTGCGGGCCGTCCCGGACGCCGTGCTCCTGCTCGTCGGCGGCGGGCCCCGGCTGCGGGCGCTGCGGCGGCTGGCCGGCGGCGCCGAGTCGATCCGCTTCACGGGGGCGGTACCCGCCGCGAGCCTGCCGGGGTTCTACGCGGCGGCCGACGTGTTCGCGATGCCGTGCCGTACGCGGTTGCGGGGGGCCGAGGTCGAGGGCCTGGGCATCGTGTTCCTGGAAGCCTCGGCGAGCGGGCTGCCGGTGGTGGCGGGGGCGTCCGGGGGCGCTCCGGACGCGGTCAGGCACGGGGAGACCGGGCTGCTCGTGGACGGCGGGTCGGCGCGGGCGGTGGCGCAGGCGCTCGTCGAACTGCTGGCGGACCGGGATCGGGCCCGCAAGATGGGGGATCTGGGGCGGGCCTGGATGACGGCCGAGTGGTCGTGGGACCGGGTCGCGGCCCGCTTCCACGCCCTGCTCGCTCCGCCGCCGGCATAACCCTGTGAACCGGCAGAGTTCCGAGCGCCCGGCACCGACGAGCCCGGCAAGGGCGACGACCTCGCCGGCCCGCACCTGGAAGGTGACCTCGCGCACCTCGTCGGTGGTGACGGCGACCACGTCGAGCATGACGGGGGCGGGGCCGGGCGCGTGGGTGGAGGTGTCCGGTGCGGGACAGAGACCGCCGGGCGAGGGCGGGACGGCGGAGCGGTCGAACAGCGACGACAGGTCGCGGCCGACCATCAGGCGGACGACCTGCCTCTCCGTGGTGTCCTCGACGGCCCGTACGTCCACGAGGCCCCCGTCCCGCAGGACGGCGATGCGGTCGGCGAGCCGGAAGATCTCCTTGAGCCGATGCGAGACGTAGACCACCGCCGGCCCCTGCGCGCGCATGATCTCGACGAGCTGCCGCTGCGCGGGCGTGAGGGCGGAGCCGAGGGCGGCGGGGTCGAGGAAGTGGTCGAAGCCGAGCCGCAGGAGGTCGTCACGGACCCGGGCGTGGAGGGCGGGCCGGTCGAGGAGGCGCCCCCGGCGCCGGGAAAGCGAGCCGGCGTAGACGTTCTCGGCGACGGACACGTGGGGGATGATCTCGGGCTCCTGGCCGATGACGCGGATGCCGTGGCGGCGCGCGTCGGCGGGGAGCGCAGGTCGAGGGGCTGGTCGTCGAGGAGGACGCGGCCCCGGTCGGGCCGGTGGTCCCCGTTCAGGATCTTGATGAGGGTGGATTTCCCGGCGCCGTTCTCGCCCATGAGCGCGCTCACCCGACCTGGGGGGAAGTCGAGGGTGACCTCGCGCAGGGCCTGGACGCCGGAGAACCGTTTGGACAGTGACCGCACGCTCAGCACGTGACCACCGCGTCTCCCCACGCTGCCCGGTCGTCGGCTGCTCCGTCACCACCTTCGGTCACGACGAGCCTGACCAGGCGGGCGCCGGTGAGGTCCGCGCTGATCTGCTGCGCGGGCATGGCTCCGGTGAGCACGCCGGTCTCGGCGACCTTCTTGCTGTCGGCCCACACCTCGAAGGTGACGCTGCCGCCCGCCCCGCTGGCGTCGTCGACGCCGACGTGGGCGGTGAAGCGGGTGCAGCGCCCGGCGAGGTAGTACTCGGTGGCGCCGGGTGGCACGCCGCCGAGGCTGCGGGCGAAGGTGGTGCCGTTCAAGGTGACCTTGCCGCGCTGGAGGATGCCGTTGGCCAGCCATTTCAGGTCGGTGAGGTGGGCGGTCGCGGTGGGGGCGGGCGGCGGGACGACCAGCATGGCTCCGGCGGTGAGCCGCTGGAACGCGGCGTCGATCCGGTAGGCGTCGCGCGGGAGGTCTTCGGGCGCGGTCACCTTCCAGAGGGTGACGTGCTGGCGGCCGGGTTCGAGCGGGGCGGTGGCGGGCGGCGAGACGGCGGCGGACGTCCAGTCCTGGGGGACGCGCAGGGTGGGGACCGGGTTGGCGGCAGGGGTGCGGCCGTGGTTGACGACGACGGTGCCGACCTGGGAGGTGGCGCCGGGCTCGATGAGCGCGGCGCCGCCGGGGTAGACGCCGGGTGCCTGGAGGTCGAGTTCGACGAAGGGCGGGTAGGTGGCCCACGCGGTGTCGTGGGCGACGCGCAGGACGAGCGCGCGGCCTGGAGGAACGTTGCCGGCGAGTACTCCGGCGGTGTGGGTGTCGGCGCCGGTGGCCTGGTCGCGGACCCGGTAGGCGGGGGCGACGGCCGGCATGCCGATCTCGGCGACGGAGGTGGCGATGCGCTGGGGGCGGGTGCTGCCGTTGTAGAGGGTCACGCTGGTCTCGCCACCCGGGTGGCGTTCGGCCAGCACCCAGCGGCCTTCTTCCGAGCTGATGACCGTACCTCGCTCGCCGAGGAGCCCGCCGGGGATCTCGTCGGCGTGTGCCGGCGTCCCGGTGAGCGCCACGGCTGCGGCGGCTGCCAGGGCGCACACTCCTAATCGCGTCAGGCGCTGCACGTGACTCCTTCCGCCTGCCAGTTCTGGGGATCGACCATCTTGGTGGGCGCGAACGCCTCCTGGGGCATGGGGGTGCCGTTCGCGATGGTGTCGTACAAGGTCTGGACGGCCAGCTTGCCCACCTCGTAGCCGTTGATGAACAATGCTGCCTTCATACCGGACGGCCGCCCGCTGTTCCAGTCCTTGCACGCGAGGTAGGCGCCGAGTCCGACGCCGATGATGTTCTCCGGCTTGATCCCGGCGTTCTGCATGGCGGTGACGCCGCCGCTGACGTTCTCGTCGTTGCAGCCGATCATCACCCAGTTCTTGACGCCCCGGTTGCCGCCGACGGTGGCGGCGACCTTGTCCTGGGCGCCGGTGGGGGTGTTGTCGGTGCCGACCTCGACGACCTTCGTCCCGGTGACGCCGGCGGCGGCCACGTTGCCGGAGGAGCACGCGGTCAGGACCAGCACCGCGCCCAGGAGCGGGGCGGCGGCTCTGGTGGACTGCAGGATCATGGGGGTTTACCTGCTTCCTGTGCGCTAGCTGAGATCTTTTTCCTTCAGGGCTCGCGGTTAAACTCACCCCTTCGTCGCGCCGCCGGTCAGGCCCTTGACGAACTGCTTCTGCAGGGCCAGATAGAAGATCAGCACGGGCAGCGTCGAGAGGAACATGAGCGCGAAGACGCCGCCGTAGTCGAAGGAGTACTGCCCGAGCGAACGGTAGACGCCGGTGGTGACGGTGGTGCCCTGCCCCGGGCCGAGAATGATCAGCGGGCTGAGGAAGTCGTTCCAGATCCAGACCGACAGGAAGATCAGCACGCTGGCGGTGGCCGGGCGCAGCAGCGGGAAGACGATGCGCCAGAACGTCCGCCCCCGCCCGGCGCCGTCGATGGCGGCGGCCTCCTCCAGATCGGCGGGGACGCCCTTGAGGAAGCCGGTGAAGACGAACACTCCGAAGGGGACGTAGTAGCCGACGTTGAACAGCACCAGCCCCTGCACCGTGGTCATGAGGCCGAGGGCGCGCAGCACCTGGGTGATCGGGACCAGGATGACCTGGGGCGGGATCATCAGGCCGCACAGCAGCAGGAGGGTCAGCAGGCGGCCCCAGCGCCCCGCCGTACGGGCGAGGTAGTGGGCGAGGGTCGCCGACAGGACGACCAGCGCGATCACCGACAGGGTGGTCACGAGCACGCTGTTGGCCAGACTGGCCCAGAACAGGTTCGCGGGGTCGGTGGGGACGGCCGACAGGTTGTCGAGCGTCGGCGGGATCGGCGGCGCGATGGCCCCGGCGCCCGGGATGAGCGCGCTGGGCTTGACCACGTTGACCAGGGCGACGTACAGCGGGACGAAGAAGACGGCGGTGATCGCGAGGGCGACCAGGGCCCTTCTCACAGCTGCACCTCCCGGCGCTGGAGCAGCCGCAGCGCGACGGCGGAGGCCAGTGCGACGATCACCAGCATGACGATCGCCATCGCGGAGGCGTAGCCCTGCCGGTTCTCGACGAAGCCCTCCTGCATGATCGTGAAGGCCACGGTGGCGGTGGTGCCGGTGCCGGGCCCGCCGTTGGTGATCACCTTGACGTGGTCGAAGATCTTGAAGGTGGTGATGAGCAGCACCACGGTGTTGACGGTCAGCGCGGGCGCGAGCAGCGGCCAGGTGAGGCGGCGGAAGCGGGTCCACGGCCCGGCGCCGTCGATCGCGGCCGCCTCGGCGAGCTCCCGGGGGACGCCCTGCAGCCCGGCCAGGTAGACGACGACGCAGAAGCCGAGCAGCTGCCACGACACGTTCGAGCCGAGCGAGAAGAGCGCGTAGGCGGGGTCGGACAGCCAGCCGGGCGGGTCGGCCACGCCGAGCAGGCGCAGCGCCTGGTTCAGCGGCCCCTCGTCGTCCAGGACGCGGGTCCAGACGACGCTGACGCCGACCGAGCTGAGCACCATCGGGGTGAAGTAGACGCTGCGCATCGCGTTGTAGAACCAGCCCCGGTGATCCAGCAGTACGGCGATGCCCCAGGCCCAAGGCGTTCGGCACGATCAGCACCATGAGCGTGAGCACCGAGGTGACCCGCAGCGAGGACAGGAACGCCTGGTCCTCCAGCAGCAGCGCGTAGTTGCGCAGCCCCACCCACGACCAGCCGGCCGCAGCAGGCTGTGGTTCGTCAGGCTGTAGCCGACGCTCAGCAGGATCGGCACCAGCACGAAGCAGACGTAGACGAGCAAGCCCGGCGCCCCGAAGCCCAGGAAGTGCCAGAGCCTGCGGCGGAGGGTCAAGACGACCGGTCCCACTCGGCGTCGAGGTGGGCCAGCACCTCGACGACGGTCTGCGCGCCGCTGATGAGGTCCTGGGCCGCCGCCCACCACTTCTCCTTCATACCGGGCGGCATGGCGTCGTCCCCGGCCTCCCACCCGAAGGACGGTACGGTCGCGCCCGCCCTCTTGGCGGTGTCCCACGCCCGGTACGACTCGGTGAACACCGGTCCCATCGGCGGCGGCGCGTAGCCCTTGACGGCGGGGAACAGCGCGTCGGCTTTGACGGAGGCGTCCATGTTGGCCTTGTCGAGCTGGAAGGCGAGGGCGAACCTCTTGGCCGCGTCCAGGTTCGCGGTGGTGGCGCTCACGGTGAGCCCGCCGCCGATGAAGGTGGCGAGCCTGCTGTCGTCGCTGTCGCCCGGCCAGTTGAACCGGCCGATCTCGATCTTGTTGGCGGGGTTGTCGCCGCCGGAGGGGGAGGCGAACCAGCTGCCCATCGGGTACATCGCGCCCTTTCCTTCGAGGAAGGCGGTCTGGGTCGCGCCGTAGTCGCGGGAGATGTCCCTGTTGTCGAGGTAGCCCTTGGCAGCGAGGTCGGCGAACTTCCGGGTGGCGGCCTTGAAGGCGGGATCGGTGAACCGGACCTTGCCCTCGCGGCGTTTTCGCATCCACCGGGGGTCGGCCGCGTACACGTCCGTGGCGAGGACGGCCGTCCAGGCGAGGGTGGAGGCGAAGGCGTCGGGGCCGCCGCCGATCACGAACGGGGTGACGCCCTTGGCCTTGAGCTTGGCGGCGGCCTCCAGCAACCGCGCGTACGTGGTGGGCGGGGCGGTGATGCCCGCCTGCTTGAACAGGGCCTTGTTGTAGTAGACGTTCGAGTGGGTCTGGGTGTTGGCCGGCAGTTGCACCACCTTGCCGCCGATGGCGCCGCACCCGGTGCACTCGAAGTCCTTGAGGTCCTCGGGCGTCCAGGCGTACAGGTTGGGGCGAAGCCGAGAATGTCCTGGAGGCCGACGTGGACGTCGGGGAACTGTCCCGAGGCGATGAGCTGCTTGGCGAACTCGTCACGGCCGCCGGCGGCGGGGGCGACGACCTTCTTGATCTTGACGCCGGGCACCGAGGCGGCGGCGCGGGCGATCTGCGCGTCCCAGTAGGCCGCGTTCAGGTTCGGTGACTCGAACAACAGGAACGTGACCTCGCCGGCGGCGGCGCCGCTGCCCGGGGGCTCGTTCACGGAGCATGCGGTGAGCGCGAGCAGAGCCGCCGCGAGGGTCGTTCTCACCTTGCCGCCTTCCTCGCCGGACTGACCTTCCGGCAGGTTGACTCGCGGCCCATTCATCGGAGCACTGCTGGATGAGGCCGCCGACTGGTACGCCCTCAAGCTAGACGTGCTGGGGAACCGCTTGTCAATACGGCCACTGCAACCGTTCTCAAAGCGAAAAGTGATCGGAGGGGTCAGCTTGTGTAGAGGCCCTCAATGGCGTCGGCGAAGTCGCGCGTCACCAGCGCGCGCTTGATCTTGAGCGTCGGTGTCAGATGCCCGCTGTCCTCCGTGAGGTCCGCGTCCAGGATCGTGAACCTCTTGATCTGCTCGGCGCGCGAGACCGCCCGGTTGGCGTTGTCGACCGCGCTCTGCACCTCGGCCAGGATCCGCGCGTCGGTGCTCAGCTCCGCCGGGCTCGCGTCCTGCGCGCCGTGCCGCGCCCCCCAGTGTTCGAGCGCCTCCGGGTCGAGTGTCACCAGCGCCGCCACGTACGGCCGGTCGTCGCCGACGACCAGCGCCTGGGAGACCAGCGGGTGGGCGCGCAGCGCGTCCTCCAGCGGCGCCGGGGCGACGTTCTTGCCCGCCGCCGTGACCAGGAGTTCCTTCTTGCGGCCGGTGATGCGCAGGTAGCCGTCGGCGTCGAGGTCGCCGACGTCGCCGGTGTGGAACCAGCCGTCCGCGTCGATCACCTCGGCCGTGGCCCGATCGTCGTTCCAGTAGCCGGCGAAGACGTGGCGGCCCTTCACCAGGATCTCGCCGTCGTCGCCGACGCGGATCGAGACGCCGGGCAGCGGACGGCCCACCGTGCCGATCCTGCCCGCGCCGGGCGGGTTGACCGAGCAGGGGGCGGAGGTCTCGGTCAGGCCGTACCCCTCGAGGACCTCGATGCCGACGCCGCGGAAGAAGTGCCCGAGACGTTCGCCCAGCGCCGAGCCGCCGCAGATCGCGGCGGTCAGCCGCCCGCCGGTGGCGGCGCGCAGCCTGCGGTAGACGAGCCGGTCGAACAGCGCGTGCCGCAGCCGCAGCCCCAGCCCGGGACGGCCGTCCGCCCTGCTGTGGGCGACGGCCGTGGCGCCCGCCCGCGCGAAGATCGCGCCCTTGCCGCTCTGGGCGGCCTTCTGCTCGGCGGCGTTGTAGACCTTCTCGAACACCCGGGGCACGCCGAGCAGCAGCGTCGGCGCGGCCGAGACCAGGTCGGGTGCGACGTTCCTCATGTTGGGCGTGTGCGACAGGATCGTGCCGGTCTCGATCGCCACCACCTGGATCAGCCGCGCGAAGACGTGGGCCAGCGGCAGGAACAGCAGCACCCCCGGCTCCTGCTCCTCGAACACCGGCGCGAGCGGCCCGGCGGCCACGTTGCGGGCGGTGAACAGCAGGTTGTCGTGCGTCAGGCGGCAGCCCTTCGGGGTGCCCGTGGTGCCCGAGGTGTAGATGACGGTGGCCAGGTCGGCGCCGCCCACGGCGGCGCGGCGCCGCTCGATCTCGGCGTCCTCGACGCCGCTGCCGCTGTCCAGGGCGCCGGGGGCGCTGGGGGCGCTCACCGTGCTGTCCATGCGCCACAGGTGCTTGAGGTCCGGCGCGGCCGCCCGTACGGTCTCCTCGTGCGCGTCGAGTTCGACGAAGGCCGCCCTGGCCCCGCTGTCGGACAGGATCCACCGCACCTGCTCGACCGCCGAGGTCTCGTAGACCGGCACCGACACCGCGCCCGCCGTCCACACGGCGTAGTCGACGAGTGTCCACTCGTAGCGGGTGCGCGACATGATCGCGACCCGGTCGCCGGGCTCGATCCCCTCGGCGACCAGCCTCTTGGCCAGCGCGAGCACCTGGTCCCTGAAGTCGGCGGCGCTCACGTCCGGCCAGTTCGAGCCCGCCTGGCGCCGCAGCATCACGGCGGTGGGCTCCTGCTCGCCGCGCCTGAACACCGTGTCGGCCAGGTGGGCGGAGGCGGGCACATCCACCAGGGTGGGCACGCTGTACTCGCGCAAGGACGTCAACTCCTCGTCAGGGATCGGGCGCCCCTCATGCTAGCTCCCACAGCCCGTAGGAGCTCCGCGCCGCCCCGAACCCGTACGGGCCTGCCCCAATGCGCGGACACCGGTCATTTCCGAGGAAAGGATGTCCTGTTCGCGCTGGATCGATGATGCGGCGGTTACTGTATCCGCATGGCTGATCGCACCAGTTCGAGCATCACCGTCGCCGCCGGTCGCGCACGCGTGATGGCGGTGATCTCCGACTTCCCCGCGTACCCGGAGTGGGCAGGACAGGTCAAGAGCGCCGAGGTCGTGGACCCGGGCGACGACGGCCGCGCGAGCCGGGTGCGCTTCGTCCTCGACGCCGGGGTGATCAGCGACTCCTACACCCTCGGCTACACCTGGGACGACGACAGTAGCGTGCGCTGGACGGTGGTCGAGCAGGGCAAGATGATCGCCGAACTGGCCGGGAGCTACGTGCTCGCCGAACGGGACGGGAGCACCGAGGTCACCTACGAACTGGCCGTCGACCTGAAGGTGCCGATGATCGGCATGATCCGGCGCAAGGCGGAGAAGGTCATCGTCGACACGGCCCTCAAGGGCCTGAAGAAGCGGGTCGAGGGCAGGTAGTGAGCCCGCGCGTCCTGCTGTTCACCGGAAAGGGCGGCGTCGGCAAGACCACCGTCGCGGCCGCCACCGCCGCCCACGCCGCCAGGCGCGGGCTGAAGACCCTCGCCGTCTCCATCGGCACCGCCCACTCGCTGTCCGACGCGCTCGGCGGCCCCGGTGAGATCGCCCCCGGCCTGCGGCTGCACCAGGTCGACACCCAGCGCTCCCTGGAGGAGCACTGGGACGAGCTGAGCGGCCACACGAGCGGCCTGCTCGGCGAACTCGGCCTCGACGAGATCACCGCCGAGGAGGTCACCGTCCTGCCCGGCGCCGAGGAGGTCATCGCGCTGCTGGAACTGCAGGCCCACGTGCGCTCCGGCGACTGGGACGTCGTCGTCGTCGACTGCGCCCCCACGGCCGCGACGCTGCGGCTGCTCGCCCTGCCCGAGGCCCTCGACCGGCACGCCGGCCGCCTGCTGCCCGTCGGCCGCAGGCTCCTGAAGACGGTCGCGCCGTTCGTGCGCGGCATCGCGCCGGACGACGGCCTCCTCCAGGCCGCCGAGCGCCTGCACCAGGGGATACGCGACGTCCGCGAACTGCTCACCGGCCCCGACGCCTCCGTCCGGCTGGTGCTGACGCCGGAGGCGGTGGTGCTCGCCGAGACCGGGCGCGCCCTCACCTCCCTCAACCTGTACGGCTACCGCGTCGACGCCGTCGTCGCCAACCGCGTCTTCCCCGCCGGGAGCACGGACCCCTGGTCGACCGGCTGGGCGCGGGCCCAGGCGGGGCTGCTGGCCGAGGCCGGGCAGTCGTTCGCCCCGCTGCCCGTCCACGTGCTGCCCTACCTGCCCGCCGAGCCGATCGGCGCGGACACGCTGGCCGAGGCGGGCGCCGCCCTCTACGGCGACGGTGACCCGTTCGCGCCGCCGTCCGTCCCGCCGCCGCTGCGCCTGAGCGCCGACGAACTCCGGCTGGCGCTGCCGGGAGCCGAGCGCGGCGAGGTCGATCTGGCCCGCAAGGGCGAGGAACTGATCGTGACGGCCGGGCCGTACCGGAGGATCATCGCCCTGCCCGCCTCGCTGACGCGGCGGAAGGTGGCGAGCGCGGTGCTTCAGGATGGTTTCCTCCAGGTACGGTTCGTCTCAGACAGACCCCCTGCCCCGGGAGGGCCAGATGACTGAGAACGGCAACGACAGGGATCCGATCGGCACCGTCGCCGACGAGGCCCGCAAGCTGATCGGCGCGATCCAGGACCGCGCCGCCCGCGAGGTCGGCAAGCACGTCGGCAAGCAGGTGGGCAAAAGTGTGTTCGACACCTTCACCGGCGGCTCCGGCGCGCGCAAGGAGCAGGACGTGTGGGGCGAGGCCGTGTCCGAGCCGCACGAGGAGTACATCTGCCGCGCCTGCCCGGTCTGCCGGGCGATCGCGGCGCAGCGCGAGGCCGGCGGCGACGTGACCGGCCATCTCGCGGCCGCGAGCGGTGAACTGTTCGCCGCGGTCAGGGGCGCGCTGGATCTGCTGGGCCGTCCCGCTCCCCGAGGGCCGCGCGACCGGCCCGCCGGCGGGTGGGAGGCAGGCCAGGACGGTGGCCGTGGCGAGCACCGTCATGGCGACGACGTGGAACACATCGATCTGGGGTGACAATGCTGACTATCGGGGTGGACATCGGCGGCACGAAAGTGGCCGCCGGCGTGGTCGACGAGCAGGGGCGCGTCGTCGAGCAGGCGCTCCGGCCGACCCCCGCCGACCAGCCCGACCTGGTCGCCGAGACCGTCGCCGACGTCGTCGCGGAACTGGCGCGGGGCCGCCGCGTCGAAGCCGTCGGCGTGGGCGCGGCGGGCTTCGTCGACGAGAGCCGGTCGATGGTGCGCTTCGCCCCCAACCTCGCCTGGCGCGAGGAGCCGCTGCAGAAGAAGATCAACGGCCTGATCGGGCTGCCGGTGATCGTGGAGAACGACGCCAACGCGATGGCCTGGGGCGAGACCAGGTTCGGCGCCGGGCGCGGGCAGACGCACGTCGTGTGCGTCACGATCGGCACCGGCATCGGCGGCGGGCTGGTCTTCGACGGCAAGCTGTTCCGGGGCCGCTGGGGCATGGGCGCCGAACTCGGCCACATGCAGGTGGTACCGGGCGGACGGCCGTGCGGGTGCGGCAACAGCGGCTGCTGGGAACAGTACGCCTCGGGCAACGCGCTGGTCATCGAGGCCGGCGAGATCGCCGAGCGGCAGCCGGAGCGTGCCCCGGTCCTGCGGGAGATGACGGGGGAGCGGATCAGGGGCGAGGAGGTGACCGCCGCCGCCCGCAAGGGCGACGAGGCCGCGCTCGCCGCCTTCGACGCGCTCGCCGACTGGCTCGGGCAGGGACTGGCCGACCTGGCCGCGATACTCGACCCCGGCTGCTTCATCGTCGGCGGCGGCGTCTCCCGGGCCGCAGACCTGTTCCTCGACCGGGCCAGGGCCGCCTACGCCGACCGGATCACCGGCAGGGGCCACCGCCCGCTCGCCGACATCCGGCTGGCCGAACTGGGCGCCTCGGCGGGCCTGGTCGGGGCCGCGGACCTGGCCAGACAGCGCTGACGGGGTTACAGTCCGTCAGTGGGCGTCAGGGTGGGGACGTACAACGTGCGCGGCATGAAGGACGATGTGCCGGCACTGGTCAGGGTCATCACGGCGATGCGGGCGGACGTGCTGTGCGTCCAGGAGGCGCCGCGCCTGCTCTTCTGGCGCGGCAGACGCAGGGAACTCGCCGAGGCGGCGGGCATGCGGGTGGCGGCCGGGCGCAGGCTGGGCGGCGTCGCCGTCTACGTCTCCGCCAGGGCCAGGATCCTGCACGCGGAGAGTCACGTGCTGAAGATCTTCATCGGATTGGAGATCAGAGGGATGGCGCTCGCGGTCGTCGAGGTGGACGGCCTGCGCCTCGCGGTCGGCTCCATCCACCTCGACCTCGACGCGGCGGCCCGCATGCAGCACGCGGTCGAGGCGATCGCGCTGGTGCGCGCGGCGGCCACGCGCTTCGGCGCGGTCCCGGTGATCGCGGGCGACCTCAACGAGCAGAGCGCCGAGCCGACCTGGCGGTACGTCGCCGGCCAACTCGCCGACTGCTACCCGAGGGCGCCGAGGGGCGACGGCATGACGTTCACCGCCAGACAGCCGCGCAAACGCATCGACGCGATCTTCGCCGGGCCCGGTCTGGACGTGGTGTCGTGCGGAGGGGCCGAGGCCGTAGCCGGTGATCTGGCCGCCGCGACCGACCATCTGCCGGTCGTCGCCGACGTCAGGGTGACCCAGGTCACAGGCGGTTGATCGGCCGGATCGCGGGGTCGTCGGGTGATCGAGTGCGGCCAGCCCGTAATATTTCCTCATGACCCGTCGCCATCGGCGGCGCGTACTCTCCCTGACCTTGGCGACGTGCCTCGCGTATCCGCTCGTCGCGCCGGTCGAGGGGGCTGCGCGCGCCGAACCACGTCCCGTCACGGCAGAGTCGTGGCAGCGCTCCTCCAGCGCGCGCCTCGACGTCGACGGGTCCCTGTCCGATGTGCTGGCCCTGTCGGCCGGCAACGTGTGGGCGGTGGGCCAGCAGGAGATCTGGGACGTCTGGAAGAACCGGGGCACCATCCGCCACTGGAACGGCACCGCCTGGGCCGAGGTCGCCATCCGCGACGCCACCGGCGCGGGCAACCTGCGCACGATCGCCGCGGGCACCCCGACGCAGGTGTGGGCGGTGGGCGACGGCCACGACGGCCTGCCCTACCTCGCGGGCGGCGACGTGACGGGCTTCGACCGCGTCCAGGTGCCCGGCCTGTGGGCGGGCGACTGGCTCGGCGGGCTCGACGCCAAGGGCGGCAAGGTCGTCGCCGTCGGCAGCAGGGGCGACAAGGCCCTGATCGTCTCCGGGCAGAACGGTTCCTGGACGGTGACGCCCACGACCTCCGACGGCGCCCTCTACGCCGTCTCCGGCGGCTTCGCGGTCGGCGACACCGGCGACGGGCCGCTGGTCATGCGGCAGTCGGGCGGCTCCTGGAAGCCGATGCGGCTGCCCCGCATCCCGGGCGGCTATCTGCGCGACATCCAGGTCGACAGCGCCAAGCGGGCGCTCGCGGTCGGCGGCGTCTACCACGGCGCCGGCCGGATCGACCCGCTCGTGCTGTCCTGGAACGGCAAGCGCTGGACACGCGAGAAGCTCCCGCCGATCACCGCCCGGCTCTACGGCGTGACCGGCGACGGCAAGGGCCGCTACTGGATCTCCGGCTACGACCGCGAACGCCCGGCCGAGGGCTTCCTGCTGCGCCAGGAGAAGGGCCGCTTCGAGGTGATCAGGGGCGGCGGCGACGCCAAGAGCCGCAACTCCGTACGCCTGCAGGCGGTGACCTACCTGCCGGGCAAGGGCACGGTGTGGGCGGTCGGTCACGTGGTCGACGCCACCGACCGCTACACCGACGTCGTGGAGACCTTCGGCCCGAAGCCCCCCACGACCTCCTGAGCGGCGCTCAGAGCACAGCCCCGTCGTCCCAGCCGGAGTCGTTGGGCGGACCGTCTCCCATGCGCACCACCAGCGCCACGAAGCCGCCGATGAACGCGGCCACCGCCGTGAACAGCGCCCAGCCCTCCATCTGCCACTCGGCCATCGCCGCCAGCAGCAGGTAGGCGGGGCCGCCGAACAGCGCGAGCCAGGCCAGCTTGGTGGTCAGGTCGAGCTTGGGCAGCGGCGGCGGAGGCGGCGGCTCGTAATGGCCCTCGTCCTCGTCGTCGGCACGCTCGTCGAGCGCGCCGTCCGCGTCGCCGTCGTCGCGCAGGTCGAGGTCGGCCTCGGCGGGCCGCGCCACCCGGCGGGCCGGCTCCTCTGGCACGTTCTCGCTGTCGGGCCACGGCTGATCGGCCGAGTCGCGCTCGGCCGTGTCGTTGAATGAGGCGACGATCTGACGCCAGACCTCGTCCTCGTCACTCTGGGGCGTCACCTACGCGCCTTCCCCCTGCGTGCGTTCAGTCCCTCTGCAAGGGTACCGAGGCATGTGTCCGGATGAAGTCGAGGCTCCCGGCAAAGATCCTGTCGGCATCATTATCCAGCGTCGCAACATGGTAGCTATCGGAGAGTTCCTCGATCGTGGCGTGTTTGAGGGTCCTGCGGAGCAAGCCGACGCTCGCCGGCTTGACCACGTGGTCGTCCGTGCTGTGGTAGACGAGCAACGGCTGGGCGACCTTGGGCAGGTCGGCCCGCACCAGGTGCCACAGCTGGGGCAGCGAGGACGCCGCCCGCACCGGGGTGCGCGAGTAGGCCGTCTCGGTGATCCCCTGCTTCT
This sequence comes from Nonomuraea longicatena, assembly GCF_039525605.1. Lineage (NCBI taxonomy): Bacteria > Bacillati > Actinomycetota > Actinomycetes > Streptosporangiales > Streptosporangiaceae > Nonomuraea > Nonomuraea longicatena. The sequence goes on along the minus strand of NZ_BAAAHQ010000017.1, from coordinate 155,279 downwards.
TGATGTCCCCGGCGATGGCGGGCACCGACGCCATGAACCACTTCAGCAGCGGGGCCAGCCGCAGCAGCGGCACGTCCAGGGTGATCGACGGGTTGACCAGCACCAGCCCTCTGACGGCCGGGCCGTGCACCTCCGCCAGTCGCAGCGCCAGGCAGCCGCCCAGGGACAGGCCGCAGACGAACACCTCGGCGCAGCGGCCCTGAAGGTCCTCGAACGCCTTCTCGACCTCGGCGTACCAGTCCTCCCACCGGGTGCGGTTCATCTCCTGCCAGGTCGTGCCGTGGCCGGGCTGGCGCGGCAGCGACACGGTGAGGCCGTGCGCGGCCAGGAACTCGGCCCATGGCCGCATCGACTGCGGCGTGCCCGTGAACCCGTGGCACAGCAGTACCCCGGCCTCGCCGCCGTCGTGGTGGTAGGGCTCGGCGCCCGGCATGAGCGGCATAGCTGCTCCCAACGTCGGCACAGCCAGTTTTCATCCCTGAATTGCCCGATAGTCGCATGATTTAAGCCGGTTGTGCGAGAGCTGGGTAGGAGCATCGCCTCCGAGATGCGAAGATGACTCTGCTCACGCGGCGCTACTAGAGTTGTCGGTAGGAGCGTCCACGCGGCAGGCTGGGCAAGCAGGTTCCTCGAAAGGGTGGCCCGGGTGTTCTATTGGGTGGTCAAGGCCATCTTGGCGCCGATCCTCCATCTCGTGTTCCGGCCGTGGACCGAGGGGGCGGACAACGTGCCCAGGCACGGCCCCGCCATCCTGGCGGGCAACCACCTGTCCTTCGCCGACCACTTCTTCGGTCCGCTGCAGTTGCGCCGCAAGGTCATCTCCCTGGGCAAATCCGACTACTTCACCGGCCGGGGCGTCAAGGGCTTCTTCACCCGGCTGTTCTTCAGCGGTGTGGGCACCGTCCCGATCGACCGCTCCGGCGGCAAGGCCAGCGAGGCCGCGCTGCGCACCGGACTGCGCGTGCTGGGCGAGGGCAACGTGCTCGGCATCTACCCCGAGGGCACCCGTTCGCCGGACGGGCGCCTCTACAAGGGCAAGACCGGGGTGGCGCGGCTGGCGCTGGAGTCGCGGGCGCCGGTGATCCCGTGGGCCATGGTCAACACCTTCGAGATGATGCCGCCCGGACGGCCACTGCCGAAGCTGGGGATCCGGCCCGGCGTGCGATTCGGCAAGCCGCTCGATTTTTCACGCTATTACGGCATGGAGGATGACCGTCTGGTCCTCCGCGCGGTCACCGACGAGATCATGTACGCCCTGATGGAGCTGTCGGGTCAGGAGTACGTCGACAAGTACGCCGCCAGCGCCAAGGTCGAGATGGAGCGCGCCCGCCGCGCCACCGCCCACCACTGACGGCTCACGGACGCGGCGCCGTCTCATCGCTTTCCCATTCCGGTCTCAGATTTCGTTTAGATTTGTACGACATCCTGGCGTTGCTCGATTCCGGACGACGACGCAAGGGAGAACCGACATGCTCGACCAAGTCCGTCCCGTGGCCCTGCTGCTCGCACGGGTGGCCGTCGGAGTGGTCTTCATCGTGCACGGTTACCAGAAGTTCGCCGTGATGGGCCTGGACGGCGCCACCGCCTTCTTCGACAAGGTCGGCGTCCCGCTGCCGGGCATCGCCGCCCCGGCCGTCGCCGTCCTGGAGGTCGCCGGCGGACTCGCGTTCATCGTCGGCGCCGCCCTGCCGATCGCCGGCGTCCTGCTGGCCGCCGACATGGTCGGCGCCATCCTGTTCGTCCACCTCCCCAACGGCTTCATGGTCGGCGACGGAGGCTACGAGTTCGTGCTCAGCCTGGCCGCCGCGGCGCTCGCGATCGGCTTCAGCGGCGGCGGCCTGCTGTCGGTGGACGCGCTGCGCAGGCAGCGCCGTGGTGCCCCCGCCCCGGCCTGAGTGCCCGGTCCGAGTATGCGCGCCGCTCCCCGCCGGTGCTCGGGACCCGGTGGGGAGCGGTCCATTCAGGAAACGTGCGCCCGCACCTGCCTGATGTGCTCCGGCGTCGTACGGCAGCAGCCGCCGATCATCGAGGCGCCCCGGTCCTGCCATTCTTTGGCCGTCTGACCGTACTCAGCCGGGTCGGCGAGGCCGTGCCAGCGCCGCTCGCCGGCGTCCCAGACCTCTCCCGAGTTCGGGTAGACGACCACGGGCAGCACCGTCAGCCGCGAGATCAGCCCCGGGACGTGCCGGGGCGCCGTGCAGTTCACACCCACGGCCACGATCTGTGGATTGCCCGCGAACAGCGCCGCCGCCTCCTCGATCGGGGTGCCGTCGTTGATGCGGGCCTCGTCGCGGCAGGAGAAGCTCACCCACGCCTTGACCCCGGGGGTCTCCGTCACCAGCCGGGCCAGCGCGCGGGCCTCGGCCATGGACGGGATCGTCTCGCAGGCCAGCAGGTCCGCACCGGCGCCCGCGAGGATCTCCCAGCGCGGCCGGTGCCAGGCCAGCAGGCCCTCCTCGTCCAGGTCGTAGTCGCCCGTGTACTCGGCGCCGTTGGCCAGATAGGCGCCGTACGGCCCGACGGAGGCGGCCACCAGCCCGTGCCCGGCCTCGTCGCGCGCCTGCCCGGCCAGCTCGACCGACAGCCGCAGCAGCCGCTCCGCCTCGGCGGCCCCGATCCCGCGCCCCGCGAAGCCGGGCAGCGTGGCCTGGTAGCTGGCCGTGGTCGCCACGTCGGCGCCCGCCGCGAAGTAGTCGGCGTGCACCCGCCTGACCAGGCCGGGGTCCTCCAGCAGCAGCCGCGCGGACCACAGGTCGTCGCGCAGGTCGGCGCCGAGGGCTTCGAGATGGGTGGCCAGGCCACCGTCCAGGACGAGGGTATTCACCTCAACAGCCTATTCGCCCTACTCATACCTGAGTCCGAGCTGTCTGACCAGATCCACGAAGTTCGCGCCCGCGTCCGGGGCGAACGGACCCGGCGTGTACACGACCTCCAGCAGCCGCCCGCCGAACGGGAAGGGGCCGTGCCGCCGGAACACCTCCCACGAGACCGGCGAGCGCCGGTCGATCCCGGCGTCGATGCCCTCCAGCGGGCAGAACGCCGCCAGCATCGGCAACCCGGTCAGCTCGCCGCGTAACCGGCCGTCCACGCGTACCCGCACGTCCCACACCCAGCCGCCGGGCGCGCTCACCTCCACCTCGATCATGCGGCCGAGCGGCCCCGCGCGCAGCTCGCGCACGACGCCGAAGCCGTTGTGGGCGAAGACCAGCTCGTCCTCGGCGTACAGCAGGTAGCCGCCGCCCTGGCCGCCGTGCGCCACCAGCACCCCCGTGCCCGGCTCCGCCACCGTCGCGGTGATCGTGAACGACCGCCACTGGACGAGCTGCAGCGCCTGCCAGCGTTCGAGCGTCGGCACGGGCGGGCGCAGCCGTACCGGGGCGGGGTCCCGCTGCCACGGCGGACGCAGCAGGTAGCGCAGCCGCGAGCCCTCGTCCAGCGGGTAGACGCGATTGGCCCGCGCGGCCCGTTCCCACTCCCCGGCCAGCTCGCGCACCAGCGCCGGGTGCTCGGCGGCGAGGTCGCTCGCCTGGGCGCGGTCGGAGGGACGGTGGTAGAGCTCCCACTCGTGCTCGCCGAACGGCGTCAGCGGCGCGTGCCTGGTCACGATCTCCCACGTGCCCCGCACGTACCCGCGATGCCCCTGCAACTCGAAATACTGCCCGCGTTCCGGGCCGTCGCGCAGCAGCGAGCGGCCCGTGCGCGGCAGTCCCTCCGCCGCCTGCACCCCGGTCAGTTCGATCAGCGTGGGCAGCACGTCCGTGACGTAGGCCCAGTGGCCGAGCCGCTCGCCCCGCTGCGGCAGCCCGGCGGGCCACGACATCAGCAGGGGTACGGCGTGGCCGCCCGCGTGCGTGTTGCGCTTGTACAGGCGAAAGGGCGTGTTTCCCGCCATCGCCCAGCCGCGCGGGTAGTGCGCCAGCGTGCGCGGCCCGCCGACCAGGTCGAGACGGTCGAGGTCGGCGTCCGGGTCCTCGCGGTCGTGGCGGCTGCCCGCCGACAGCAGCGTGCGCAGGTACTGGGTGGTGCCGTGCGCCTCGCCCTCACGGGAGGCGCCGTTGTCGGAGGTGAAGACGAAGACGGTGTCGTCCAGCCTGCCCAGTTCCGTGAGGGTGCGCCGGATCTCGCCCACGCTGCGGTCGACGGCGGCGATCATCGCCGCGTACACCTCCATGTAGCGTGCGAACAGCCGCCGGGTCGCGGGGGCGAGGTCGTCCCACGCGGGCACGTCGTCGCCCGGCGCGCTCTCGCGCGGCGGGAGTACGGTGCCTTCCGGCAGCAGGCCGAGTTCGCACTGCCTGCGGAAGCGGCGTTCGCGTACCGCGTCCCAGCCGTCGCGGTAGTCGAAGCGGGCGATGTCCTCCGCCGGGGCCTGGAGGGGCGCGTGGGCCGCGCCGTGCGCCAGGTACAGCAGGAACGGGCGCTCGCCCGCCTGTCTGATCATCTCGACGGCCTCGCGGGTGAGGTCGTCGGCCAGGTAGTAGCCGTCGGGGTAGCGGTCGGTCTTGACGGCGGAGTTGTCGCGGATCAGCCGGTGCGGGTGATGGTGGTTCGTGAATGCCTCCAGGAAGCCGTAGAAGCGGTCGAAACCCCGCTGCAGCGGCCAGGCGTGCCGGGGACCCGCATCCGACATGTCGGAGTCTTTGGTGAGATGCCATTTGCCGACGGCCAGAGTGAGCCAGCCCGCGTCCCTGAAGATCTCGGCCATCGTGACGGCCTCCGGGGAGATCTCGCCCGCGTAGCCGGGGAAGCCCGGGTCGGAGTTGGACACGTGGCCCACCCCGGCCAGGTGCGGGTTGACGCCGGTGAGCAGGGCCGCCCGGGTGGGGGAGCACATCGGGGTGACGTGGAAGTCGGTCCACTGGATACCGTCGGCGGCCAGCGCGTCCAGGTGCGGGGTCGGGATCTCAGAGCCGTAGCAGCCGAGGTCGGCGAACCCGACGTCGTCCACCAGGACCAGCACGATGCTGGGGGCGCCGGGTCCCGGTGACCGCCGTGGCGGCCACCAGGAGCGCGAGCCTGCGAACGTCCGTCCGATCCGGCCGTGGAAGTCCATGGAACGGTTCTAACCCGAACCCCCGCCCTTCCCGAAGGGCCGCCCCTTTCCGAAGGACGCGGGTCCGTCCGTTTCAGTGACGAGCGAGGGCCGGGTGGTCTGTGTGAGCATTCGGCACCCGCAGCGGCAGCCTCAGCGCGTGCGGATCAGCGTCGCGGTCGAGAGCGCCGGTCGGCTCCTACCGCACCCCTCCGCTACTCCGGTCGGCCGCGCTTCCAGAACGGGTGTGTCGAGGTCAGGGCCGTGAGGACCTCCACCGTACGGCGGTGCAGCGCGGCCAGGTCGGTGCCCGGCTGACCGGCCGCCTCCAGCTCGCGGGCCACGGCGGCCAGCTCCGCGTGCCCGCCGAGGAAGTGCGCCAGCACCGCCAGTCGTGAGCCCAGGTCGACCAGGTACAGCGGATCGGGCATGCCGCGCATCGCCGTCAGCCGTTCCAGCTCGGCCGTCAGCTGCGGGCGGACCGAGTCGAGCGAGTGGCCCGCCCGCACGACCTGCGGCCCGGCCGGTACGGCACGGGCGAACCCCCGGCCCCGCCGTCCCTTCATGGCCTGTCCGGACCCCGCGCCGTAGGCGAGGCCCTGACCGGGAGCAGGGCCGGACGGGAGGGGCTGACCGGAGTCCGGGGCCGGGCCGCCGAGGGCCGGGCCGAAGGCGGCCGGGGCGGCGGGGGCCGGGCCCCGGCTCACGCTCATCGGCATCGCGGTCGCGAACAGGGCGCCGCCCGCCGGGGGCTCCCAGCCGCTGACCGGCTCGACGGGCTGGATCACCCGGTGCTCCGGGCCGCCTTCGGCGGCCGGCCGGGTGTCCGCGGCCACGTAGGCGGTGAAGCGGCACAGGACGCCGTACTCCAGCGAGGTCCGCACGATCTGGGGCTCCAGTTCGTGCTCGCCCATGGCGTACCTGTCCTCCAGTTCGCGCAGGTGGGCCCGCGCCCACACCGCCCTGAGCGCCGGGGTGGCCACCACTGTGCCCGGCACCCGCTCCTCCCACGGCGCCCCACCGGCCAGTCCGCGCACGGTGAGCGTGTCGCCCGCGCGGTGGCGGCCGTACACGCGCAGCGGCACCCCGGGGAAGATCGCGCCCAGGTGGGTGACCGTACCGGGCTCGACGTCCAGGCCCTTGAGCGACAGGTCGGTCACCGACGGCGCGCCGATCCGGGCGTGGACGCGCTCCATGGCCGCATCCAGCCGGTCCTCGGACTCCACCAGTTCGCACCGCCCGGCGCCGAGCCCGGCCAGCCTGCTGAGGAAGCCGGCGTTGACCGCCCGGTCGATGCCCACCGTGTGCACGCGCATCGCCGACAGGGCGCCGCCGGTGCGCTCCAGGATGCGGTCCTCGTCGGCCACCTGGCCGTCCGTGACCAGCACGATCACCCGCTCGCGGCCCTCGTCGCCGCCGCCCAGCAGGGCGACCGCCTGAAGCAGCGGGTCGAGGAGTTCGGTGCCGCCCCTCGCGTCCATGCGCGACAGGTGCTCGACGGCCCGGTAACGGTTGCGGTCGGTGCCCTCGCGCAGGCCGTCGAAGGCGGGCTCCACGAACGAGTCGAAGGCCAGTACGGCGAAGCGGTCCCGCGCCGTCAGCGTGTCGACGATACGGGCCGCCGCACGCCGCGCCGCGACCATCTTCCAGCCGCCCATGCTGCCCGAACGGTCGAGCAGGAGCACCAGGTCGCGCGGGGTGCGGGCGCCCTCCACCGGCGGCGGCACCACGGTCAGCGCGAACGTGCCCGCGCCGTCCAGCAGCAGCGACGTGGAGGTGTCGAACGTCAGGCGCAGGATGAAGTCGCGGTCCAGCCGCTCGTCCGGGCGCAGGGTGAGCCGGTCGCCGTCGCGCTGGACCACGTGCAGGCTGGAGGCCGCCTCGCGCAGGTTCAGGCCGGCGGTGTCGAGGGTGACCGACAGCCGCAGCCGTACCGGGCGGGGGAAGCCGGGCAGCAGCACGGGCGGGGAGATCCGGGAGGCGTCCGGGGCGGCGTCGGTGTCCGGCCGGGTGCCGTCGCCGACGGGCGGGCCGTCGAGCGGCTCACCGGGTACGTACCTCGGCGCCACCACCAGCGGGAAGCGGAAGATCGCCGCGCCGTCCTCGTACGGCAGCGGCTGGCTCAGCGACAGCCGGACCGTCACGCGTTCGCCCGGCAGGATGTTGCCGACGCGGATCGTGAACACCTCCGGCCGCTCCTCCTCGGCGATGGCGGCGCGTCTGCCCTCGCGCAGGGCGCGGTCGTAATCGGCTCTGGCCTCGCCGCGCTCCTTCAGCACGCCCTCGATCACCCGGTCGTCGGCCTCCATGCGGAAGGCGGTGACGGCGGCGCGGGCGGGCAGCGGGAAGACGTACACGGCCTCCAGGGAGACCTCGAACGGGTTGGTGAACTCCTGCGCGACCTCCACTCCGGCGACGAGGCCCGACAGGTGCGCCGAGACGTCCACGCTCTCCAGGGGCAGGTTGCCGCGCTCGGTCTCCAGCGCGCCCATGCCCGCGTCGGGCAGCGGGAGGCAGTGGGCCGGATCCAGGGAAGTGATCTTCATGTGAGGTTCCTCTCCTCAAGCACCTGAAGAAGCGGTCCGGCCGCGGCGAGGACTGCCTCGATGTCGTCGTCGGTGGGTGCGCCCCTCAGCACCAGCACCACGCCGTCGGCCAGCAGGATCCCGCCGACCCTGGCGCTCACGCCCGCGCCCTGCCCGGTCCCGGCACCTGGTGCGGGCACGTCCTGGGCGTATGCGACCTGCACGGGCGTGCCCGGCGCGGCGCCGGGGGCGCCGGTATCGGTGGCGGCGGTGACCGTGGCGGCGTTGACGGGGGGCGCGGCGGGGGCGTCAGTGGCGGAGCTCGCGGTGTCGGCAGGCGCGGTGGCGGGCGGGTCGGTAGGGGGGATGTGGGGCGCGGTGGGGGCGGGCGCGGGGGTGGTCGTCGTGCCGTCCGTCCAGAAGCGCTCCCGTACGGTGGCCGGTTCCGGGCGGGTGGTGGACTGCAGGAGGTCGGTCGGCTCCGGGCGGGCGGCGGACTCCAGGCGGGCGGTGGTCTCCAGGTGGGAGTCGGCGGCGCCCGCGAGGCGGGACTGGATCTCGGCGATCGAGTGGCCCTCGGCCTGCAGGCGTTTGACGGACACGAGCTGAAGCAGGTGGCGGCGGCCGTACCTGGCGATCCGCCCGCGCCGGGTCAGCGGCGGGTCGACGAGGCCGATCGTCGTGTACCACCGGATGAGCCGTTCGCCCGGCACCTCGCGCACCCGGCCGTTGCCGCGCGGGGACTGCGGCCCCAGCGCGTCGGCGGCGCGCTCGGCCAGTTCGCCGATCGTCCAGGTCTCGCTCATACCACCACAATGACACTGCAATAATGACAGTGTCAATGTCGTGGAAGAATCGCGCGATCACTTCTGTTCTCCACGGTGAACGTGAAAAACGACGATCGGGGAGGAACATCACCATGGCTGCGATCACCGGACCGCTTTCCAACCACGCCAAGAAGGTCGTCGCCGAGGCTCTGCAGGGCGCGCTGGTCGACCTTCTCGACCTGTCCCTGGTCGCCAAGCAGGCACACTGGAACGTGGTGGGCCCGCACTTCCGCCCGCTCCATCTCCAGCTCGACGAACTCGTGGACCTCGCCCGCGAGCACGCGGACACGATCGCCGAGCGCGCCGTGGCCGTCGGCGTCAACCCGGACGGCCGCGCCGCGACGATCGGCAAGAGCACCAAGCTGACCCAGCCGGAAGTCGCCTGGATCGAAGACGGCAAGGTCGTCGCGATGTTCACCGACATCCTGGAGAACGTCTCCAAGCGGATGCGCCGGCGCATCGAGGCCACCGACGAGCCGGACCCGGTGACCCAGGACCTGCTCATCGCCGTCGCGCAGGACATCGACAAGCAGCACTGGATGTTCCAGGCGCAGCGCTGACCACCCGCTCCGCGCGAACGGCTCCCGCCGCTCCGCCCGCTTCGCGAGAACAGCCCTCGCCGTCCCGTCTGATCGGGGGAAATATGGGGGTTCCCAGGCTGACGTCGTTCTGGGTTCGTCCGTGTTCCAGCGTGCGGTCATCTCCCATTCACCTGACTCGGGTCGACTACCGAGGCAGACACAGGGAGGCCCCAGATGACGCGCAGAACTCTCCTTCGCGCGGGTGCGGTCACCGTGGCCGGTCCACCGTGGCACTCCCGGTCCGGAGCCGGTCCCTACGGCCCGCTGCGCCCGCCGGAGGCCAGCGGGCTGGCGCTGCCCGACGGCTTCACGGGCCGCCTCGTCGCCCGCACCGGGCGCAAGGTGGCCGGGCTCACCTGGCATCCGACCCCGGCCGCCGGAGCCTGCTTCCCCGACGGTGACGGCTGGATCCACGTGTCCAACTCGGCGGTGCCGTTCGTCGGTGGCGCGTCGGCGCTGCGGTTCGACGCGCGGGGGACCGTACAGGACGCATATCGGGTGCTGTCGGGCACGGGACCGAACCACGCGGGCGCCGCCACGCCGTGGCAGACCTGGCTGTCGTGCGAGCGCGGCCCGCGCGGGCTGGTCCACGAGTGCGACCCGTACGGCGCCCGCGCGGCCCGCCCCCGCCTCGCCCTCGGCCGGTTCTCCCACGGGAGCGTCGCCTGCGACCCCGTCCACCAGGTCGTCTACCTGACCGAGGACGAGCCGGACGGATGCCTGTACCGGTTTCGCCCGCGCGACTGGGGCGACCTCACCGAAGGCGTCCTGGAGGTACTCACCGTCGCGGACGGCTGGCGCGAGGTCCCCTGCCCGGCCGCGACCGCGACCGCCGCCCGCCACCAGGTGCCGGGGGCGCTGCGCCTCGACCGGGCCGAGGGCTGTCACACCCGCGACGGGCTGCTGGTGTTCGCGACGGCCGGCCAGGTCTGGGCCTACGACGGCGGGTCCGGCGCCCCGGCGCGCGACGTGCTGCCGCCCGAGGACCTGTTCATGGCGGCCGGTACGGAGATCGACGTGGTCAGCGGCGGGGCGGTGGTGCCGTTCCTGCGGCTGACCGGCCACGACGAGAGCACGCTGACCGGCCCCGCCTTCTCGCCCGACGGCTCGCGCCTCTACTTCTCCTCGCAGCGCGGCCGCTCCGGCACGGGCACCGACGGCCACACCTTCGAGGTGACGGGGCCGTTCCGGGTCCAGCGCGTCATGAGGGGTAGCGCTTGAGGATGCGGCCGGAGCGGTCGGCGGACAGGTAGCCGCCGCCGCTGTAGGCGTTGGAGATGTAGACGCGCATCAGCGGCTGGTTGAAGTTGAACATCGACGCCGACTCGGCGATCACGTAGTACGAGGTCGGCTTCCTGACCTTGAGCGTCTTGCGCGCGTCCGCGAGCAGCCTCGGCAGCGCGTCCCAGTTGAAGCGCGTCGGATCGCTGTCGGCGCCCTTCCCTATCACTGGGCCGCCGATCGTCTTGGTGACGACGCCATCGCGGTAGGTGAAGCGGTCGTAGGCCTTCGGGTCGTCGCGCAGCCGGACCTCGGCGATGGCGTACTCGCCGTAGATCACGAGTTGGACGAACTTCTTGGTCTTGGCGGCCTTCTGCAGCGCGGCGATCGACTGGCGGGCGCCCTCCGGCGTCAGCAGGTCGACCTTCGCGGGCGGGTCCGTCTTCTGCTGCCGGGACGACAGGTCCTCCGGTTGGGACGGGGTGACCAGCTTGGGCATGGTCCGCAGGATGGACGCGCGCGGGGTATCGACCTGGGCCCGGCCCTCCCAGGGGCGGAGGGTCAGCAGCACGCCGCCGGCGGCGCCCAGGGCCACCGTGACGGCGATGGCCCCACCGGCCACCCGGCCCCTGCCGGACCGCCGCCTGGCGGAGGAGCCGGGATCGGTCGTGGACGCCCGGCCCACGGGCCCGGTCTGGTACGGCGGCCCGCCGTACCCCTGAGCCCCCGGAAGCGGACCTTGGGGCCCGCCGGGAGCACCGGGGCCAGAGGGAGGTCCGGGGTGGCGGCCCGCGTGCGAGCCGATCTGGGGCCCTGGGTGACGGCCAGGGCCCGCGAGGGAGCCGGGCTGAGGCCCTGAGTGAGGACCGGGACGGTGACCCGCGTGGGGCCGGCCGTGCTGAGGCCCCGCACCGGACGGGGAAGGGCTCTGGGAGACGGCGGCCTGGGCGAGCATGGCGTCGAGGTGGGGGATCGGCGGGCGAGCGGAGGGGTCGGAGACCAGCAGCGCGCCGAGGACGGGGGTCAGCGGGCCCGCGCGCACCGGCGGCGGCACCCGCCCGTCCAGCACCGCCGCCAGCGTCGCCAGCGGGGTGTCGCGGCGCATCGGATGGGTGCCCTCGACCGCGACGTACAGCATCATCCCGAGCGACCACAGGTCGGAGGCGGGATCGCCCTCGTGCCCGCGCAGCCGCTCCGGCGCGATGTACTCGGGCGAGCCCACCAGTTCGCCGGTCGCGGTGAGCCCGGCGGTGTCGAACAGCGCGGCGATGCCGAAGTCCGTGAGGACGGGCCTGCCGTCGTCGCGCAGCAGCACGTTCGCGGGCTTGACGTCGCGGTGGCAGATGCCCGCCGCGTGCGCGGCCGCCAGCGCGGCGAGGACGCCCCTGCCGATCCCGGCCGCCTCGGCGGGCGACAGGGGCCCGTCGGCCAGCCGCCCGTGCAGGGACGGGCCGCGCACCAGCTCCATGACGATCCAGGGGTGCTCGCCGCGCGCGTCGTCGACGATGTGGTGCACGGTCACCACGTTCGGATGGTGGAGCCTGGCCAGGGCGCGGGCCTCCACCAGGACCCGTTCGCGCAGCATCGCGGCCCGGTCGGGGTCGGGCGAGTGGGAGGGGCGGACCTCCTTGAGCGCGACCTCGCGGTGCAGGGCCAGGTCGTAGGCGCGCCACACCGTGCCCATGCCGCCGCTGCCGAGCCGTTCGAGGAGCTCGAAGCGGCCGTCTACGACAACGCGTTCGGAGGTCACGGCGGACAGCATATGGCGCGTAGCCGGACTTCTCAGCCGAGATACCCCACCAGCAGCCGCTTGAGCTCGGCGACCAGGACCTCGGCGCGTTCCGGGCCGGCGGCGCCGACCATGGGCATGACCGCCTTCACCGCCGCCACCGCCATCGTGCCCATCGTGCGGGCGCGCTCCTCGTCCAGGCCGGGGGAGCGCCGCAGGAGCATCGCGGCCACGTTCCGGGCGACGTCCTCGTGCAGTCGCGCGGCGGCCCTGGCCAGGCGGTCGCCGGTGGCCGAGCCGTACATCAGGGCCCAGTAGGCGGGGGCCCGGGCCTTGAAGGCGACGCTCGCGTCCACCAGCCCGCCGACCAGGGTTTCGAGCGGCAGGTCCGGCGTGACCGAGGCCAGGCGCTCGCGCCAGAACTCCTGCCGGTCCTCGGTGTAGCGGGCCACGAGGCCGTCGAGGATCTCCTCCTTGTTGCGGAAGAACTGATACAGCGAGCCCGGCGACAGCCCGGCCCGCGCCGCGACCTGGTTGGTCGTCAGGTCGGGGTAGCCGACCTCGGCGATGACGAGTTCGGCGGCGTCGAGGATCTCGGCCATGCGCTTGAGGCCGCGCGCCTGCCTGCGTACCGGTCGCTCGGTCATGGGCACCCCACGTTGACAAATGCGAGCATTTACTTGTATTTCTGGTCGAAGATGAAACACGAGTATTTTACCGAGTTTTCGGAGCCACGATGAGTACCACCCTGACCCGGGCGCGCCCGGGAACCCCCTCGCCCCCGCTGCGCCGCCTGGGCCACCTCCTGGTACGGCGCCGCCGCCTCGTCCTCGCCCTCGCCGCGCTCGGCCTGGTCGTGGCCGGGGTCCTCGCGGCCGGTACGGTTCCCCGCCTCTCGCTGGCCCGCTTCGAGGCCCCCGGCTCCGAGTCGGACCGTGCCCGCGCCGAACTGGCCGCGCGCTTCGGCACCGGAACCCCCGACCTGATCTTCCTGGTGACCGCGAAGAACGGCACGGTGGACGACCCCGCCGTCGCCGCCAGGGGCCGCGAACTGACTGCCCGGGTCGCCGCCTTCGGCGGCGTCGCCGAGGCCGCCTCCTACTGGACCAGGGGCGCCTCGCCCACCCTGCGCAGCGAGGACGGCCGCCACGCGCTGATCCTGGTACGGGTCCCGGGCGACGCCGACCACGTGCGCGGCACCGTGCTGCCCGCGCTGGTGCCCCGCGTGGTCGGGGACGACGCGCTGGTCGGCGTGCGGGCGGGCGGCGGGGAGGAGGTCTTCCGGCAGACGGTGCCCATCGCCAGGCAGGACTTCGTTCGCGCCGAACTGCTGATCTTCCCGCTGGTGTTCGTCCTGCTCTGGCTGTACCTGCGCCGGGTCGTGGCGGCGCTGGTGCCGATCCTCGCCGGGATCTTCGCCATGGCCGTCGGGCTGGCCCTGCTGCGCGGCGTGCTGCCCTTCGCCGACATCTCCACCTTCGCGCTCAACCTCACCCTCGCGATGGGGCTCGGCCTCGGCGTCGACTACTGCCTGTTCGTCATCGCCCGCTTCCGCGAGGAGACCCGCCTCGGCCGCGACCGCCCGGAGGCCGTGGCGCGGGCCGTCGAGCACGCGGGCCGCACGGTGCTGTTCAGCGGCCTGGTGGTGGCCGCGTCGCTCGCGGTCCTGTTCGTGCTGCCGTTCGACTTCCTGCGCTCGTTCGCCTACTCGGGCATCGCCGTCGTCGTGGGCGGCCTGGTCGCCGCCGTCCTCGTGCTGCCCGCGCTGCTGGCCTCGGCGGGTGGAACGTTCCTGCTCAAGAGGGAGCGGCCCGCCTCCGACACCGGGTTCTGGCACGCGCTCGCCACCCGGGTCATGCGCAGGCCGCTGCTGACGGGAGGGGCGGCCGTGCTCGTGCTGCTCGTGCTGGCCTCGCCGTTCCTGGGGCTGGAGTTCGGCGTCGCGGACGACCGCATCCTGCCCGCGTCGGCGCCCGCCAGGCAGACGCAGGAGGTCGTGCGCGGCGCGTTCGCGGCGGAGGAGACCGACGCCGTCCAGGTCGTGAGCTCGGCCGGGGTGCCGCAGGGGTACCCGGCGGCCCTGTCCCGCCTGCCCGGCGTCGCTCAGGTCGACTCGGCCGAGGGTGTCTTCGCGAACGGGAACCGGATCGGCGCCGGCGTCCCGGCCAGGTTCGCGCCCCTGCCGGGGAAGGACGGCGGCTGGGTGTCGGTCGTGCCGTCCGCGGAGACTATGGCGGGGGACCCGGCGGACCTGGTCCAGGCCGTCCGGGACGTGCCGGGGCCCGACGGGCGGCTGGTCGGCGGATACCCGGCCCAGCTCGCCGACTACCGCGCCACGTTGGTCGACCGGCTGCCGCTCGCGCTCGTCCTCATGCTGGTGGTCACCTTCGCGCTGCTGTTCGCGATGACCCGCAGCCTGCTCATCCCGCTCAAGGCCACCCTCCTCAACCTGCTCAGCCTCGGCGTCATGTTCGGCGCCGTCGTCTGGGTCTTCCAGGAGGGCAACCTGTCCGGCCTGCTCGGCTTCACCCCGACCGGCACGCTCGACGCGAGCATCCCGATCCTCATGCTCTGCATCGCCTACGGCCTGTCGATGGACTACGAGGTTTTCCTGCTGTTGCGGATCAAGGAGGAGTACGAGAAGAACGGCGGAGACACGACGGCGGCCGTCGCCGCCGGGCTGCAGCGCGGCGCCCCGCTGATCGGTGCGGCGGGTGGCATCCTGGCCCTGTCGTTCGCCGCCTACGCCACCGCGCAGGTGACGTTCGTGCAGATGCTGGGCGTGGGCATGGCCGTCGCCGTCCTCGTCGACGCCACCGTGATCAGAGCCGTCCTTGTGCCCGCGCTGATGCGCCTCGCGGGACCGCTGAACTGGTGGCCGAGCCGGCCGCCGCGAGCGGCAGCGACCACACCTCCTCGGTGACCGGGACGCCGTTCTCCTCGCCCTCCCGCGCGGACTCCAGGGCGAAGCCCGCCTCCCGGTAGATCCGGCGCGCGCCCACCAGGCAGGCGCGGGTCCACAGGGTGATCCGCTCGTAGCCCGAGGCGCGGGCGTGGGCGACGACCTCGCCGACCAGCCGCCGCCCGAGGCCGAGCCCCCGGGCGGACGGCTCGACCAGCAGCATCCGCAACTGCGCCGTCGTGTCGTCCTTGCCCGTGCAGAACACGCAGCCGACCGGCCTGCCGTCCGCCTCGGCGATCCAGCCGGCGTCGCGGCCGGGGGTGTAGTCGGCGCAGATGCGCGCCACCGTCTGCTCGAAGGCCAGGCCCCAGCCGTACTCCTGGGCGTACAGGGCGGCGTGCCTGCTGACGACCCAGCCGAGGTCGCCGGAGCGCGGCGCCCTGATGAGCAGGGGGCCGGGCGCCGGCCGGTCGCCGAGCAGGGCGCGCACCCCGGCCATGCCGGAGACCAGGTCGGCCTGCTCGGCCTCGCTCAGGTGCGACAGCAGGGCGGCCGTCCGCTCGGACTGGCGGCGGTCGAGTTCGGCGAAGGCGGCGGCGCCGTCGGAGGTGAGCCGGACGAGCAGCCTGCGGGCGTCGCTGTCGGAGCGGCGGCGCACCAGCAGGCCCGCGCCCTCCAGGCGGGCCAGCACGCGGCTCAGGTAGCCCGCGTCGATGCCGAGCAGGTCGCGCAGGGTGCGGGCCTCCGGCTCGCCCGCCTGCGCGACCTCGAACAGCACCCGTACCTCCACCAGCGTGTACGGAGAGTCCAGCATCCCCGCCTGCAGCGCGCCCGCCACCTTCGTATAGAACCGGTTGAAGGCCCTGACCTCAGAGACCCTTGCCTCGGTCAAAGAATTCATTGCCATAGTCAACCATGGGAGGGATCCCCCTGTGAAGCACCTCTACATCGGCGGGTACGGCTCCGGCATCCTCGCCCCGGGCGCCGGAACGACGCCCGTCGCCAGCCCGTCGTTCCTGGCCGCCCACCCGGTCCTGCCCGTCCTGTACGCCGTGGGCGAGCTGGAGAGCGGCGAGCTCACCGCCTTCTCGACCACGGGCGGGCTGAAGGCCGCCGCGCGCCGCCCCAGCGCCGGGCACAGCCCCTGCCACCTGGCCGTTCACCCCTCCGGCACACTGCTGGCCGTCGCCAACTACGGCGACGGCGTCGTCAGCCTGCACCATCTCGACGAGCGGGGGCTCTTTCGCGGCGAGCCGGTCGTGCTCACCCACGAGGGCCGGGGCCCGCGCGCCGACCGCCAGGAGGGCCCGCACGCCCACCAGTGCGTCTTCCACGACGACGTCCTGCACGTGCCCGACCTCGGAACCGACGAGATCCGCCGCTACACCCTGTCCGGCCGGGCGCTGGAGCCCGTACGGCTGATGCCCGGCATGGGCCCGCGCCACCTCGTCTTCGACGAGCACGGCCGCTGCCACGTGGCAGGCGAACTGGACGCGACCGTGCGCACCTACGACGAGCGGTGGCGCGAGATCTCCTCGGTCGCCTCCAGCGGCACCGGCGTCCTCACCTACCCCTCCCACATCGACCTGATCGGCGGCGCCGTGTACGTCGCCAACCGGGGCCCGGACACGCTCAGCGTCATCCGCGACGGCAAGCGGGTCGCCGAGGTCCCCACCGGCGGCGCCTGGCCCCGCCACTTCGCCGCCGACGGCGACACCCTCTGGGTGGCCAACCAGAACTCGGACTCCGTCGCCGTCTTCCGGCTCAAGCAGGGTCTGCCACACCCCACGGGCGAGACGCTGGAGGTAAAGACTCCCGCCTGCGTGCTCCCCGCCTGATCCAAACACGCTGGTCACCGAGGTGGCAGCGGTCAGGATGCGCACGTGCGTTCCACTCTCGCCGCCCTGCTGGCGCTCCTGCTCCTGCTGCCCCTCGCCGCGTGCACGGACGCGGCCTTCGTCGCGCCGTCCCGGCCCGAACCGGTGGCCGCGCCGCCCACCGAGAGACCGCGCCCGGTCGCCTGGCGCCTGGCCAGGCAGGGCGGCATCGAGGGGTACGCGGACGAGGTGAGCGTGCTGCCCGGCCAGAGCTTCCGGCTGCGGGTCTCGACCACCGCCCCCCGCTTCACCGTGCGTGCCTTCCGCATGGGCGCCCGTGCCGCGCAGGTGTGGGTGTCGCAGCCGGTCAAGGGCGTGCGGCAGCCGCCCGCGCGGACCGTCGGCGGCATGGTCACCGCCGCCCACTGGAAGCCGTCGCTCACCGTCGACACCACGGGGTGGGCCGAAGGCGCCTACCTGCTGCGGCTGGAGGCGGCCGGGGGCGGGCAGCGGTTCGTGCCGGTGACCGTACGGTCGGCGTCGGCGCGGGGCCGCGTCGTGATCGTCAACGCGGTCACCACCTGGCAGGCGTACAACCGCTGGGGCGGCCGCAACCTGTACACCGGGCCCGGCGGGTTCGCCGACCGCTCGCGGCGCGTGAGCTTCGACCGGCCGTACGACACCAACGGCGCCCGCCTCTTCCTCGACCTCGAACAGGACGCGATCGAGGTGGCCGAGCGCAGCGGGGTGCCGCTGGCGTACCTGACGAACCTGGACCTCACGCCGAAGGCGCTGGAGGGGGCCCGCGCGATCGTCTCGCTCGGCCACGACGAGTATTGGACGCCCGGCATGCGCGCCGCCGTCACCGGTGCCCGGGACAAGGGTGCCAACCTGGCCTTCCTCGGCGCGAACGCCGTCTACTGGCGGATCTCCACCGACGACCGCATCGTCGAGTGCGACAAGGAGAGCCGCTGCCGGCTGTGGCGGGAGTCCAAGCCCGAGAGCACCCTGGTCGGGCAGATGTACGACTGCTTCCCCGCCGAGGCGGCCTACGAGGTCAGCAGGCCGTCCCACTGGATCTTCGACGGGACCCGGGGGCGGCGCTTCCCCGGTCTGGCCGGGGTCGAGACCGACCGGGTGTCGCGCGGGTCGCCCCCGAACGTGCGGGTGCTCGCCGAGTCGCCCGTGAACTGCGGTGGCCGCGCCACGGTCTCCCACAGCACCTTCTACGTGGCGCCCAGCGGCGCCGGGGTGTTCGCCAGCGGGACCATGCGGTGGGTGTGCGGGATGCGCGGGCGCAGGTGCGGCCACGGCGTCACCGACGCGGCCGCCGCCTTCACCCGCAGGGCCACCACGAACCTCCTCGTCAGGTTCGCCAAGGGGCCGGTCGGCGGGCCGGGCGGGGCGGGGACGGTCAGGAGAGCCGGTGCAGCAGCGCCATGACCTCGCGCTCCACGGCCTCCTTGGTGACACCCATCCCCGCCAGGACGGTCACCGTCGGCGAGTCGGTCAGCGACAGGACGCCCAGCAGGAGGTGCTCGGTGCCGACGTAGTTGTGGCCGAGCCTGAGCGCCTCCCGCAGGGTCAGCTCCATGACCTTCTTGGACGGCGCCGCGAAGGGCGTCTGGTCGCCTGAGGGGGCTTGGCCGTCGCCGGGTCCCGCGACGTGGCCCATCGCCTCCCTGAGGGTCTCAGGGGTCGCTCCGAGGGTGGCCATGGCCCTGGCGGCCAGCGCCTCGGGCTCGTGCAGGAGGCCGAGGACGAGGTGGGGCGGCTCGATGTGGTCGTGCCCCGCGTTCCCGGCCTCCGTCTGGGCGGCCACGACGCAGGCGCGGGCGCGGGGGGTGAAGCGGGTGTACGCCTTCAGGTCGTCGGCGAGCGAGGAGCCCTCCTTGGGGACGAACCGCTTCTGGGCGGCCTGCTTGGTGACGCCCATGCTGCGGCCGATTTCGGTCCAGGAGGCGCCTGAGTGCCTGGCCTGGTCGACGAAGTGGCCGATGAGGTGGTCGGCGACCTCCCCCAGGTGCTCGCCGAGGGTGACCGCGTCGGTGAGCTGGCCGAGGGGGTCGCCGTCGGAGTGGCGGGTCTTGATCGCGTTGATGAGGTCGTCGAGGCGTACTGTTCCATCCATGCGTCAACCATAGGTTGACGCTCTCCTTTCGTCAACCGTTGGTTGACGGAGTCGTCGGCCGCCGCGAGCGCCGGGCGGAGGGCGCCGGACGGTCGGGCGTGGAGGAGAGGCCCGCGCCCCTGCAGTGGGCCGCCGCACGGCCGGGTGGGGTGGACGGCGCACGGTCGGCTGGGGCGCGGGCGGGTGAGTGCGGACGCGGCGGGTGGCCGGTGCGGGGCGGGTGCTCAGGCGTGGGTGCGGGCGAGGGCCACGGCGGCCTGCCAGCGGGCGTAGGCGGCGTCGTCGCGGGCACCGGGTTCGAATCTGCGGTCGAGGCGCCAGGTCTTGGTCAACTCCTCCGTGGAGGCCCACACGCCCGCGCCGAGCCCCGCCAGGAAGGCCGCGCCCAGCGCCGTCGTCTCCTGGACCATCGGCCGCTCCACCGCAGTGCCGAGCTGGTCGGCCTGGAGCTGCATCAGCAGGTCGTTGGCACTGGCCCCGCCGTCGGCCTTGAGCACCGAGGCGGGCGGCGCCGCCTCCACCACGTCGCGGACCTCGAAGGCGATCGCCTCCAGTGTCGCCCGCACCAGGTGGGCCCGGGTGGTGCCGCGCGTGAGGCCGGTGATGAGACCGCGCGCCTCCGGGTCCCAGTGGGGGGCGCCCAGACCGGTCAGGGCGGGCACGAAGACGACGCCGCCGCTGTCGGGGACCGTACGGGCGAGCTCTTCGGACTCGGGGGCGCCGTCGATGATCCCGAGCCCGTCGCGCAGCCACTGGACGGCGGCGCCCGTGACGAAGACCGAGCCCTCCAGCGCGTACGTCAGCTCGCCCGAGGGCCGCTGCCAGGCGACGGTGGTGAGCAGTCCCGCCTCCGAGCGGACGATCTCCGAGCCGGTGTTGGTCAGGATGAACGAACCGGTGCCGTAGGTGCACTTGACGTCCCCGGCGGCGAAGCAGGTCTGGCCGAACAGGGCCGCCTGCTGGTCGCCCGCCATGCCGCTGATCGGCAGGTCGAGGCCGAGGAACGCGTCGGGGTCCGTGCGCCCGATCTCGCCGTAGTTGGGGACGATCTCCGGCAGCGCGGAGAGCGGGACGCCGAACAGCTCGCACAGCTCCGGCTCCCAGGTGCCGGAGGCCAGGCCGTACAGGAGCGTGCGCGAGGCGTTGGACGGGTCGGTCACGTGGCGCGCGCCCCCGGTGAGGCGGGCGACCAGGTAGGAGTCCACGGTGCCGACGGCGACGTCGCCGGAGGCGACCCCGGCCCAGGTTCCGGGGTCGCGGCCCGCCAGCCAGGTCAGTTTGGTGGCGGTGAAGTACGGGTCGAGGCGCAGGCCGGTCAGCTCCGAGACCCTCGGCTCGTGGCCGTCCTCCCGCAGCCGCGCGCAGATCGCGGCGGTGCGGCGGTCCTGCCACACGATCGCGTTCCTCGGCGCCGCCAGCGTACGGCGGTCCCACAGCACGGCCGTCTCGCGCTGGTTGGTGATGCCGACGCACGAGGGGGGTGCGGAGGCCGTGCGCAGGGCGAGCGCGCATGCGGTCAACGTCGCCTGCCAGATATCCTCGGGATTGTGTTCAACCCAGCCCAGTTCGGGGAAATACTGGGCGAACTCCTGATAACCCCGCGAATCTATACGGCCGTCATCGGACACGATCAGGGCCGTCACTCCGGTCGTGCCCGCGTCAATCGCCAAAACTGTCACGGATCTCGCTCCTCACCCTAAATTTGGTCTAGACCACTGCCCCAAGCCGCGGGCACAATGCGATTCTGGCCGTGAAGCACATCGGGAGGAACCCGCCATGCGTATTGGAGTGCTCACCGGGGGCGGCGACTGCCCCGGTCTGAATGCTGTGATCAGGGCTGTCGTCCGCAAGGGCGTAAGTGTTTACGAACACGAGTTCGTCGGATTCCGCGACGGTTGGCGCGGGCCCCTAGAGGGCGACACGATGAAGCTGGACATCCAGGCGGTGCGCGGCATCCTGCCGCGCGGCGGTACGATCCTCGGCTCGTCCCGCACCAATCCGATCAAGATCGAGGGCGGCGTCGACCGCATCAAGGAGAACCTGGCCGCCGGGGGAGTCGACGCGCTGATCGCCATCGGCGGCGAGGACACCCTGGGCGTGGCCCGGCAGCTCTTCGAGCGCGGGGTCCGCGTCGTCGGCGTCCCGAAGACCATCGACAACGACCTGTCCGGAACCGACTACACCTTCGGCTTCGACACGGCGGTCAACATCGCCACCGAGGCCATCGACCGCCTGCACACCACGGCCGAGTCCCACCACCGGGCGCTGATCTGCGAGGTCATGGGCCGCCACGCGGGCTGGATCGCGCTGCACGCCGGGTTGGCGGGCGGCGCCAACGTCATCCTCATCCCGGAGAAGCCCTTCGACATCGAACGGGTCTGCGAGTACGTCGAGTCGCGCTTCCGCACCCGCTACTCGCCGATCATCGTGGTGGCCGAGGGCGCCCACCCGATCGAGGGCCAGATGACGCTCCAGACGGGCGAACTCGACGCCTTCGGCCACGTACGGCTCGGCGGCATCGGCGAGATGCTCGCCAAGGAGATCGAGAAGCGCACCGGCAAGGAGGCCCGCACCACCGTCCTCGGCCACATCCAGCGCGGCGGTACCCCTACGGCCTTCGACCGGGTGCTCGCCACCAGGTTCGGCCTCCAGGCGATCGACGCGGTGAACGACGGCGACTACGGCACGATGGTGGCGCTGCGCGGCACCGAGATCGTGCGGGTCGGCCTCGACGAGGCCACCTCGGAGCTCAAGACGGTGCCGGACGGCCGGTACGCGGAGGCGGAGGTCTTCTTCGGCTGATCGCCGTTCGCCCGGCGGCCGCGCTGATCGCCGCTGCCGAGCCGATCGCCGTTCGCCGGGCGGTCGTGTCGCTCGCCGTTCGCGAGCCGACGGCGGTGATCGCCGTTCGCAAGCCGTTCGCAAGGGGCGGGCCGTACCTTCGGGAGCAGCGGGGTTTCTTCCCCGTTGAACCCCTCTCGGGGTATGGCTCGCGCCACCGGACCTCGGCGGCTCCCAGTGTGGCGCGGGCCGTACCCTCGGAAACCTCTCCGGACCCGCTTCCTCGGCCTCTCGCGCACCTTGCGGCGGGCTCCTGGACTCCGGTCCCGGGTGTCTCACGGAAACCCGCGCGAACCTGGTCGACAGCGCCAAGCGCCCGGGTTCAGCGTGTCATCAGGGGCTGTTCAGGACATCGCTCGGGATCGGGGCCGGTTCAGGGCGTCTCCCGGGCTTCGTGGGCCGCCCTCGGGCGGTTCCCGGCGGCGTGGGAGGCGAACAGGCCGGGTTCCGGCAGGCGTTCCCCCGGTACGGCCCGGCGGGCGTGCTCGCCGCTGAGCTCCTTCTCCGACGGCGACAGGATCACCAGCAGGAGCAGGCCCACGGTCACCACGCTGATGCCGACGATGAGCGGCAGCAGGAAGTCGATGGCCCGGGAGCCGGCGACCTCCGCCGTGCCCGGCAGCAGTTCGACCGACATCGCGAACATGCCGGTGTAGTGCATGCCCGTCACCGCGACGCCCATGAGGAGCGCCGCGCCGCCGATGGGCCAGGCGCCGCGCACCCGGACCGTGAACCACAGCGCCACCGTCGCCGCGACCACCGCGATCGCCACCGAGAGCGCGACGACGCCGGGGTCGTAGAGCACGTGGGCGGACATGTTCATGGCGGCCATGCCCAGGTAGTGCATCCCCGCCACGCCGAGCCCGGCCAGCACGCCGCCGCCGAGCAGGGCGGACGGTCGGCCGCCGCCGTGGGAGGCCAGGAAGAGTCCCGCGCCGACGACGGCGACCGCGAGCAGCGCGGAGGCGACCGTCTTGGGCACGTCGTAGCGGATCGGGGCGCCGTGGACGTCGAAGCCCATCATGGCGATGAAGTGCATGGTCCAGATGCCGGTGCCGCCGATCGCGAAGGCCGCCCCGACGAGCCAGAAGGCGCCCTCCCGGCCGCCGACGAGGCGGGCGCGGGAGGTGAGCAGCAGTCCGAGCATGGAGCCCACGCTGGACATCATGTAGGCCAGCGTGGGCGTCAGCAGCCCGCACGAAAAGTGGTCGATCGACGACATGTCACCGTTTATCCCTTGTTGAGCAAACGTTGGGAGTATGAGGTGATATGTCGGGTTTGTGCAAACTAGCGGTCGCGGCGCCGGGAACCGGGAGGAATCTGCTGGTGGTGGTCGGGGTGGACGGGTGCCGGATAGACCGGCGCGGGGCCGACGGGGCCGAGGCCCGGACGGGCGTGGCCGGGGTTGGATCGAGCCGCTCCCGGGTGCCCGGCGCCGGAGTGCGTGGCGCCGGGGTATGCGGCGCCGGAGTGTGCGGAGGCGGGGTGTGTGGAGCCGGGGTGGGCGGGATCGAGGTGGGCGGTGTCGGGGCCGGTGGGGTGTCCGGGGGGCGAGGGGGCCGGGTTCGAGGGAGTGGCGGGAGTCTGGAGGGTGGGGTCCTGGGCGGTGCGCCTGCGCAGTTCCAGGCGGGCGAGGAGTTCGGCGTCCTCGTGCAGTTCCTTCTCCGACGGCGAGAGGATCACCATCAGCAGCATCGTGAGGGTGATCAGGCTGATCACGGTCATGAGCGGCACCAGGAAGTCGAGCGCGTCGGCGCCGTGCACCGCGCTGGCGGCCGCGTCGGCCTCCGGCATCGGCCGGACCTCGATCGCCATCATGCCGGTGTAGTGCATGCCCGAGACCGCCACGCCCATGACGAGCGCGGCCCCGGTGATCCAGATGGGCTTCTTGACCCGCAGGGTGAACCAGAGCGCGGCCGTCGCCGCGACCACCGCGATGGCCACGGAGGCCGCCACGGTCGTGCGATCGTAGGAGATGTGCGCGGACATGTTCATGGCGTACATGCCGAGGTAGTGCATGCTGGCCACGCCGAGCCCGGTGAGCAGGCCGCCGCCGAGCAGGGCGAGGATCTTGCCGCCGCCGTACGAGACGAGGAACAGCCCGGTGCCGACGACCACGATCGCGACCACGGCGGAGGCGGCCGTCAGGGGCACGTCGTAGCGGATCTGGGTGCCCTCGACGGCGAAGCCCATCATGGCGATGAAGTGCATGACCCAGATGCCGGTGCCGCCGATGGAGATCGACGCGCCGAGGAGCCACCGTACCCGGGTGCCGCCACGCGAAGCGTGCGCCTGGGCGGTCAGCCGCAGTCCGAGCATTGACCCGATGCACGACATCACGTAGGCGAGGGCCGGGGTGAGTGGGCCTTGGGTGAAATGATTAACAGCGGAGGACATCTTGGATATTTCCTTGCATTGGGGATCTCCGGATTCTGGCAGCGGGTCCGGCCCATTCGCATAGATATCTCGACTATCTGTCAACTTGCCATGTCGGAAACATGAGAAAGTTTCATGGGTATCGAAGGACCGTTCTGGCGCGCGATCGCCGTCTACAGACTGGCGTCACTGGCGTACGCGATCGTGCTGCTGATCAGGAACGACGGGTACGCGCACCCCGTCACGAGCTGGACGATCGTCGGCGTCATGGCGCTGTGGACCGCCGTGTCCGCCTTCGCCTACCCGGCCGAGAACCTGCGGCGTGCGCCGCTGCTCGGACTCGACGTGCTGACGGCCGCCGGGTGCCTGCTCGCCTCGCCGTACGCGCAGGGTGACCTCAGGGGTGCCGAGGGCGTCATGCCGGTGCCCGCCACCTGGGTGGCGGGGCCCGTCCTCGCCTGGGCCGTGTACGGCGCCCGCCGTCTCGGCGCGCTCGGCGCCGCCGTCGTGTCGGCCGCCGACCTGTGGGTACGCGCGCGCACCCCGGACGCCCCGCTGCTGCTCAACGGCGTCGTCCTGCTCTTCCTCGCCGGCGTGGTAGTCGGCCACGTGGCGAGGCTCGCCAAGCAGGCCGAGCGGCGGATGCAACGGGCCGTCGAGATGGAGGCCGCCCAGCGCGAGCGCGACCGTCTCGCACGCGGCATCCACGACTCGGTCCTCCAGGTGCTCGCCCTCGTCCAGCGGCGCGGCGGGGAACTCGGCGGCGAGGCCGCCGAACTCGGCCGCCTCGCCGGGGAACAGGAGGCCGCGCTGCGCGAGCTGATCTCCGCACGCCCGGCCCCGTCCGGCTCCAGCGACCTGCGCACCCTGCTCCTGCGGTACGGCTCGGCCCGCGTCACCGTCTCCACGCCCGCGACGCCCATGGTCCTGCCGACGCGGTACGCGACGGAGGTGGCCGCCGCCGTGGGGGCGGCCCTGGACAACGTGCGCGCCCACTGCGGCGACGACTGCCGGGCCTGGGTCCTCGCCGAGCCGGGCGAGGACGGGGCGATCCTGGTGAGCGTGCGCGACGAGGGACCGGGCATCGCCGACGGCAGGCTGGCGCAGGCGGCGGCGGAGGGGCGCTTCGGCGTCTCGGAGTCGATCGTGGGCAGGATCGGGGAACTCGGGGGGACGGTCGAGATCTTCTCCGACGCCGACGGCACGGAGATCGAACTGCTCGTCCCGCGCCCCGCCGGGAGCCGCGCGGCCAAGGGAGCGTCGCAGGGCGCGGAGGGTTCGGGGTGAGTAACGGCGGTGCCGGGTGGGGGTCCGCGCGTGCGGGCGGGTAAGGGTGCGTCGTCGGTCGCGGGAGATGTGGGGCGAGGGGCGCCGGGGAGGGCCTGCGCTCGGCGCGGTGGGCGGCGTGGGGCGAGGCTGGGCCGTGACGGGGAGAATGGGCGCGGCTCTGCCGCGACCCCGGCAGACAGACGGAGGCGGTCGGCGCCCGGGAGGCCGGACGCGAGCGCGGGCGCACAGGGAGGAGACGCCATGGTGCGTGTGATGGTGGTGGACGATCACCCGATGTGGCGGGACGGCGTCGCCAGGGACCTGAGCGAGGACGGTCACGACGTCGTGGCGGCCGTCGGCGAGGGCGGGCAGGCCATCAGGGTCGCCGGCGCGGTGCGGCCGGACGTGGTCGTGCTCGACCTGCAACTACCCGACATGTCCGGCGCCGAGGTGGCGCGCGGCCTCGCCGCCCTCGACCCGCCGCCGCGCGTCCTCGTGCTGTCGGCCAGCGCCGAGCAGGAGGACGTCCTGGCGGCCGTCAAGGCCGGTGCCAGCGGCTACCTGGTCAAATCGGCCTCGCGCGAGGAGTTCCTCGACGCCGTCCGCCGCACCTCGGACGGCGACGCCGTCTTCACGCCCGGCCTGGCCGGGCTGGTGCTCGGCGAGTACCGGCGGCTGGCCGCGCGCCCCGCCCGGGAGGAGGGGCCGAGGCTGACCGAGCGCGAGACCGAGGTGCTGCGCCTGGTGGCCAAGGGCCTGTCGTACAAGCAGATCGCCGCCCGCCTGGTGCTGTCGCACCGCACGGTGCAGAACCACGTGCAGAACACGCTCAACAAGCTGCGCCTGCACAACCGGGTGGAACTGGTCCGATATGCGATCGAGCGCGGTCTGGACGAGGACTAAACTCGATAGGTCGAACGCATCGAACCCCGAATCGAGGACCCCCATGACGCTGTCCGCCCTGGGCGAGCCGTGCGTATTGCTCAAGCTGGGCGAGATCGTCCTCAAAGGCAAGAACCGCGAGCTGTTCGAACGCCGCCTGGTCGGCAACATCCGCACGGCGCTGCGCGAACTCGGCCTGCAGCTCGACGTGCGCAGGCGCCACGGCGTCATCGCGATCTTCCTGCCCGCGGGCGCGACGGTCGAGCAGGCCGACGCGGTCGCCCGCCGTGTCGCCGACGTGCCCGGCCTGGTGTGGATCCACCGCGCCTGGCGGGTGGCCAAGGACCCGGACACGGTGGTCAAGGCCGGTCTCGAACTCGTCCGCGACCGCGAGGAAGTACGCCGCAAGGCCACCTTCGCCGTCCGCTCCCGCCGCCGCGACAAGCGCTTCCCGCTGCGCTCCAACGAGCTCGACCGCGTGGTCGGCGGGGCCATCAACGACGAGTACGGCCTGCCCGTCGACCTGAAGAACCCGGAGCTGACCGTGTTCGTCGAGGTCGACCGCGACGAGGTGTTCGTCTTCACCGACGGGCTGCCGGGCCAGGGCGGGCTGCCGGTCGGCAGCAGCGGCCGGGCGCTGGTGCTCATGTCCGGCGGCATCGACTCGCCGGTGGCCGCCTACCGCATGATGCGGCGTGGCCTCCACGTCGACTTCCTGCACTTCTCCGGCATCCCGTTCACGACCTCCGAGTCGATCTACAAGGCGTACGCGCTGGTCCGCAAGCTCGACCGCTTCCAGGGCGGCTCGCGGATGTGGGTGGTGCCCTTCGGGAAGGCGCAGCAGTCGATCCGCAACTCCGGCCAGGACCGGCTCGCGGTCATCGCCCAGCGCCGCCTGATGCTGAAGACGGCCGAGGAGGTCGCCCACCGCATCCGGGCGGGCGCCCTGATCACCGGCGACGCGCTCGGCCAGGTCTCCTCGCAGACCCTCGCCAACATCACCGCCCAGGACCACGCCGTCGAGCTGCCGATCCTGCGGCCGCTCGTGGGCTGGGACAAGACGGAGATCATGGCGGAGGCGCGGCGCATCGGCACGCTGGAGATCTCCGAGCTCCCCGACGAGGACTGCTGCTCGCTGCTCGCGCCCAAGCGGGCGGAGACCCGCGCCAAGATCGAGGACCTCAAGCAGATCGAGAAGCGGCTCGACGCCGAGGAACTCGCGGTCCAGCTCGCCGACTCGATCCAGGAGTACACCCTGGAGGGCGTCGCCGCGGCCTCCTGACCCGGCTCAGCAGGTCCGGGGCAGGCGCTCCACCCGCCGGCCGCCGCGCCACACTCCGGCGATGTCGAGGGTGTGGTCGATGTCGGCCGTGGGGTCGCCGTCCACCAACAGCAGGTCGGCGCGCAGGCCGGGCGCGATCCGGCCCCGGTCGGTGAGGCCGAAGCGGCGGGCGGGCGCGGCGGTCGCGGCCGTCAGCGCCTCCGCCGGCGTCAGCCCGGCCTCCACGAGCTGACGCAGCTCCACGTGCAGGCTCACGCCGTGCGCGGTGCCGGGGTTGGCGGCGTCGGACCCGGCCAGGATCTCCACCCCGGCCGCGCGCAGCTCGCCGAGCGTGCGCCAGGCGACCTCGACGTCGTGCCTGGCGTCCTCGCCGAGCGGCACCGCGTCCATCGTGAGCATGGCGCGCGGACGCTCGCGCAGGTACGGCGACACGCGCGGGTCGGCGGCCATCGCCCCCGCCCTGCGCCGCCCGAACAACTCCCCGAGCACCGACAGCGTGGGGATCACGGTGATCCCGCGCGCGGCCAGTTCGGCGGGCAGTTCGGGGTCCGGCTCGTCCACGAACAGGTGGCCGAGCACGTCCACGCCCGCCGCCGCGGCCTGCCTGGCGGTGGCGGCGGTCAGGGCGTGCGCGACGGTGCGCACCTTCCGGTCGCGGGCGGCCGCGACGAGGGCGTGCAACTGCGCGTCGCCCATGTTCCGGGTCGGCATTCCCACGGTGGAGCCGTCGTCGAGCAGGATCTTCAGGTAGTCGGAGCCCTCCGCCAGACGCTCGTCCAGGAACGTTCCCGCGGTGTCCGGATCGGAGAACAGCGGGAAGGGCGGCAGCAGGCCCATCTCGACCAGGTACCAGCCGTACCCGCCGGGCACGGTCGCCGCGGTGCCCGCCGTACGCAGGTCGGCGACCTGCGGCGACGTCGTCGTCTCCCGCACGGCGGCGATCCGGACGGGGTCGGCCATCATGTCGAGCACCGTCGTGACCCCGAAGGCGGCCGCCTGCTCCAGGTCGCCGTCCACGACGTGCGCGTGGGCGTCGATGAGGCCGGGCAGCAGCGTCCTGCCGCGCCCTTCGACGACGTCCGCGCCGGGCGGGGGAGGCTCGCCGACGGCGGTGATCAGGCCGTCCGCGACCGTCACGGTGGTGGGGGAGAGGAGGTCGTCGCCGGTGAAGACCCTGACCTCGTTATATACATACATGCAAGTATGTATATCTTATGGGAACCTTCTGTGTCATGAGAAGGACTGCCGAAGAGGCCGCCGCCACCCGGCGCGACCTGCTCGTCGCGGCCCTGGCGGAGTTCGCCGAACTCGGCTACTCGGCCGCCACCCTGGCCGGGATCGCCGCCCGCGCCGGGGTGACGCGGGGTGCGCTCTACCACCACTTCAGCGACAAGGGCACGCTGTTCCTGTCGGTGCTCGGAGAGCTGTGGGCCGAAGCGGCCACGCCGGTCTGGGGCGCGCTCGACGGGCCCGGGCCGCCGCTGCGGCGGGTGTCGTCCTTCCTGGTGGCCTTCTTCACCGCGCTGGAGCGCGACGCGACCTTCCGCGAGATCTTCGCGCTGTCCATGCGGCCCGTGGACGGCGCTCCCGAACTGGCGGGCGGGATGGAGGGCAAGCGGGCGGTCATGGAGGGCTGGCGGCGGCAACTGACCGCGCTCCTCGCCGACGCGCCCCTGCGGGTGCCCGCCGAGGTCGCCGCGCTGGCGATCATCAGCGCCGCCAACGGCGCCGCCGCCACCTGGCTCGCCTGCCCTGAACTGTTCTCGCCCGCCCGCGAGGCGCAGGCGCTGGCCGAGGCGATCGTCCACGGCCTCGCGGTGTGAAAGGGCGCTCCATGCGGGGTTTCGCGGGCGGGCGGCGAGCCTTCTGCGGGCAAGGGCGGGAGGGTGGGGCGGGAACGGGATGCGTGGAAGGGGACGCTCGCTCGCGCGATCCGGCCGCCCCCGTCAGGCCGGATCGCGGTCCGTTCCGCGGCCTCAGCGGGCGTCCCCTCCACGTTCCGGCGCGCGGACCCCACCCCCCGGTAGAGGGCCCGCCGCCGCGGTGACCTTCGGTCACCGGAGGAACCACCGCGCCGGGCCGTTGTGAACCCTGGGGCTCGTCCCCCCGGAGCGGTGGAGTGGCTTTCTGTGCGGGCAACACTACGGAGGCGATCTTGCAGGTGAAACCCTGTTTACCGACAGCTCGATAAACGGTCTGTAGTCATCGATATACGGAGAGTAGCGTTAGGTCGAGTGGTCGTTCCCGTACGACGAGCGGTCGGGCCCCGGCATAACGGACTGCTCGGGCAGGTGCATCCGGGCCATCATGGCCGGTACACCCGGTGGCAAATGCCCAGGAGTGAGCAGCGAAATCACCACCATTGCCAGAAACGCCAGAGGTACGGCCAGCGCCACCGGATAGGCCAGAACACCCCCCGTCCGCACACCCGCCTGCGCGAGCCCCATCGCGACCACCGTCAGCCCCCCGCCCGCGAGGAAGCCCGCCACCACCCCGGCCGACGTCAGCCGCCACCACCAGATGCCCAGCACCAGCAGCGGCGTGAACGTCGCCGCCGACAGGCTGAAGGCCACCAGCAGCATCACGACCGAACTGCCCGGCGACGTCACCGCCGTCAGCCCGAGCACCGCCGGGACCGCCAGCGCCAGCACCGTCCGGTAGGCCCGCACCCCGGCCCGGCTCACGCACGCCGACACCGCCCCGGCGACCGCCCCCAGCACGCCGCAGGACGTGGCCAGGAAGGCCGCGAACGCGCCCGCCGACATCAGGGCCGTCAGCACGTCCCCCGGCGCCCCTGGCAGCATCTGGGACGGCAGCAGCAGCACGATCTCGTCGGCCGTCACCTTCCCTTCCGGCAGGTCGGCCGCCCGCAGATGCCCGAGCAGCCCGAGCAGCGGCGGCGCCACGAAGAACACCCCGATGAGCACCTGTGCCGCCACGATCGAGCGGCGGGCCCCGCGCCCGTCGGCGCTGGCGTACACACGGGCCACCACGTGCGGCAGCCCCGCCGTTCCGAGCGCGCACGCCAGCAGCACCGCCAGGACCCCGGGCAGCGACGGGTCGGCCGCCCCCGCCAGGCCGCCGCCCACGCCCGTGTCCGCGAAGGAGGCCGCCGGCCCGGCGACGTCCGGTTCGGGCAGCCGGGTGTAGCGCCACGTGCACCAGAGCACCAGTCCCACGCCCACGAACACGACCAGCTTCAGCCAGAACTGCGACGCCAGCACGCTGGTCATGCTGCCGACACCGCCCGCCAGCCCCACCGCGCCCGCCGCCGCCGCGACCGCGCACCAGCCCGTCCACGGCGGCAGCCCGGTCAGCAGGTGCGTCACCGTCCCCGCCGCGTGGAACTGCGCGACCAGGAACACCAGCCCGATGAGCAGCACCCAGCAGGTCGTGAACCGCCGCAGCCGCGACGAGCCGAGCCGCCACTCGGCGAAGTCGGGCAGCGTGAACGTGCCCGAGCGTCGCAGCGGCGCCACCACCAGCGCCAGCAGGACCACGAACCCGGCCGCGGCCCCCACCGGGTACCAGAGCATCGGGCCGCCGTGGGTGGCGATCAGCCCGGCCATGCCCAGGCAGGCGGCGGCCGAGGTGAACTCCGAGCTGATCGCGGCGCCGTTGACCCACGGCCGCACCGCCCGCTCGTTCACGTAGAAGTCCGGGACCCGGGTGTAGCGGCGCGGGCGGACCGTGCCGGCGGCGGCCACGAGCGCGAGGACGAGCAGGATTCCGGTCAGCGCGGCGCCGGTCACCGTTCGAGCCGCTCGGCCCGCTTCAGCTGCAGCACGGCCAGCAGCACCCACACCGGCTGCGCGGCCAGCGACATCGCCACCCACCACCACAGCGCCCGCAGGCCGTGCGCCAGCAGCGGCAGCCCGCACAGCACCGTCAGCGTCACCCCCACGGTGAGCAGCCCCCTGGCCAGTTGCCTGGCCATGACCGCCCGGGTGCGGGCCTCCAGGGTCATGCCCGCCCCAGTGCCCGCCCCAGTGCCCGCCCTCAGGCCCGATCCCGCGCCGGCCTGAGTGCCCGTGACGCGGCGCTCGCTCACGAGAGGCCGCCTCGATGCTGGCGGACCAGTTGCTCCCTGACCTGCCTGGTGTGGCGGCGGCTGACCGGAAGCGTCTCGGTGCCGACCGTGAGCATCACCTTGCCGCCCTCGAAACGCAGTTCGCTGACGTGGCGGGCGGAGACCAGCGTGCTGCGGTGGACGCGGATGAAACCCGCCGCCGCCCACCGCCGCTCCAGTGCCGCCAGCGACATGCGCACCAGGTAGCTGCCGTCGACAGTGTGCAGGCGCACGTAGTCGCCGGCGGCCTCGGCGTACCAGACGGCCTGTTGCGGCACGAACCGGGTACGGCCCCCCAGCTCGACCGGGATCACGTCGTCCGTGCCGCTCTCGTCGGCGGGCGCGGAGGCCGCCTCGACGCGGCGCACCGCCTCGGCGAGCCGGTCGGGGCGCACCGGCTTGAGGAGGTAGTCGACGGCCTCCAGCTCGAACGCCTGCACCGCGCAGTCGTCATGGGCCGTGACGAAGACCAGGCGCGGCCGGCTGGGGAAGCCCCCCAGCAGCCGCGCCAGGTCGAGACCGTCGAGGCCCGGCATCCGGATGTCGAGGAAGACGCCGTCGAGCCGCTCGCCCGCGCCGATCTGCTGCACCACGTCCTGCAGCGCCGTCACGCCGTCGGTGGCGGTCAGGACCTGCTCGACGCGGGGGTCCTGGCGGAGCAGGTAGGCGAGTTCCTCCAGGGCGGGTACCTCGTCGTCGACCGCCAGCACGCGCAGCATGCGGTCCACGCTGCCTCATGAACGCCGAGCTCACAAGCGACACGCCTACAATCGGTAAAAGTTTGACTACGGAGAGCTGATCCTGGTCTTGGGGATGCGCAGCCGCACGCGGGTGCCCGCGCCGAGCGCCGTCTCCACCACCAGGCCGTAGTCGTCGCCGTAGATCTGGCGCATCCGCACGTCCACGTTGGCCAGGCCGATGCCGCCGTCCTCCCGGCGCGGATCGTCGTCGAGCATGCGCCTGGCATACTCCGGATCCATGCCGGAGCCGTCGTCCTCGACGCTGATGTGCGCCTCGGGGCCGACGTCGCGCACCACCACCCGCACCTCGCCGGATCCCGCGTCCGCGCCCATGCCGTGCTTGATGGCGTTCTCGACCAGCGGCTGCAGGCACAGGAACGGCACCGGCACGGGTAACACCTCGGGCGCCACCTGCACGCTGAAGCGCAACCGGTCGCCGAAACGCGCCCGCTCCAGCAGCAGGTAGCGGTCGACACAGGTCAGCTCGTCGGCCAAGGTGGTGAAGTCCTGCGCCCTGCGCAGTGCGTACCTGGAGAAATCGGCGAAGTCCAGCAGCAGGTCCCTGGCCCGGCTCGGGTCGGTGCGCACCAGCGAGGCGATCGTCGTCAGCGCGTTGTAGACGAAGTGAGGCGAGATCTGCGCCCGTAGCGCCCGCATCTCCGCCTCCAGCGCGCGCCTGCGCGAGGAGTCGAGTTCGGCCAGTTCGAGCTGCCCGGAGACCCAGCGGCCCACCTCGGTCACCGTGCGCACCAGCGCCGCGCTCAACTGCTCGGCGTAGGCGGCCAGCGCGCCGACCGCCCGGCCGTCCACGGTGAGCGGCACCACGACGGCAGAGTACGGCTCGCCCGCCAGCACCTGCGGCCTGCCGGAGGCCAGCACCCCGTGCGCCTGCGGCAGGACGTCGCCCACCCAGGGCCCGTCCCGGGCCAACGTGGCCTCCGTGGAGGTGATCGCCAGCGCGTGGGTGCCCAGCAGAGCTCGCAGATGGCGCGCGGCCCTGCGCGCGGAGTCGCGGGTCAGCCCGCCGCGCAACGCGGGCGCGGCCAGAGCGGCTAGGTGCAGCGTGGTGAAGGCGACCTCGTCGCGCGAGTCGTCGGGCGACGGCTCAGGGCGGCGCCGTGCAACGACGACGCCCAGCGCGAAGGCCAGGAGGGAGGCGAGCACCACGCATGCGGCGGTCGTCATGCGGGCAACCGTAGCCAATCACGCCGTGTGTTCGGGCGGAAACGCTACGGAGGGCCCTCTCCCGGCTCCTCTTGGTAGGAGTAACGCTGCTCCCGCCAGGGATCGGCCACGTTGTGGTAGCCGCGTTCCTCCCAGAAGCCCCGGCGGTCCTCCAGGAGGTACTCGATCGCGCGCACCCACTTGACGCTCTTCCACGCGTACAGGTGGGGGACCACCGCGCGCAGCGGGTAGCCCCGCTCCGCGGTCAGCGGCTTGTCGTCGAGCTCCATCGCGAACAGGGTGTCGCGGGCGGTGAGGTCCGCCACGCGGATGTTGGCGCTGTAGCCGTACTCGGCCCAGATCATCACATGGCGGACACCGTCGGCGGGAGGCGCGGCCGCCATGACCGTGCGGGGGCTCACGCCCCGCCACTCGTTGCCCATGATCGAGAACTTGGTGACGCAGTGGAAGTCGGCCAGCACCTCGGTGCGCGGCAGGTTCGCGAACTCGGGCCAGGTGAAGCGGTGCGTCCGGCCGGAAGCCGTCGCGCCGAAGACCTGGAAGTCCCAGCTCTCGGGCTTGAAGGCCGGGACGCGGCCGTAGTGGATGACGGGTCGGCCGCGCGGGACGTACTGGCCTGGGGGCAGGCGCGACTCCTCGTCGTTCATCCGGCCATCCTGTCACCGGTCCCCGAAGGGTGCGCGGCCGGGTCGCGTCACTCCGGGAGTGCGCTAGCATTGCGGCCTATGCGTAGCGCGTTCCTGTTTTGGTATGGCGACGGACCCGTGAGGACCGATCGCCATCTGGTGTTGCGCTAGCAGACCAGAGACGCGAAAGGCCCCGGGTCCGATTGGACCCGGGGCCTTTTTTCGTCTTCCCAGCCGTTTTCTCATAAGGAGAGACCATGGTCATCGTGATGGGCCCCGAGGCGACTCAGGACGACGTCGAGTCGATCGTCGCGATCGTGCGCGCGGGCGGCGTCGAGGCGTTCGTCAGCCGGGGCGTCGAGCGCACGATCGTCGGCCTGGTCGGCGACGTGACCCAGCTCGACCAGGCCAATCTGCGCGGCCACGCGGGGGTGCGCGAGGTCGTGCGGGTGTCCACGCCGTACAAGCTGGTGAGCAGGGAGAACCACCCCGAGCGCTCCACCGTGCACGTCGGCGGGGTGCCGATCGGACCGGGCACGATCACGCTCGTCGCCGGGCCGTGCGCGGTCGAGACGCCGCAGCAGACGCTCGATGCCGCGCTGATGGCGAAGGCGGCCGGCGCGACGCTGCTGCGCGGCGGCGCGTTCAAGCCGCGCACCTCCCCGTACGCCTTCCAGGGGCTCGGCGAGGCGGGGCTGCGCATCCTGGCCGACGTGCGTGCGGAGACCGGGCTGCCGGTCGTCACCGAGGTCGTGGACGCACGCGACGTCGACCTCGTGGCCTCCTACGCCGACATGCTCCAGGTCGGCACCCGCAACGCCCAGAACTTCGCGCTGCTGCAGGCGGTCGGCGCGGCGGGCAGGCCGGTGATGCTCAAGCGTGGCATGAACGCCACGATCGAGGAGTGGCTGATGGCGGCCGAGTACATCGCCCAGCGCGGCAACCTCGACATCGTGCTGTGCGAGCGCGGCATCCGCACCTTCGAGACCGCCACCCGCAACACCCTGGACGTCTCGGCCGTCCCCGTCGCCCAGCGCCTGTCACACCTGCCGGTGATCGTGGACCCGTCGCACTCGGGCGGCCACCGCGACCTGGTGCTGCCCCTGACCAGGGCCGCGATCGGCGTCGGCGCCGACGGCGTGATCATCGACGTGCACCCGCACCCCGAGCAGGCGCTGTGCGACGGCCCGCAGGCCCTGGTCCAGGACGACCTCCCGGCACTGGCGGCGGTCATGCGCGACTTCCCGCCGCTGCTCGGCCGCACCGCCGCCGAGGCCGCCGTCCCGGCCTGACGCGCCACCCGGGAGTACTGCGAGGAGCGCAGCAGGGAGCGCGGCCCCCACCGCAGGGGGCCGCGCCGTTCACACCGAGACCCGGCGCAGCACCTGCAGCAGGTACTCCCTGCGGTCGAGCGGGTTGTGGTCGGTACGCGGGCGGGAGGGGACCGGCCCGCGTACCGGCCGGTAGCGCGAGAAGGCCGCCTCCAGCATCCCCTCGCCCCGCGTCACCGGCGGCAGCGACTGCTCCAGCGCGTGCAGGGAGGCGGCCGGGATCTCGCCCTCCTGCACGCACACGGCGCCCTCGACGACCGTGGACAGCGGAATCCCGCCGAGCCCCGTCAGCACGGGCAGCAGTGCCCCCAGCGTGTCGGCGGGGACCTCCAGCCGGAAGCGGTGCGCCGGTTCGAGGACGACGGTCCCGGCGCGCCGCAGCGCCTCCATGAGCACCAGCGGCGTGAGCCCCCGGAAGTCGGCGCCGGTGCTCGACATGCTCTTGTCGAAGCCCTGGTGGGAGTGGCTTTGGCGGGGCGCGTACCCGGTGTGGGTGAGGGTGACCGCGCAGTCGGCGACCTCCCACCCGGAAAGGCCCTGCCCCAGGCTCTCCCGTACGGTCTCCTCCACCACCTTCATGAACGCGTACGGCATCGACCCCAGCTCCACCTCCAGCCGGAAGGAGATCCCGCTGCCCACCGGCGCCGGATCCACCCGCAGTCCCACCGTGGCGAGGAACGGGTTGCCGCCGCCGCCCATGATCTCGACGGCGGCGCCGGACCCGGCGGGCCGCTCGACGCAGATCACGGTGCTCTCGCGGAAGTCGACCGCCAGGCCGTGGTCGGCGGCCAGCGTGGCCCCGATGACCTCCTTCTGCACCTCCCCGTACAGGGAGACGGAGATCTCCCGCCGCAGGTCGTCCTGCCGCACGTCGATCAGCGGGTCCTGCTCGGCGAGCTGGGTGAGGGCGGTGTGCAGGGCGGCCCGGTCGGCGGCCCTGCGCGGCACGACGACGGTCTCCAGCGACGGCGGCGCGAAGTGGCGCGCCGCGCGCGCGGGCGGCGGCTGGCCGATGCTGTCGCCGACCCGGATCGCCGACAGCCCGCGCACCTGCGCGATGCGCCCGGCCGGCGCGGATGCCCGCCGTAGGGCCGAGCCGCGCTCGAAGACGCTGATCGCGGTCACCCGTTCGCCGTCGCCGACCCGGTCGCGCACCCGCAGCGTGCCGGTGAACACCCGCGCGTAGGCGACACGCTCTCCGGCGGGCCCGCGCTCGACCTTGAACACCGTCGCCGACAGCGGCCCGTCCGCCTCGCCCCGGGAGGCGGGCAGCAGTTCCTCCAGCGCGGCGACGAGGCCGGGCACGCCCGCGCCGGTGATGGCGGAGCCCGCGAGCACCGGGTGCACCCGGGCCCGGCCGACCTGCTCGGCCAGCGCCGCGGACAGCCGCTCCGGCGGCTGGGCGGCGCCCTCGACGTAGTCGGCGAGCACGGTGTCGTCGTGGTCGGCGAGCACTTCGGCCAGCGCGGCGGCGAAGGCCGGATCGCCCGGCCCGTACGGCGTGAAGTCCGCCTCACGGGTGCCGAGCCCGTCACCGGCGCCCATGGCGACGACCGAGGGCGTCAGCCGGGCGGAGATCTCGTCCATGACGCGGGCGAGGTCCGCGCCCGCCCGGTCGATCTTGTTGACGAAGATCAGAGTGGGGATGCGCAGCCGCCGCAGCGTCCGCATGAGCACCCGGGTCTGGGCCTGCACGCCCTCGACGGCGGAGACCACGAGTACCGCGCCGTCGAGCACGTTCAGCACCCGCTCGACCTCGGAGATGAAGTCGGGGTGTCCGGGAGTGTCGATCAGGTTGACGCTCACGCGGCCGAGGTCGAAGGCGACGACCGCCGACCTGATGGTGATGCCCCGCGAGCGCTCCAGCTCCAGGGAGTCGGTCTGGGTGCTGCCGTCGTCGACGCTGCCGAGTTCGCCGATGACTCCGGCGGTGTGCAGCAGCCGCTCGGTGAGGCTGGTCTTACCGGCGTCTACGTGCGCCAGGATTCCGAGATTGAGGGTTCGCGACAAGGGTCAGGTCCTTCTGGAAGCCGATGATCCGGTTCTGGGTGGACACTGAAGCCCCTCGCATTCCGCGCTCCTCAATCGTCTGTGGAACTTACCCGGGGAGTACAGCAGAGGCCGGCGGAGACCGGCAATCGATTATCCGGCGTCGTGGACCCGCACACCGCCGATCACGGTGCCGGTGACGGCGACGTCCTTGATCGCCTCGGGGCGCACGGCCAGCAGATCCTCCGACAGCAGGGTGAAGTCGGCCAGTTTGCCCGGGCTCAGCGTGCCCTTGATCTTCTCCTCGAAGACGGCGTGCGCCGAGCCGATCGTGTAGGCGCGCAGCGCCTGCGCCACGGTCAGCGCCTCGTCGGGGTTGAACGGCCTGCCGCTCGCCGTCCGCTGGTTGACCAGGTCGTGGATCCCCAGCAGCGGCGCCCCCTCGACCACCGGGCAGTCGGAGCTGCCCGGTAGTTCGATGCCCGCCGCGAGGAACGAACGCTGCCGGTAGCAGCCGCGCGCCCGCTCGGGGCCGAGCGCGGCCAGCATGCCGTCGCCGAGCTCTGAGACGAAGCGCCCCTGCGGCACCGGGATCACGCCGAGCGCCGCGAACCGCGCCACCTGGGCCTCGCCGGTGACCGCCGCGTGCTCGACGCGGTGCCGCGTATCCCGCCGGGGCCAGCGCTCCTGCGCCTCGGCATAGGCGTCGAGCACCAGGTCCACGGCACGGTCGCCGATGGCGTGCGTGGCGACCTGCCAGCCGGAGCGGTGCGCCCGCAGGATGAACTCCCGCAGCGCCCGCTCCTCGTCCTGGAAGAACCCCCTGTTGCCGGGCTCGCCCGCGTAGTCGCAGCACATGGCGGCGGTGCGGCCGATCAGCGAGCCGTCGGAGAACACCTTGACCGGGCCGATCCGCAGCCGCTCGTCGCCGAACCCGGTCGCGATGCCGAGGTCGAGGCCGAAGCCGTCGCCGTTGTCGTGCAGGTTGGGCGAGCCGGGCATGAGCGTGGCCCGCTGGAGCAGCAGGCCCCGGCGTAGCGCGTCCTGGAAGGCCGCGACGTCGAGCGGGCCGTTGCCCGCGAGGCCGACGCCGACGCCGGGCTCGGTGAAGCTGGTCAGCCCCTCGGCCGCCGCCACCCGGGAGGCCAGCCCGATGCCCTCGACGAACTCCTCGTGCGCCACCGGCCGCAGCACCCGGTGGGCCAGGTCCTGGGCCTGCTCGGTGAGCAGGCCGTCCGGCAGCCCCGCCGCGTCCCTGCCGATCGAGCCGCCGGGCACCTCGGGCAGGTCCAGCGACGGGAAGCCCATCCGCGCGAACGCGGCGGTGCTGGCCACCCCCATGTGCCCGGAGTTGTGCTGGAGCCACACCGGCCGCCCGCCCGCCGCCCGGTCGAGCGCCTCGCGGGTCGGGTGGAGGCCGCCGAGCTTGTTCTGGTCGTAGCCGGAGCCCCGCACCCAGGCGTCGGCGGGCAGTCCGGCCGCGCGTTCGGCCACCCGGGCGTACAACTCGTCGAGGGAGGAGACCCGCAGGTCCAGCTCGCGCAGGCGCTGCCCGCGCATGCTCAGGTGGTGGTGGGCGTCGTTGAAGCCGGGTACGGCGAACGCGCCGCGAAGGTCCACCACCGTGTCGGCCGTCAGGCCGTCGAGGTCGTCGTCCAGCCCCGCGATCCGGCCGCCGAACACGCCGAGCCTGGTCGCGACCGGCCGGTCCGGGTCGAGCGTGGTGAACCGGCCGTTGACGTACAGGACGTCGAGACGCATCAGACCTCCGCGGAGACGTGGTGACGGGCCGACATCCGCTGCAGCCCGATCACGCAGGCCATGGTGAGCAGGATGACGAAGACGTACTGGGCGACCACCGCCCAGATGGTGCCCGTGGCGCTCAGCAGCGCCTGCGCGATCATCGGGGTGGTGCCGCCGATCAGCGCGCCGCACAGCTGATAGGCCAGCGAGATGCCGGTGTAGCGCACTCGGGCGGGGAAGGCCTCGGCCAGGAAGCCCGCCAGCGCCGCGTACGACGAGCCGCCGAAGACGACGCTGAGCGACAGGCCGATCGCGGCCAGCGCGGGCGAGCCGGTGCCGACCATGACGAACGTGATCGGCGTGCACACCAGCAGCGCCGCGAAGGCGAGGAGCATGTAGCGGGCCGCGCCCCAGCGCTGGCCGAGGATCGCGCCGATCGGCTGCGTGACGAACTGCGCGACCGACACGATGAGCAGCACGTTCAGCATGGTGCCACGGGCGATGCCCAGATCGCTGGTCGCCCACGACAGCACGAAGGTGTTGGTGAAGTACGCCGAGGCGATGCCGACGCCGCTGGCGCCGATGCCGAGGAGCACCAGCGGCCAGGACGTGCGGAAGACCTCCGCGACGGGGAGCTTGGCCACCTCGCGCTGCTCGCGCATCTTCACGAACTCCGGCGACTCGTCCACCTTCAGCCGGATCACCAGGCCGATCACCACGAGCACGGCCGAGGCGAGGAACGGCAGCCGCCAGCCGTACGACAGGAACGCCTCCTCAGGCATGAGACTGACGGCCGCGAACGCGCCGGTCGCGAGGATCGAGCCCGCCGGTGAGCCCTGCTGGGCGAAGGCGGCGTAGAAGATCCGCTTCGGCCCGGCGTGCTCGGCCGCGATCAGCACCGCGCCGCCCCACTCGCCGCCGACGGCGATGCCCTGCACGAAGCGGAGCGTCGCCAGCAGGATCGGGGCGAGCACCCCGATCGCCGCGTACGTCGGAAGCAGCCCGACCAGCGTCGTGGCCCCGCCCATCAGCAGCAGCGTGGCCACCAGGGTGCCCTTGCGGCCGATGCGGTCGCCGAGATGCCCGAAGATCACTCCGCCGAGCGGGCGGGCCAGGAAACCCACCCAGAAGGTGGCGAAGGACGCCATGACGCCCGCGGTCGGGCTGGCCTCGGGGAAGAACAGCCGGCCGAAGACCAGGGCGGAGGCGGTGCCGTAGATGTAGAAGTCGTACCACTCGATGGAGGTTCCGACGAAGGACGCGATTCCGGCGCCACGGGGATTGCTCATGAGGGGTGTCCTAGGCGAAGTGATGGAGCTGGGCGAGGGGAAGGACGGCGGCGGGGTCCATGGCGACCTCGGCGCCGTCCACGAGGACGGGACCGGGTTCGCGTGGTACCACCACGGTGGGCGTCGCCCTGTTTCTGGACATGTCGGCGCGGGTGAGCCCGCGCGAGTCCCGGACGGCGGCATAGGACAGGCCGCGCGGTAGCGCCTCCCTGGCCTCCGCCGAATCGAGCGCCTCATGGGCGACGAAGATCCGCGACAGCCGGGCCGGCGCGTCGCCGAGCCCGCCGAAGTAGTCGCGGTACACACGCGGCTGGGTCAGCCGGGTCGAGCCGGACCCGCTGCCCGACACGCCGTGCGCGACGAAACCGGACTTCACCACCAGCTCGGGCTTGGTGCCGAACCAGGCCGGATGCCACAGCACCAGGTCGGCGAGGCGGCCCGGCTGGAGCGAGCCGACCTCGTGGGCGAGCCCGTGCGCGACGGCCGGGTTGATCGTGAGCTTGGCCAGGTAGCGCAGGATCCGCTCGTTGCCCGGCCGGGGGTCGCGCAGTTCGTGCAGGTGGGCGAGCTGCCAGGTGCGGCGCACGGTCTCGGCGACGCGGCCCATGCCCATCGAGTCGGAGTTGACGATGCTGATCGCGCCGAGGTCGTGCAGCACGTTCTCGGCCGCGATGCCGTGCGCCCGCACCCGGCTCCTGGTCACCTCGACGTCGCTGCCGATGTGGTGGTTCTGCCGGTGCACGGTCATCGTCATCGGGAACAGTTCGCCGACGGTGTTGGTCGTGTACGGGATCGTCGGCGTCGTCGAGGACGTCAGCACGTGCGCCTGCCCGACGATCTCCAGCAGGTCGGGGTGCCCGCCGCCGCCTTCCACGTGGTAGGCGTGCACGGTACGGCCCCGCGTCGCGGCGATCGTGTCGGCCAGGTAGCCGGACTCGTTCATCGAGTCCGAGTGCAGCGCCACGGGCAGGTCGGCGTGCTCGGCGACGCCGAGGCAGGTGTCGATGATGCGGGGCGTCGCACCGAAGTCCTCGTGGATCTTGAAGCCGCCCGCGCCCGCCAGCACCGCCTCCTCCAGCAGCCGCGCCGAACTCGACGAGCCCCGGGCCAGGAAGGCCACGTTCAGCGGGGTGCCGCGCCAGGCCGACATCAGCATGTGCAGGTTGCGGGCGGGGTTCACCCCCACGTCCCAGACGCCGCCGAGCCCCATACCGACGACCGTGGTCACGCCCGCCGCCAGCGCGGCCGGGGCGATCTGCGGCGAGGACAGGTGCACGTGCGAGTCCACGATGCCCGGCGTCGCGATCAGCCCCTCACCGGGGACGATCGCCGTGTGCGAGTCCACGACCGCGCCCTCGGCGGGCACGATGCGGCCGTCCTTGATGCCGATGTGCGTCTTGCGCACCCCGAGCACCGGGTCGATGAGCACCACCCCGGCCACGACCAGGTCCAGCGCCGACTCGCGGGCGCCGCGCGGGCTGGCCAGCAGCCCGTCGCGCAGCGTCTTGCCGCAGCCGCCGAGCAGTTCGTCGCCGTGGACGACGTCGTCCCGCTCGACCTCCGCCCACAGGCAGGTGTCGCCCAGCCGGATCCGGTCGCCCGCCGTGGGACCGTAGATCGCGTTGTACGTCTCGCGGTTCACGCCTCGATCACCCGCACCTCCACGCTCTCACCGGGACGGAAGGCCGTCGCCGTGCCCGCCGCGATGTCCAGCCGCAGCCCCGCCGGGTCGCGGTCGAAGACCAGCGCGCCGTTGACCTCGCCCAGCGGGAAGTGCGAGGAGACGTAGACGGTGCGCGGGCCGGAGTTCGTCACCCGCAGCGCCGTGCGCGGGCGGCCCTTGTTGATCTCGATGGGCTCGTCCGCCGTGCGCACCGCGCCGGGGCCGCCGCCCGGAGGGGGACCGATGGGCGAGTCGACGGCCACCAGCGCGGTGCCGTTCGGGAAGAGCGCCTCGACCTGCACGTGCGTGACCAGCGCCGGGACGCCTTCCATGACGTCGACGCGGGTCAGCACCCCCTTCGCGCCCGCGACCACGTCACTGAGGGCGGCGCCGTCCCAGGCCAGTTCGAGGATCTCGTCGCAGATGAGCGCGATCGCCTCCGGCGCGTTCAGCCTGCGCCCGCGTGCGCGGCGGCGGCGGGCCAGTTCGGCGAGCGTGAAGATGGTGAGCCGCTCCTGCTCACGAGGCGTCAGATGCACTGCTTCCTCCCTTCCGCACACCGTATGGCCAGGTCAGAGAGTCGGCCAACGGTGATAGGGCGCGTAAATCCCCCGATAGGTTGTGCATATGACCAATGACGTCGTCTCGCAGGTGGCCACCCGGTGCCTCGCGGGCTACGAGCGGCTCATCGAGCCGTGGCTCGCCGAGGTGATGACGATCGAGCCGTACGCCGGCGGGCTCGTCGGCCGCGACGAGGTCCGCGCGGGCGCGCGGGCCGGGTTCGCGCTCATCCTGCGCACCCTGGCCGACGGGCGCCCGCCCGCCGAACTCGCCCCGCACTCGGAGGCCATGGGGGAGCGGCGGGCAGGGCAGGGCATGCCCCTGGAATCGCTGCTGGCCGCCGCCCGCCTCGACGCCAAGGCGCTGTGGCACGGCCTGCTCGCCCACGCCAGGCCCGAGGACCTGCCGATGCTGACCCAGTCGGCGCCGCTGGTGTGGGAGGCGGTCGAACTGCACAACGCCGGGCTCATGACCGGCTACCAGCGGGCCGTCCTGGAGATGGGCCGCCAGCGCGAGGACCAGCGCCGCACCTGGTTCGCCCGCCTCGTGGACAACGACGGCCGCAACCCGGACGTGGTCAGGGACGCGGGCCGGGTCCTCGGCTTCGACGTCGCCGCCCCCTTCGTGGCCGCCGTCGCCGACACCACCGGACCGTCGGCAGGCGTCTCGGACCCGGCCCCCGACCTCGGCGGCGACGACCTGGAGAGCGCGGCGCGCGGCGCCACCCTGCGCGCCGCCGTGCGCACGCTCACCGCGCGCGGACTA
Organism: Nonomuraea longicatena; assembly: GCF_039525605.1. NCBI lineage: Bacteria > Bacillati > Actinomycetota > Actinomycetes > Streptosporangiales > Streptosporangiaceae > Nonomuraea > Nonomuraea longicatena. The sequence continues at coordinate 111,903 of NZ_BAAAHQ010000017.1, read as the reverse complement.
CGCCTGCACCTGCACGACTCACCGGCGGGGGAGATCCTGATCGCCCAGCTCCCCTTCCGGCCGGGCGAGGCCGCGCAGCCGGTCCTCGACGCGCTCGCCGGGATCCCGTGCGGCCTCTCACCGAGCGTGAGCGGCCTGGCCCGGGTGCCCCACGCGGTACGGCTGGCGACCGCCGCCGCCCGCGCCGCCGCCTCCGGCGGTGGACCGCTGCGGCTGGAGGACGGCTGGCTGGAGGTCTTCACCGCGCACAGCCCGGAACTGGCCGCCGAACTGGCCGCCCGCGTCCTCGGCCCCCTCTATGCCGCGGGCGCCGTGGAACGCGAGCGTCTGCTGGAGACCGTACGGGTGCACCTGGACGGAGACGGCGCCATCGCCGCCACGGCCGCCGCCCTGTACTGCCACCGCAACACGATCCAGCACCGCTTCGCCCGCTTCAGGGAACTGACCGGCCGCGACGTACGCGTGCCCTCGGACGCGGCGGTGGTGGCCCTGGCTCTGAAGGCGGCGGCGGCGCTCTAGCCTCGGGCTCTCGCGGTGAATCTCGCGCGGGTCGATCATCTTGCTCCGCGCCGATCTCCGTCCGCCGGTCAGCCTCCTGAATCGCGGAGATATCCGGCTCGCGAGAGCCCTGCGGGGTTACCGATGGGTCTGGACGACCGACCAATCGAAGTCGATCTCCTCAAGGACGCCCATCTCCGAGAACAGCGAGTGAATCCCGCTGAAGTCGCTGAACAGGCGGCTGCGGCCGGGGCTCTTGCAGTCCTCCAGCATGCTGCGACCCTCCGCTATGCCCACCAGGTCCATGATGCGCTCCCACGTGCCGTAGTCGGCGGTCGTGTAGGCGGTCAGGGCCTCGAAGGACGAGCGGGTGAAGAATCGCTGCTGCGCCGGGTCGAGGCTCGGATAGACCTTCTTGGCCAACTCGGCCGCGATCGCCGAGTGGCAGTATTCATCACGGGCGTGCAGCCGTGCGGTGGCACTGTGCACGGGCTGGATGTCGGGGTCGTCGGCGATCGTGTCGAGGTACGGGCCGATGCCGATCTCGGCGATGGTCGCGAAGGCAAGGGTCGTCAGGCTGCGCTGCCAGCGCTCGACAGACCCTTCCCACAACTCCTGGTGGCGCCGCGAGTGCAGCGGCAGCGGCAGCGCGTTGTCCGGGTACGGCTTGCCACGCAGCTTCCGCGTGACGGCACTCGCGTTCATGTGCATGAGCGTGTGGTACTGCTCGTCGACCATCGCCTGGGTGAGGCACGTCTCCAACTCGTCACCGGACAGGGCGGGGAACTCCCCGCTGATGACCAACCCGAAGGCCGGGTTGGCGATCGCCTCCTCTGTCACGACCGTCTTCCGGTTGAAGGCGATGATCGCCCAGGCGAGCACCTCGCTGCGCTGAGCCGGGTCGAGGGCGAGCCAGGTCGGATGGTCGCGGAACGGAAGGACGCTCTCCGGATAGTCAGGGCGGTTCAGCTCGTACAGGTCCTCCAAACGGAGTTCGTCACGCTTGACACTCGCACGGCGGTGCCAGTTTCCGGCGAGCCGCCGGATCACTGCGCTCTCGGTGGCATCGACAACGCCGTCGTTGATCGCCGCCAGATCTTCGAAGAGCGCTTCGTCGTACCCGTCGCGCTTGATGACGCCCATCAGAATCGCTCCATCTTGTAATCAGGGCATGGTTGGAAGTAGGTGAACAGGCGGTCGTCGCGGAATTCGTGCAAGACCACCAACGGCTCGGTGACCCCGTGATCGGGATCCGCTCGGTCCAGCGGGAGTTTCCAGGCATAGGCCGTGCTGGGCGCCATGATCAACGGGATCCCGGCGAACTCGGTACGCACGGCCGTGTGGACATGGCCACACAGGATCCCGATCACCTGGGGGTGGTCGGCCAGCACGTCGGCGAGTGCCTGAGAATCGGCGAGCCGGGAGCCGTCCAGGTTGGGGACGCCGAGCGCGAGCGGAGGCTGGTGGAAGGCGACCACGGTCGGCCCCCCGGATCCGTGCAACGCCTCCGCGAGCCATTCGAGCGTTACCGCTCCGAGCTCGCCCTTCGAACTGCCCGGCACGACGGCGTCGCAGAGAAGCACGGTGAGCTCGCCGACCCTGACCACCTGGTTGACCGGACCGCCCCCTGGCTGGTTCAGCAGCATCCGGCGGATCAGGACTCGGTCATCGTGGTTGCCGGGGCAGACGAAGACCGGCAGCACCCCCGACAGCGGATCCAGTACCTTCGCGAGCGCCTCGTATTCGCGGTCGAGCCCGTCCTCGGTCAGGTCACCGGTGATGACCACCCCCGCCAGGTGCTCCGCCCGCCGCCGCAGATACTCCACCACCCGGGACGCTCGGGCACCATTGCGCCCGTCCGCGTCTATGTGCAGGTCGCTGATGTGGGCGATGCGAGTGACCCGCTCAGTTGACGACTTCATAGAAGCCTTCCCCGTCGAGGTAACGGGCCGTGTGATAGTCCCGCTGGACGACCCCCGGCACGTCGTGGACCAGATGGACCAGCATGGGGTAGGTCATGTCGTTGATCGAGCGATGCAGCCTGTCCCCTGCCTGGGTCCGGATCAGGGCCTCGTCGAAGCTCTCCAGGGCTTCCAACTCGGCCATCTGCGGGTATGCGGCCAGCACACCCGACTTCGGGGAGATCATGTTGATACAGGTGGCGTGGCGCGAGATCTCGTAGTCGCGAATCGCCCTCTCTCTGAAGCGGTCCTGGTCGACGTATGCGTCAACGGTCCACTCCAGTTGCGACTCACCGATCGCCTTGCCCGTGAGCACGGGCAGGTCGGAGCCGCAGATCCGGATGCCGGTCTCGATCAGCCGCGGACCGTCCGGGGTGAGCTTCAACTCTGTGTGCGCGCCGCCGTTGCGCACCCCCAGAGCGTTCAGGACCTCGGCGGCGTATGCGGCGAGCGAGTCCTGCTCCGGACCCCTTCGGGGCATCAGTACGGACCCGCCGAGCAGATCCTTGACTCCGTTGATGTCGAGGTGCTGGGTCTCCCAGATATCGCAGATGTAGTGGATCCCGTCCATGCTGACCGAGTTGACGTAGTACTCGGTGCCGCGCAGGTACTCCTGGGCCACGACCCCGTCGTTCACCTGGGTGAAGGCGCTGTACGAACCGGCGAGTGACCGGAAGGCCGCGACCACCTCGTCGGCGGAGTCGCAGAAGGAGACCCCGTCGTTGAGCGCGCTGCGCAGCGGCTTGATCACTACTCTGCCGCCGACCTTCTCGTACCAGTGGAGCAACGTCTGCTCGTCGGTCGCCCGCACCTGCTCGGCGGCCGCGACGCCCGCCGCCTTCACCGTCTCGACCATCTGGTACTTGTCCCGGCGGGCGGAGCTGAGGGCGGCTCCGTTGGTGCGAAGCCCCAGCCGGTCACTGAGCTGGTCCGCGAGCTCGACGCCGCTCTCCGCCCCGGCGATGACAGCGTGCGGGCCGTGCGCGGCGACCTGTCGGAGGGTCTCCTCCAGGTCTTCGTGGTGCACGATGTGCTCGTAGAAGTCATCTGGCCGGTAGCGGGAGGCGAAGATCGCGGGTGGTTCCGGCGTGCTTTGAACATGCAGGGTTCTGAAATCCCGCTGGTGGAAGAGGGGGGCCAGGAAACGGGCGGTCGAGTACGCGTCGACGATCGCGACGACCGGCTGTGGGGTCACAGGTTCCTCCTGTTCAGCGCCGCTCCGATGAGCCCGGAGAACAGCGGATGCGGCCGGGTGGGGCGGGAACGAAACTCCGGGTGTGCCTGGGTGGCGACGAGGAACGGGTGGATCGCGCGGGAATACTCGACGAACTCGACCAGGTCCCCGTCGGGGGAGGTGCCGGAAAACACCAGGCCGGCACGCTGGGCCAGTTCCTCGCGATATTGATTGGTCACCTCGTACCTGTGCCGATGGCGTTCGCGGACGACGGTGGTCCCATACAGTTCGTGGACCAACGTGCCCTCTGCCAGCACCGCCACGTAACCCCCGAGCCGCATGGAACCGCCCAGGTCGGCCTCGCCGGAGACCGCGGCGACCTGATCGGCCATCGTGGAGATCACCGGGTACGGGGTGTCAGGACGGAACTCGGTGGAGTCCGCGTCAGGCATTCCTGCCAGCGATCTGGCCGCCTCGATCACGACGCATTGCAGGCCGAGGCAGAGACCCAGCATCGGAACCTGCTGCTCGCGGGCATATGTCACGGCCGCGATCTTCCCGGCGACGCCCCGGTCACCGAATCCGCCGGGTATGACGATCGCATCCGCATCGTGCAGCACGGTTTTGGGGCTGGGCAGGCAGGACTCCGCGTCCACCCAGTGGAGGCGGACTCGGGCCTGGTGTGCGAAGCCGCCGGCCCGCAGCGCCTCGGCGACCGAGAGATAGGCGTCCGGCAGCTCGACGTACTTGCCGACCACGGCGACGGTGACCTCGTGGAGCGGGTGGTGGACCCGCCCGACCAGATCATCCCATCGGGTCCAGTCGATCTCGCCCGTGACCAGGCCCAGCTTGCCGATGACGACACCGTCCAGTCCCTCGGCGTGCAGCGCACCGGGGATGTCGTAGATGGAGGCGGCGTCGATGGCGGCGACCACCGCATCTGTCTCCACGTCGCAGGCTGCGGCGATCTTCTGCTTGAGCTTGTCGGGGATGGTGCGATCGGCCCTCAGTACCAACGCGTCCGGCCGGATGCCCAGGCTGCGCAGGGCCGCTACCGAGTGCTGGGTCGGTTTGGTCTTCAGTTCCTGGGACGCGCCCAGAAAGGGGACAAGCGAGACATGGAGGTGGAAGACGTTCCCTGAACCTGCCTCGTGCCGCAATTGCCGGATCGCCTCCAGGAAAGGGAGCGACTCGATGTCACCGACGGTACCGCCGACCTCGGTGATGACGACGTCGACGTCGTGCGCCGCCCGCCGGATGTTCGCCTTGATCTCGTCGGTGATATGAGGGATGACCTGGACGGTCTCCCCCAGGTAGCCGCCACGTCTCTCTCGTGCGAGTACCTCCGAATAGATCTTTCCCGTGGTGATGGAGGCGACCGCGCCGAGGTCGACATCGAGGAACCGTTCATAGTGGCCGATGTCCAGGTCCGCCTCGGCGCCGTCCTCGGTGACGAAGACCTCGCCGTGCTGCAGCGGGTTCATGGTGCCTGGGTCGACGTTGAGGTAGGGGTCGAGCTTCTGCATGGTGACCCGCACCCCTCTGGCGGCCAACAACGTCCCAAGGCTCGCGCCGGTGAGCCCCTTGCCCAGGGAGGAGACGACCCCGCCTGTGACGAAGATGTACTTCACGCTCTCTACCTCGCAGGTCACGATGCGGATGACACCTGGGCAGGGTCGGACTCTGCGGCCTTGGGCATGAGCTGCCCCCGAGCCAGCGCCCGCTCAAGCCAGGAACCGGCGAGAAGCGAGGTGGCGATCGCGGTGAGTACCAGGGTGGTGAACAACTGCTGGCTGACGATCCCCGCGTCGAAGGCGAGTGTCGCCATGACGATCCCCGGGCCGCCGCGCGCGTTCATCGCGACCGCCAGGTTGATCGCGTTCTGTGCGGGGCTGCCGGCCAGTCGCGCCCCGATGAAGACCCCGAGGATCTTCAGTGCGCAGGCGAGCAGGATGAACCCGATGGTGAACCACAAGGCGAACCCGTGTACCAGATCGAGCTTGAGGCCGACTGTCGCGAAGTAGATGGGAATGAAGAACCCGGAGGCGAAGGAGCGGATCGCCGTCATGGATTCCGATCCTGTGCGGGGCAGGTTCGTCAGCAGTCCGACCGCGAACGCACCGAACATCGGCGCCAGCCCGAGCAGGACACATGAGGCGGCCACGCCCAGCGTGAGCACGACCCGGATCGCCACCTGGTCGGCGGCGTGGTCGGACACGAGCCGGAGAGTCGGCCGACGTACCTTGCTGACCCCGTACACCAGCAGCAGGAATCCGATCGAGGCGAGCGTGTGGTAAACGATCAACTGGGTGGTGGAGGAAAGGTGTAAGACCGTGGACAGACCGAATGCGTCCTGCTTCGCATGACTCACCATGCCGAGCGCGATGGCGAGCAGGACATTCAGCGCGATGTCCTCCAGCACCGCGACCGACAGCACAACTCGGGCGAACACCGTTTGCATGATGCCCAGATCGAGCATGATCCGGGCGATCACGGGAATGCTGGTGACCGCGAGTGAGCTCATCAGCACCAGCCCCAGGGCGGTGCTGTCGTTCGCCGGGCCGATGAGTGCGGAGCCGTCCAGGGACCACGTGAACAGCACGCCCCCGGCCAGTGGTACCACCATCCCGGCCACTGCGATCAGGCCGACCGTTCGGCCGTCGCGGCGAGAGAACACCGTCCTCATCTCCGCACCGGCGAGGAACATCAGCAGCAGCATGCCGATCTGGCTGACCAGGCCGATCCCGCCGCCGACCGCTCCGGTCCGGGGAAACAGCCACTCCTGTGCCTCAGGAGCGAACAGGCCGAAGAGCGTCGGCCCAAGCAGGAGACCGCCGAGGATCTCCCCGATCACCGGGGGGTGGCGGAACCGTTTGAACATCCGCGCGAACAGGTTGGCCGAGGCCAGCAGGATCGCCAACGCCGCCAGGATGCCGAACAGGTCACCGTCGGTGATGCTCACTACGGTCTCCGGATATCGAGGCTGAACCGGGACGCCACAGCCGAGGAAGATCCGGTGTACTTGCCGTCGTAGCCGGTCGCCGAACCCTGCATCGCCCAGAAGGCGAGCTTTCCGATGATCATTCCGGGGTAGACCCGGACGGGATGGGCAACCTTGATCTCAAGCGTCCAGGGGAAGACCGCGCCGCTGTGTCCCAGCGGCGCCGAGTACTGGATCCAGATGCCGAGAGTCGAGGCCGATCTGCAGGCGTAGAGTGTGGCCGCGTGGTGGGGGCTGCCCATCGCCTCCATCGTGCTACCGAGGTAGAGCCGGCCGGGTTCGAGAACCATCCCGTCCGAGGCCATGACGGTGTGCACCGCCTCCGGCGGTTCGTAGCAGTCGATGACCTCCTTCTCATAGGTCAGGATGTCCTCCGCCAGCCGGAAGCCGTAGCTGTTGGGTTCAAGCCTTTCGGCGTCGAAGTCATCGATGTGGATCCGGCCGACCTCGACCTCGGCCAGGATCTGCGCCCCGGTGAGGATCACAGCCAGCCCTCCAGGAGGTCGCGCACGGCGGCACGATGCCCGTCCAGATCGCCGCTGTTGTCCAGCTCCAGGTCCGCCTCGATCTCCTCCAGCCGCCGGGTCGAGCGATCGGCGCGTGTCGGGTCCCGCCGTTCGGCCAGTCGCTTCTGCCGCAGGTCCTCGTCGCAGCGGACCCTCACCACCCGAAAGCCCAGGGCACGTAGGGCGACGGCGTCCACCTGCGGGTCGCGCAGGTCGTCATTGACGATCACGTCCGCGTCGACGGTATTCAGCCTGACCGTGAAGTCATCGACGAGAGCGCGCGGGTTGATCCGGCGTAGGTTGTCGGCCAGGTCCTCCATCAGGACCTGGTCCTGCGCTCCGGCGCCCACTGCCCGTCCCGCAGCCACGTACACCGAGTCCTGCAGGTCGTACAAGGGTTTCGCCAGTTTGACCCTGGCGTGGCTGAGACCTGCGGCGGTCGCTGCCTCCTCCAGCAAGGACGCGGTCGTCGACTTCCCGCTGCCCGCCAGGCCGATCACGGCGACCCGAAGGACTCCGCCACGCAGTACCCGGTCAGGGTCCACATCGAGGGTGCCACGCAGTCGGACCATCGCCACCGACGGAAGAACCTCACGGAGGTCGGCGAGTGATCGATAGAACGCGGAGTAGTCCGGTACCAGGTGGGACTGCCAGGTGAAGAACGTGGTGTCCACCTGACGGTCGACGATCTTGTTGAGGTGGGCCCAGCGCTCGGCCTCTGACCGCAGCTGCCAGGTGGTGAGCGGCTCGCCGGGGCGCACCTCGGGCAACAGGATCGCTGCGAGCCGCCGCGGCTGTGCCGAGAACTCAACCCCCAGCCAGCTCTCGAAGAGGTCCGGATCGATGAGCAGTTTGTCGGTCGCGGCCCGCTCGTCGATTCCGGGGTCCACCTGTTCGCGAACCAGCCGTTCCAGCCGGGCGTCGGCTCGGATGGTGCCGACACCGACGTACGGGTAGTCGCGCCACGGGTAGACCTCGATCGTCTCGCCGACGCGGCGGCAGAACACCTTGTCACCGGTGAAGTACGACCAGCCGGGACGGCGCAGCGCCGACAGCATGGTCGTCGTCTTGCCCGCGCCCTTCGCCCCGGCAATGATCAGGGCTTCACCGCCTCGGACCAGCCCGGAGGCATGCAGAACCACGGTGCCGAGGTCCTCTTCGTTCCGGATGATCAGATCACGCACGAAGTCGATGACCTGGATGGCGGAGCCCGCAGTGATCCGCAGCCGGAACAGCCCGTCCGACCGGGCGTCCTTCGGGACGTCCACCACAGTGGTGCGGTTGACGTAGCGGCGGCGCTCGCCCTCCTCCACCACATGGGCGTCGAAGTTGAACTCCGCCGCGCTGCTGCGGCGGATCACAGACTGCTCGGTGTCCCAGATCCGCTGGTCGACGTCAGCTTCGGGTTCGTACGCATCCACCTTGATCGTGAACGTGGCGGACCGGTCCGAGAGCGGCACCAGCAGATGCCGGAAGAAGCGGCGGATCGGCTCGAAGGCGGGTTCGGCGTCGGGTGAGATCTCGAACCGGATCACGGTGTTCAGGAAGTCGAGGTCAACCATGGTCATGGGGTTTCCTTGGCAGGGGCGAGGGCGGACAGCAGGAGGTCTGCGTGAGCGCGGAGCGACTGCGCCCAGATGGGGTCCAGCAGCGGGGCCAGCCCGTCGATCCCGAGGTGAAAGGCGATGCTCAGTCCGACCAAGGTGCCGGTGCAGTCCGGGGCGAACGTCCAGGTCACGGCCAACGAGTCGAAGTCGCCCTGGGTCTGTGCGAAGACCAGCCGTTGGTCTGAGCCAGTGGCCTCCCGCTGAGTCCAGCCCACCCGGCTTCCGTTGAGCAGGACGCTCCAACGGGTGCTCCCGTCCGATTGCGGCTCGACTTCGAGCACATGAGGCGCGAGCGTCGGCAGGCCGGTGCCCTCCCGTACGATCTGGCGGAGTTCGGCCGCCGGCGCGGGAACGAAGGCCGTAGCGGAAATCTCAGGCATCAAGCCTCCTTCATGAACGGAGTGAGGAAGCCGATGTCAAGACCGGCCGCACGGGAGAGCGCAGCCCAAGAACGCAGGGTCACCAGCATGTCGCGCTGTCCCTGCGCGATCAGCCGGTCGGGCAGCTCGCCGGGGAAGGCCTCAAGCAGCCGCTCCCAGAACACGAAGATCTCGTCATGGGAGCCGGGGCCGCCGAACTCCTCCGCCAGGGCGAAGATCTCGATGAGGTCGGTCCCGGTGGCTTGCGCGACCTCCTGCAGCCCGTATTCCAAGCCGAGCGCGAGGCAGTGCGCGTCGGCCACGGGGATTCGTCCTGCGAGCCGGTTGTCCACGTCGACGAGTTGCTCCAGCAGTCGCAGCTTGACGGCACTCTGCATCTGCGGCTGATCGATCCCGCCCTCGAGGTCCTCGATGTAGGAGCGGCCCTCGGCCAGCATCAGCCAGGCGGCCTGGATCCAGGCCTCTACCGCTCCCGCGACGGGTCGTGCATGCCCAGCCCTGACCTGGGGGAAAACCGGGATGTCCGCTGCGTTCACGCGCTCGTTCCTCCGGTGTAGTCGATCCGCTGGGCCAAGGCGCCACCCCGTAGGGCGCGCAGCAGCACTCCGGCTTCGCGTCCGGGGACGTCCCCCAACTCGGTGAGGGCGTACGGTCCGGCCGGAGCCTGGCCGGAAGCAGGCATGGCACCGTCCGACGTCAGCAGCAGCTCCGCGCCGGGCAGGAAGGCATGCCGGTCCGCGCGATCGGCCGGGTCGAAGGCGACACTGACCGAACGGGTCTGCGCGGTGAGGGCTGCCGCCTCCCTCACCAAGACGAGGTAGTCGGCGGCGATCCGGGCATCGGGCCGGGTCAGAGTGGAGGCCACTGCCACCCGCAGCCGCTCCACCTCCGCACCGAGCGCGGCGAACGAGGCATTCGCCCAGCCCTGCTCCGCGACGAGCCGGGTCCACCTGAGCAGGTACCACTTCCGGGTGGTGTAGACGTCGCCGTGGTGGGAGAGGATCGCGTCCATCAGGAACAGGAGCGTGTTGATCGCATAGCCGACCCGGCCGCGCAGCTCGCCGACGGCTTCGGCCAGGGCGAGATGGACCGCCTGCTCGATCGAGCTCTGCAGTGCCGCCCGGCTCCATACGGTCGCCAGCGCCGGCAGCGCGGCGACATGGGGCATCTGCCCATCGAGAGTCACGCCGTTGATGATGCGCTCGGTCTGTTTGCGCCGAGGTTCCCGATGCTTGTCCCAGCTCCGGAAGCCCTTGACGATCTCTTCTGGGCGACGAATGGCCAGGTCTGCGAGGTTCTTGAGGTTGGCGGCCAGCTCCGCGGCGGAGAATGAGACGACCTCCAGATGTTCACCCCACTCGAAGATCTTGGTGGAGATCCGGGCACCTTCCAGGGGTTCGTCCTGGATTCGGATGAAGTCCAGGTCGCTGGTCGCATTGGCGAGACCGTGCACCGGCGAGCTGGTGAGCAGGAGCTGTCCGGGGCCGACCCGCTCGGTCATGAGCGCGCCGAGCGCCGCCGGATCCAGCTGCCTGCTCCGCAGGAAGGTTGTGACGTTGGCGTGCCTCTGCTCGGCCAGCCGCGTCGTGGAGAGATTCATGAGTCGACTTTCTGGAGGGAGCTGAGAAATCGCCGCCGCACCAGCTGGGCCGCGAACGTGTTGTCGACTTCGCCCAGGTGACAGCGGGCCTCGATGCCGGGGCCGGCAACCGCGAAGGTGGCCAGTAGCCGGTCATCGCCGGTGTTGACCACGTGGGCGCCCGGCTTTTTCGCCGGCCGTACCACAGGACCGGCCCCGGCCGGCGCGGCGGTCGGCTGGTAGTCGTGGTGCAACTCGACGAACACGACCGAAGGAACGGCTCCGTCCGGCAGCGGCACGCCATCCCGGTCCAGGAACCGGGCGACGACCGGCCGACCGGAGTCGGGGTCGATCACCTCCCGGAGTACGGCCATCGCCCGGGCCATGGCAGGTCCGGCCTCTTGCGGTGGGACGACCCCGTGAGGGCGGTCCAGGGTGTTGACGCAGAGCGAGCCGTTGTTGGCGGGGTGGTAGACCACGCTGGACCGGGCCGGGTCCAGGGCACCCGCCGTGTCCCACACGGCCAGTCCCGCCTCGATCAGGGGCTCGTTGAGGTGGACCAGTTTCGCGCACCCCACGATGCCGTGGTCGGCGGTCAGGATCACGGTGTCGTTCTGGCCGGCTCGGTCCAGTACCCGCCCGAGGAACTGATCGGCCCAGCCGTAGACCCGGCGCACGAGCTCCCACAGGACAGGGGCGCTTTCGGGGCGGAACACCCCGCTGCGCTCGTCGCACCAGCCGATGAACTCGTGCCCGACATCGTCGGTGATCGGAAGATAGAGAACGACGAGATCGGCTTCATGGCCGGCCAGCGTCCGCTCTGCCGCGCCGATGAACGCCCGCGCCGCGCACTGGACCGCAGAGAGAAAGACCTCCTCCGCGGCTCCATCGCCCCCTTCGACCAGACGGGGACCGAACGCCCCAGTCCGGTAGGAGGGACCGAGACTCTCCCCGGCGAAGACCGGAGCGGTGCGCATCGCCTCGACCAGAGCCGGGTCCGCTCCCGCGAAACGGGCGTGGTAGAGGCCGGTATGGGCGAACAACCGATCGCCGCCCGGCTGCTCCAGACAACGAATCCAGGTGCCGAGACCGTCCGAGAACCGGCGCTCGACCCAACCCTCGGCCGGATGCACCGGTCGGCCGTCGAACAGCAGTCCGCCCGGTACGGCTTCGATCGTGTGCCCCTGCCATCGCACCTTTGCTCCGGCGGGCACCCGCAGATGGCCAGGGCGGGCGATTCGCCTGCTGAAGGCCTCGACAGCGGCGTCGACCCAAGGTGCCACGGCACTGTCAGCGTCGAACACCCATGGGACGTGCACGAAGGCAGCCCGCAGGCCGAGCTCCGCCCAGACCGGCGGCACCAGCGGGAATTCGGGCCCGAAACCCGAGCTCATCCCGGTGACCGGCCCGTCCCGGTCCGGAACGGGAAAGCCGGTCACACCGTGCCGCTCCGTCCCTGTCCCCGTGAAGAGAGTCGCGAGGGAGGGTGGGGTCTGACAGTTGGGGCGCGGTGGCCTCGCAGCGGCGAAGCTCCCCGTCGCCCGCAGCCTCCGTACCGCCGGCAGCGACCCCTCGGCCGCCAGCCGGTCGACGATCCAGGCCGCTGCGGCATCCCAGACCACCCAGTAGACCGTCATCGCGGCCCGGCCAACAGATCGGGCAGGTCCACGATCGAGTCGATGGTGTACGAGGCATCGCCGGTCAACCCTTCGGCCTGTTGATCGGCGAACTTCCCCGTCCGTACCTGGACTGTGACAGCCCCGGCGGCGTGGCCTCCGGCGATGTCGGTGGTGGCGTCGTCTCCGACGACGAAGCAGCCGGAGACCGGACTCCCGGCCGAATCGGCGGCCAGAGTGAAGAAATCGGCCGACGGCTTGCCGACGACGACGGCCCGGCAGCCTGCGGCGTACTCCAGCGCGGCGACGATCGCCCCGGTGTCGAGGTGATCGCCGTCTGCGCGCTTGAAGTAGCGGCCGCGCTGCAGCGCCACCAACTGCGCTCCCGCGCGGAGCGCGCGGAACGCTCCGTCGAGAAGGCTGTAGTCCAGGGTGTCGCGGCAGTCCCCCACCAGCACATGCGTGAAGGGAGCGCCGGCCACGGCTGTGAACTCGGCGCGCAGAGCCTCGGCGACGACTGGATAGGCGTTCCCTCCAGCCGCATTGAGCAGCCGTTGAGCCGCGACGACCGGTGTGAACAGCTCCTCCTGCCGGATCTTCAGCCCGAAGCCCTCCAGGTCTGCGGCGACTCGGGCCAGAGGTTTGGAGTCGGTGTTGGTCAGGAAGCGCAGTACGTGGCCTTGCTCACGCAGCGCGGCGACCGCTGCCGTCGCGCCCGGGATGGGCTCACCCGCGGCGTAGAGCGTTCCTTCCAGGTCGAGCAGGATCGTGCTCACCTCAACGCACCGCCAGGGCCAGCTCGGGGCGGGCGGACACGGATTCCTTCAGGAAGGTCCGCTTCGAGTAGAAGCCGCGCTGGTCGTTCAGGCCGCGGGCTCGAAGGAACCCTTCCAGCCACTGTGCGATCTCCGCGATCTCATCCAGGACGGCGGTCTCGTCTGCGGCGATCACGGTACGGCTGCGCAGGTACTCCAGTTCGCACTGGTGCAGGACGACGTCGGGGGCGTCCACCAGGCTGCAGTGGTCGAAGAAGATCCCGTACACGTGTCCGGTGGTCACGGACTCGAAGTTGACGTCGTAACGGACCCGACGGAAGGAGGGGAGCCGGACCGCCTCGACGCCCAGCACGTCGGTGACGTAGGCGCCGAAGTGCTCGACCTCGACACCGTAGGTGTGGCTCTCCCTGCGCTCGAAGGAGTCCTCGGCGTACCACTTGCGCTTGACCAGGTGCTTGCCGTCGGTAGTGGGGATGAAGGAGACGTACCCCACTTCTGCCGCAGGCGCGGTGATCTCGTACAGGTGGTTCAGGTAGTCCCACGCCTGGAACTCATCGCGGTACTCCATGACGTAGCCGGGCAGGTCGCCCGCCAGCAGGCTCCGATAGAGGTCCAGGTTGGCGGTCCAGATGTCCACGGGGGGAGTGAGTGTGTACTTGTACTCCAGCTCTCGGCCGGCGAAGTACTTGCGGTAGTACCGCTGGTGGTTGTTGAGGAACAGCGCCTGCTCGCTGTGGAGCCGGGCCGCCTCGGGCAGCCAGCGCAGCGAATCGGCGGGTCCGGCCAGCGGACTCGGGGTGATCCGGATGAAGCACGCATCCTCCTCAAGGAATCGGATCTGGGAGTACACGTGCAGCCCGTCGCCGGTGTCGCTCAGGTAGAACAGTGGGACGATCGGGCCGTCTCCCAGCAGGCTCCGGACCTCCTGGCTCGGCCGCATGCCGGGGAACAGGGCGACCCCCTCGGATCCGACCCGGCGGTCACCGGCGATCAGCTCGACCGGGCCGAGGTCGGACCAGCGCAGCACGAGGGTGTTGCCCGGGGACTGCAGTTCCAGCGGAATCAGGATGAGCGGCTCGTCCGCGCGCAGCGGAGCCGTTCCGTTGAGGACGTGCAACCCGCCCAGGACCAGCCAGCCGTTGTTGTCTGTCACGTTCAGTCACCTTCCGGCCGTCACGGTGACGGTCCCACTGCTGATTACCGCATGTCCTTCGCTGGGCAGGCCCTGGGCCGCCACCGCCGGCAGGCGGGCCTCCCGCAGCAGGATGGCCAGGTGGCCAAGGGTGGAGCCCTGATCGAAGACGAACCCTGCGACGTCACCGATGAGGACCGAGAGCACGGCGTACGGGCGAGAGGCCCGGACGATCGGTGGTTCCGAGCAGGCCCGGACCCGCGCGATGATCTCCGCGAGCCCTTCGTGGCCGGACAGGTCCTGCGACCTGTCGACACTGACTGCCGGCCCGATCGACAACCGGCTGAGCACTTCGTCTTCGTCCAGGTCGAGCAGCGGCCCAGCGGCGGTTCCCGCCGAGATCACCCGCGCGTCGGCGGAGTTCAGGGCATCCCCGCCCAGCAGCGAGTAATCGACGAAGAACAACTTCCCCGACTGTCGCACCCACTCAAGAGTCATCGGTCCGTACCGGTCACTCATTGCTCCGGTGAACTCGGCGAGTTCGCCTACATGGGCGTTGATCGGGCTGTCGGCCGGGTCGATCTGTCCGTCACGTATCATCACCGCCGCAGCCCCCGAGGTGCCGCGATTGAGTGCCATGAGGCCCTCAGGGGTGTACTCGACGATGAAGTCGTCGCCGACGCGCCTGGAGATGATTCCCAGATCGCCCCGAAGATAGTCCCGAACGATCACTGTGTGCAGCCGGGTGGAGTCCGGTCCTGCTCCGGTGGTTTCGGCGAGTCGGCCGAGAAGTTCCGCCTTGTGCACCACGATCTGCCGGAGGGTGTCACCGAAGTCCAGTACGCACTCGTCGGCGCAACCCTCGTCGATGACCTCACGCAGTCGACCGACGGTCTCCGCCGCGCACAGGCCACGCCCGTTGAAGCGGACGACCCAGCCGTGGCCGACACCGACTCCGCGTTCGACGGCCAGCCTGTGCGCCGGCCCGCGCTTGGCCGCATAGCCGCCATAGATCGCGGCGACCTCACCGAGATCGACGGAGGCGGGTATCTCGTCGAAGTAGAGCCGGTAGGCATCGGCGACCGGCTCGTCATGGCAAGTACTCTGCTGGGACGCGGTGGTCTGCGGCCGGACCTGGATGAGGTGCACCCCGTCGACGTCGGCGGCCCACTCGACGTCCACGTCATGGCCCTCGGCCGCGCGGAGCGCCTGTACCAGGCGTACGACCTCGGCCAGCGCAGGGACATCACCGGTGAGCTCAGCCGATTTGGCGAGGATCGGCACGGCGACCCCGGCGACCAGGGAGTCGGCCAAGCCTTCGACGTATTCGATCACGACCCCGTCCTCGGGGTCGGAGAAGGCGACCCCGGCCAGCTCAGGCCGGATCATCCTCTGGACGATGACGGCCAGCCTGGGGGTATGGGAGAAGTCGCCCGCGCGGATCCGGGCCGCCACAGCCGAGGCCTCGTAGTAGGAGCGCCAGCATTGCTCGACCGCCTGGGCCACCGCATCGACGCCCTGTACACCCAGGACCGTGGTATGGATCCCGGCCAGGCTTGAGCCGGCGGTGTCCTCGTCGAGGCCGGAGGAGCGGACGGCGAACTCGACGCTCTCGTCGTCGCCGAACATGTCGGCGATCCGGGTTGCCAGCAGCTGCCGGGCCTGTTCGCTCAGGTGCACCCCGGAAACGATCTTGTGGATGTCCATCAGGGAGTCCGTGAGGAATGCTCCCACTGTGGCTCGAAGGTCATTGAACGCTGCGGCCAGCCCGCGGCGCTGGTCGTCACTGAGCGCTCCGTCGAACTCCTCGGCCGAGACGCAGAACGCGTCGGGGACTCGGAAGCGGCGACTGTTCGCCGCCAGAGCGGCGAACTTCGGTCCTGTCCTGGCGGGGTCGACGCTCGCCCCCAGGCCGAGGAAGCGCTGCCGGGCGAACTGCTTGTGGAAGTCCTTGTGGATGTCGCTGCTGCGGGGGCCGGTCGCGCCCTGGTACTTACCGTCGTAGAGTTCGATGTCTCCCTGCGGCCGCCACCACATCATCTGACCGATGTTGATGCCCGGATAGACCCGGACCGCGTTCATGGAGTAGAGCTGGAGCGTCCATTGGCCCTTGTACCCGATGTCGCCCAGACTCGCCGACAGGTTGATGAACAGCCCTAGCCTTGCCACCGATGAGCGGGCGGCGAAGGTCGGTGCATAATGCTCGCTGCCCAGGACCTCGATCGTGTGCGCAAGATACAGCCGACCAGGCTCAAGGACATATCCTTCGTCGGGAATCTCGATCTCGTCGCACTCGTTGCCGTGCCGAGCATCCAACGGCATGTCCCGATAGACGTATAGCGTCCGACCGAGCCGGAAGTTGTAGCTGTTCGGATTCACCTGCTCGGGAGTGAAGGGGTCGATGGTGATACGACCGTTCGCCCATTCCCGCTCAATCTCGGTACCCGTGAGGATCACTGTCCATCCGTCCTGAATCTTTGCCGGGTGAACAAACATCCCTCTGTGGAGTAGCGCAGCAGTATCGCGCAGATGGCGCACCAGATCAGCACAGGACGGCGGCGGCTCCGCTTCACCTGGACAGCAGGACCGGCCGCTACCGACGACCACCGGTGATACCTGCGTGATACGGATGCCACGGGATGATTACTCACTTAGCAGCCGATCGTCCCCTGGAGAGTCGTCATTCACGCCCAAGGAGAACGGCCCCTGCTCATCCTGATCGTGACGGGCCTGCAGAATTACCGTGAGTACCTACTGGCGAGCATCGGTACCCGCTACCGGATCCACTTGTTCACCCTGACCCCGACCACCTGGGAAGACCCCTACCTGGTCGGCAGCACCGTCGTCACGGCGACCGACACCGACACACTCGCAGTGGCGGCCGCCGAGTTGAATGCGCGTGAGCCGGTCAGCGGCGTGATCTGCTGGGACGAGTCCCGGGTCCACCAGGCAGCGTGCGTCGCAGAGAGACTCGGCCTGCCACATACTCCTGCCGAGGCGGTGTGGCGCTGCCGCGACAAACACCAGGGCCGCTCCGCCCTCGCCTTGGCCGGGCTCGCACAGCCGGAGTTCGCTCTGGCCGGGACCCTCGAAGAGGCCATGGCCGCAGCCGAGAACATCGGCTATCCCGTGGTGGTCAAGCCCCGGGCCGCAGCGGCCAGTTATGGCGTGTCGCTGGTGCGCTCTGCCGAGAAGATGGCCGAATCCTTCGCCTTCGCGGACCAGGCAACCGTGGCACATATGCCCGAGTTCGACCAGTCAGTTCTGGTTGAGGAGTATCTCGCCGGACCCGAAGTGAGTGTGGACTCCGTGGTCGTCGGCGGGCGCGTGACACCGCTGTTCGTCGGCCGTAAACAAACCGGCTACCCGCCCTACTTCGAGGAGACCGGCCATGTGGTCACGAACCATGACCCGCTGCTGCAAGACCCCGCCTTCCTCGCCCTTCTCCAGGACACCCACACTGCGCTCGGCTTCACCCACGGCTGGACTCACGCCGAGCTGAAACTCGACCCGATCCCGAAGGTCATCGAGGTGAACGCCCGGCTCGGGGGTGACATGATCCCCTACCTTGGGATGGTCGCCTCAGGCATCGACCCTGGCCTGGTCATCGCCGCGCTGGCCAGTGGCGTCGAGCCGGTGCTCGACGTGCAACGCGACCTGGTGGCGGCGGTCCGGTTCTTCTATCCCGAGCATGACGACACCGTTATCGACAGCGTGAAGTTCGACGCTGCGGCGCTGCCGGCCGAAATCGACCGAGCAGTCGCCGTCGTCATGCCGGGCGACACCGTCTCCCCGCCACCGCGCGGCCTGCTGATGGGCCGGATCGCGTACGCCACCGCGGTCGCCCCGACCGGGCAAGAGTGCGTGGCCGCCCTCGACCAGGCGGCCAAAGCATTACAGATCAGGGAAAGGACAGAGGCCCGGTGACCACCCACGCGGGGAAAGTAGGTGTACTCGCGACCTTCACCGAGTCGCCGTTCGCCGTGAAGGCGCTCCTCTTCGGTGTGCTGGTCAACAAGCTGGGTTCGTTCGTCCAGGTCTTCCTCATCCTCTTCATGACCACCCGTGGTTTCACCGGAGTCCAAGGAGGGATCGCGCTAGGCGTCTACGGTGCGGGCTCCGTTCTGGGCGTGCTGATCGGCGGCACACTGGCCGACCGCATCGGCGCCCGGATGACCATCGTTCTGGGAATGGTGGGAACCGCCGTACTCCTCGTCGCCGTGCTGCACATCCGCTGGTACCCGGGACTGCTGGCGGCGGTGGCTCTGGTCGGGACGATCAGCCAGGTCTACCGGCCGGCGGCCTCCTCGTACATCGCCGCGCTGACCTCGGGCGACCGGCAGGTGATGATCACCGCGATGTACCGGCTGGCGCTCAACCTGGGCACCACCGCCGCTCCGCTGCTCGGAACGGCCCTGGCCGCGGTCTCCTATGATCTGCTGTTCTACGGTGAGGCGGCCGCCGCGCTCTGTTACGCCGTGGTCGTCCTGGTGGCCTTGCCGCGCAAACCCGTCGCATCAGCCGCCACCCCCGTCAACCATGGAGGTGGGTACGGGGTGGTCCTGCGCGACCGCCGCTTCGTCGCCTTCCTGATCGCTGTGATGCTCAACTCTGCGGTGTACATCCAGTACATGAGCACCCTTCCGCTCGCCATCCGCGAGGCGGGCTTCGACACCTTCTGGTACGGAGTCATGCTCGCGATCAACGGTGCGATCGTGATCTGCTTCGAGCTGCTGATGACCAAGATCGTCCAGACGTGGCGGATGCGATGGGTGGTGACAGTCGGCTTCTTCTTGCTGGGCGCCGGTATGGCCGCGTACGCGCTGCCCGGTGGACTGGCGGTGTTCGTCATCGGCACCCTGCTCTGGACACTCGCCGAGATCATCCAGGGGCCGTCGATGTTCGCCTACCCCGCCCTCGCCGCCCCTCCTGAGAGCAGCGGGCGCTATCAGGGGGCCACCCACGCGATGTTCGGTATCGGAACCGCTGTCGGGCCCGCTGCCGGCGTCGTCCTTTGGAGCAACCTCGGCAAGCCTGCCTGGATCATCATGGGCGCGATCTCCGTGCTGGCCCTCGTCCCCGCCTGGTATGCCATCGGCAGGAACAGGTGACGTTCACTGGCCGAGCATCTTCTGCTGAACCGCATCGCGCAACGGGTGGTTGAGTTCCTCCAGGAGTTCCTGGGCCCTGCGCCAGAGCCGCAGCGCCCCGGCTGTGTCCCCGAGTTCTTGTCTGAGGTCGCCGTACCTGCTCAAGGTCTCGGCCTGGTTGTAGCGGTGCCCAAGCCGGGGAAGTTGCTCGTCCATGGGAATCACCTGCCGGTAGCATTCCTCGGCCGCGTCAAGGTCGCCGCTGCTCTGGTACGCGTAGGCGAGGCTGTCCCACACGTCGGCCTCGCCGGCCAGGTTTCCGCACTCGCGATTGAGGGTCAGCGCCTCGCGGCAGGCCGACACAGCCGTGTCGTACTCGCCGACCGATGCGAAGTACCAACCCAACGCGTTGCGCGCCTCGGCCTGCCCGACCGGGTTGTCATCCTTGGTGTGCAGGTCGAATGCCCGCTCGGCGTGGTGCTGGCACTCGTGCTTCCGGTGACGCCTGCCGCTGTAGAGGCTGAGACGGTGATGGGTCCTGGCCTGTCCGCCGATGTCGCCGATCTCTTCGAACAGGGCGAGCGCGCGGACCAGTTCCGGCTCGGCGCCTTCGCCTGCGGGATCCAGCAAGTCTGTGGCACTCCCGAACTCCAGCCGAGCGATGGCCTCGGCGTACGGATCGGCGAGGGCACATGTCGCATCGACCGTGTTCTTGGCCACCCGATACCAGTCGTGCCAGTGGCCGAGCCGTTCCAGGAAGGGAGCGAGCCCCTCGACGATTCGCCACGTGTGGTTGGGAAAACCGTCGTCCTGTGCCTTGAGAAGCGCTGCGATGATCGAGCCCCGGTTGTCCTCGAACCAAGCTCCAGCCTCGGCCACCGTCTGGAAATGGGTCGTGAGCACTCCGCGCTGCAGGGTGGGCAGCGGGGTGAGGCGGCGGGTGGGCATGACCAGTCCCACAGCTCTGTGAACGTTGTGGAGGTAGTAATCCAGCACCCGGTTGGAGGCCAACCGCCGGTCGGCCTCAAGCTCCTCCTGGTTCACGACCTCCGCGGCGAAGCTGCGGACCAGGTCGTGCATCGAGTACTGCCCCGGCCTCACATTCTCCACCAGGTGGTTTCTCGCGAGGTTGGTGAGAGCCTTCTGCGTGTTCGCCAGGGACATCCCGGCGAGAGTGGCCGCCGCCGCGGTGGTCACCTGATTTCCGTGATGGAGGCCGAAGAAGCGCAACAGCCTGCGTCCATCGTCGGTCAGGTGCCGGTAGGAGCCGTGGAGCAGGGACCGCATGCTGGTCGCGGTGTCGCCGGTTTCCAGCCGGTCCAGCGGGCTCAGCGTTTCCTTGAACATCTCCACGAAGTCCGCGAGTCGCAACGACGGCTGGCTGAGGGTCATCGAGGCCAGGATGCTGGCCGCGAGCGGAATGCACTCCGACATCGCGACCATCGTGGATACCGCCTCGGGCTCGGCCCTGACCCGCTCGTCCCCGACGAATTCCTCGATCAGCTTGGCCGTCTCGTCCATCCGCAACGGCCCCAACCTGATCGACTGGGCGCCGGTGCTGACCAGGAGACCGGTCAGTTGGTTGCGGCTGGAAATGACGGTCAGGCAGCCAGGCGAAGCCGGGATCAGGGGAAGTACCTGCTCGGTGTCCCTGACGTTGTCGAGAATCAACAGCACCCGTTTGTCGGCGAGCGCACTTCGGAACAGGGCCGCCTGCGCCTCCAACTGGGCCGGGATCTGACTTACCGGAACGCGGAGCGCGTTGAGCAGGGACCGGAGCGCGGTCTCCGGCTCGATCGGGTTGTCCGAGGTCTCGAAGCCTCGGAGGTTGAGGAAGAGCTGGCCGTCAGGGAACAGATCTGCCACCTGATGTGCCCAGTGCACGGCCAAAGCAGTCTTGCCGATGCCCCCGATGCCGCCGATCACCACGACGGAGGCAGCCGTCCTGTCCTCTCGCTGGGTCTGACTCAGCACTCGGTTGAGTACTCTCAGCCCGTCGACCCGTCCGGTGAAGTGATACGGGGCTGCGGGCAGTTGCCGGGGCACCATCGCGGGCGACTCGGTCACCTGCTGTCGGACTTCTGGTTCTTCACTGGTTTGCGGCGCGACCAGGGTTTCGTCGTTCTTGAGTATCGCCAGATGCAGTTGCTGCAGTTCGAGCCCCGGCTCGCTGCCCAGCTCCTTGACGAGCTCGCGGCGAATCCTCTGGAAGGCGGCGAGAGCGTCGCTCTTACGCCTGCTGCGGTAGAGGGCCGTCATCAGCTGAGCCCAGAACCGCTCACGGAACGGATGTGACTCGACAGCTCGTTCGAGCTCCAACACGATGTCATCGTGATGCCCGAGTGCGAGCTGGGTCTCGTAGTGCAGCTCCAGAGTCCGCTGATGAAGTTGCTCAAGGTGGGGCAGCTCGCGTTCCCGAAGGCTTGCGGACGGCACCTCGGTGAAAGGCTCGCCGGACCAAAGCCCAAGCGCTCGCTGCAGCTCTCCTGCGGCCGCCCTCCAGTCGCCCTCCCGTACGGCGGACCTCGCGCTCATCGCGTGCCGTTGAAACATCAGCAGGTCTACCTCATGCACCTCGGCTCTGAGCTGGTAGCCCTGCGGCCGGGTCACGATCCTGCCGCCCAGTTCGTCGCCCAGCGCCTGACGCAGCCGCATCACATAGGTACGCAGAGCTACTCTGGCGTTGTCCGGGGGATACCTGCCCCAGAGGACCTCGATCAGGTGTTCCACCGACAGAGGTTGGTTCGGTTTTGCCAAGAGTGCGGCCAGTAGCGCGCGCTGACGGCCGGAGTTCACGGGAATCGTTCGATGGCCGTCGCTGATACTCAGCGGCCCGAGTATCTGGGCTTCCAACCGTCCCCCCAGCCTTTCACCATTCCCCTAACGTGGCACTTTTGTTGCCGATATTTCCATAATAATGGGTACTGCATTCGTATATCTAGTAGCCGGGGATCGCGACCTTCTTCGGGCTTTGGACGGCGTCGGAGATGTTCTCGACGAAAGAGATCCGGGCAGATCGAATTCGAGTATCACAGTGGCCGAAACGGGTGTGGAGCCGCCGACATCTTGCGACAGATCAACCTCTACACGGAACGGCTCCACATGATCGAGAAATGTCATTGTCCGGCCTTGAAGGGCCCACGAGAAGCCGCTGTGAGCAAACTGACACACCGCGTCGCCATGGCTTCCGGCGAGCCGTTCACTCGGTCCACCCTTCAGCGTGGACGCATGATCCAGAACGTGGTGCCGTTCGAGGGCGAGGAGTAGGAACTGGGCGGACACCGGCAGGTCCTCCTGGTCTCCCCGATGACGAGCACATCCGGGCAGGTGGCCACCCGGGACCGGGAGAATCCGAGCCTGACCCGGATGCGGCGGGCGCCGGACCCGTCGCGGTTCTCTTCGGCGCTCCTGACGATCCGTGCTGTGAGGATCGACCCGTTCTTCATCTGAACGGCTGAGCACGACGTCGAAGCGGAGGTCGCGCTCAAGTCCGCAGACCGTCGACACGCTCCACCTTCGGCTGGTCGGCCCCCGGAGCCGGCCCTTCGGCCGCCGCAGCGCGCTGGGATCGACCCGAACACCCGCTCGTTCGCGTCGCGCGAAGACCCGGCCGTCGTCGGCGTGGCGCACGAACCGATGACCCCGCCGCGTGGCTTTCATCGCGCTCGTCTCGGCCGTCACGAGGACGGCGGGCGTACCCTGCTGACTGACATTCCCCATTCCCGCGGCGGTGTCAGATGAGCCTTACACCCGAATTCCCGTCAGGTCTTCCGGCCGGTGATCGCGTCCGCCCTATTCGCGAACGCAAAGGGATGAGTCGCCCCGTACTCGCCGGCCCTGTCGGGATGTCTCCTGCCTGGCTCTGGAAGATCGAGTCCGGTCGGCGTCCCATTCATTCCCTCACGCATTGGTACGTCTCGCCCAAGCGCTACGTCTGTCCGATCTGTCCAGCCTCACGGGTGATCCGGTCAGCATCCCTGCCGACGCCATCGGGAAGCGGTCGCACCCGGCCGTGTCCGAGATCCGGGCGGCCCTCCACGGTGCTTCCCTCCCTTCGACGCCGTCTCTGGCTCCGGTCACCCCGGAAGCTCTCAAGGCCCGGGTGGATTCCGCCTGGCGTCTGTGGCACAACAGCACACACCGGAGGACGGAAGTCGGTTCGCTGCTGCCCGGTCTTCTCCACGACGCCGAGGTCTGCATCCGCGCCTGGCCCGGTTGAAGGCTGACGACGTTGGAAATCGCCGAGGCCCTCGGGGTCGCCGCACAGAGAGAATTCTTTATTCCTGAAATGACATACAGTCGCAGAATTAAGAGGGACAACGATTCCCCCTTGGTTGTTTCTCAGGGGCTTGCCTTCACTGCATGACCTTGACACCGGCAGTAATCCGATCCGCCTCGGAAAGCAGGGTGCGACCCGGCGAAGCCACCGAACAGCTCGCAACTCAACTTTCGTCCTGGGGCGTCAACGCGAATCCTCAACCGTCTTCGGATGGAGACGGCCCGAAGGTTTTCCGACGTCCATCACAGTGGTGCCCCCGGCAGTGCGGCACCCGCTCCAGAAGAGCGGCCAGGACGACCGTGGCCCCCGGGCGCCGTCAGAGGCGTGACCGGACGTCGTGGCGGCGGGACGGGGGAGCGGGGAGTGGCGCCGTTGAGGCCCTGGCGGCGTGCGGGGGAGGGGGGTGGGCGGGGCCGGGCCGTGACAGAGAGTGGTTCAGAGCGCGTCGCGCAGGGACTTGAGGCGGCCGATGTCCGTGCGGTAGTCGGGGATCTTGCCCGGCGTCTCGATGCACACCGGGACGCCCGCGCTCTCCGGATGCCGGAACAGCTCCCGGAACGGCTCCAGCCCGATGTGCCCCTGCCCGATCTTCTCGTGATGATCCCGCTTGGACCCCATCGGGTCCTTCGAGTCGTTGGCGTGGATCAGCCGCAACCGTCCCGGCGCGATCCGGTGCAGGTCGTCGAGCGTCCGCGCCATCCCGCCCTCGGCCGCGAGGTCGTGACCGGCCGCGAACGCGTGGCAGGTGTCGAAGCACACACCCGCCCTCGGGTGCCAGTCGAGCGCCCCGAGGTACGGTTCGAGGTCCTGCACGGTCGCGCACAGCATCGCGCCCTGCCCGGCCATCGGCTCCAGCAGCAGGTCGGGGCCGCCGTCCGGGATCTCGTCCAGCAGCGGCAGCAGGTGCTCGTGCAACTGCGCCATCGCCGCCTCGCGCGGCTGGGTCACCGCCGAACCCGTGTGCACGACCACGCCCTTGGCGCCGGTCTCGACGGCCCGCCGCAGCGTGTAGCGGGTCAGCTCGACCGAATTGGCCAGCGTGTCGGGATTGGGAGAGCCGAAATTGACGATGTAGGGGATATGGATGAAGCACTCGACGCCGGACTCGGCCAGCCTGGCGTCCTCTTCCGGTCTGCCCGCCGTCAGCGCCCACGCGCGCGGGTTGGTGACGAAGACCTGCATCATCTCGGCGTCGATGTCGGCCATGAACTTGAGGCCGCCGGTCGCCAGGCCGCCGGCGACCGACACATGCCCGCCGATCAGGGATTTCACACTCATGATGCGGCCAGTCTAGGCCCGGCGGGGTCGGCCCCGCCCCGCCTGCCGGTGCGGGTTGCTCCAAGCCCGGCTTGGAGCATGACACGAAAAGTCGTGACCGACCCCTGGGGCAGTTGGGAGTTCTTGCGGATGGACCGCCCCGAAGCCCCGTGTGTGTACTGCTGACATGCCGAACCCTCGGAACCCGGCCGGCCTGTCCGAATTCAACGCGCTCAGCGAGAAGGACGCCGAGAGCGCGCTGCTGGCCTGCTGCGGCTCGCGCGCCTTCGCGCGGGCCGTCGCCCGGCTGCGGCCGTACCGGGACCTCGACTCGCTCACCGCCTGCGCGGAGGCCGCCGTGCGCGCCCTGCGCTGGCCCGACGTCCTGGAGGCGCTCGGCGCCCACCCGAGGATCGGCGAGCGCCCGACGCAGCGCTGGTCGCGCCAGGAGCAGGCGGGCGTCGAAACCGCCGACCGCGCGGCCCTCGCCGACGGCAACCGCGCCTACGAGGAGCGCTTCGGCCACGTCTACCTCGTCTGCGCCACCGGCCTCACCGGCCGCGAACTGCTCGAACGCCTCACCGGCCGCCTCGGCAACGACGCGGACGGCGAACGCCACGTCGTCCGCGACGAACTCGCCAAGATCACCCGGCTGCGGATGGCGAAGCTGGTGGCGCCATGAGCTTCTCCACCCACGTCCTGAACGCCGCCACCGGCCGCCCGGCCGCCGGGGTGAGCGTCCGGCTGGAGCACGAGGGCCGCCCGGTCGCCGAGGGCCGCACCGACGCCGACGGCCGCATCAGGGACTGGAACCCCGGCCCCGGCGTGTACCGGCTGGTGTTCGACACCGGCGAGCTGAGCGCCTTCTACCCCGAGGTCGCGATCACCTTCACCATCGACGACCCCGGCCGGCATTACCACGTGCCCCTGCTGATCAGCCCGTTCGCCTACTCCACCTACCGAGGGAGCTAGATGCAGGTCGTTCTCGGTCCGAACCGCTACGGGAAGGCGGAGACGCGGCTCGTGCGCGTCGTGAGGGACGGCGACGTCCACCACCTGAAGGACGTCAACGTCAGCACCTCGCTGTCCGGTGAGATGGAGCAGGTCCACCTCACCGGCGACAACGCGGCCGTGCTGCCGACCGACACGCAGAAGAACACCGTCTACGCCTTCGCCAAGAAGCACGGCCTGCGCCAGATCGAGGACTTCGCGCTCCTGCTGGCCGCCCACTTCGTCGACACCCAGCCGACCATCCATCACGCCCGCGTGGAGATCGAGGAGTACCTGTGGCGGCGCCTGCCCGAGCGCGGCCACTCGTTCGTCCGCGACGGCACCGAGGTGCGCACCTGCCTGGTCCACCACGACCGCGACGGCCGCAGCACCGTCGTGTCCGGCCTGAAGGACCTCGTGGTGCTGAACTCGACCGGCTCCGAGTTCCACGGCTTCCTCCAGGACGGGTACACGACGCTGCGGCCGACCACCGACCGGGTGCTCGCCACCGCCGTCACGGCCCGCTGGCGGCACGCGCGGCCCCCCGCCGACTACGGCCCCTCCCACGCCCGCGTACGGCAGGACCTGCTCGACGCCTTCGCCGGCACCCACAGCCTGTCCCTCCAGCAGACCCTGTACGCCATGGGCGAGCGCGCCCTGACCGGCGGCCCCGGCCTCTGCGAGATCAGGTTCGCGATGCCGAACCGGCACCACTTCCTCGTGGACCTCGCCCCGTTCGGCCTCGACAACGACAACGAGGTCTACTACGCCGCCGATCGCCCCTACGGGCTGATCGAGGGCAGCGTGCTGCGCGAGGACGCGCCGGACGCCGGATTCGCCTGGGAGTGACGATGGAGTTCCTACGGCCCACGACCTGGGCGCAGGCACTGGCCGCGAAGGCGGAGCAGCCGGAGGCCGTACCCATCCAGGGCGGCACGGACGTCATGGTGGAGATCAACTTCGACGTGCGCAGGCCACCAGCGCTGCTCGACCTCACCGGGATCGCGGAACTGTCGCAGTGGAGCGAGCACGACGGGGTCCACCGGGTGGGCGCCGGGGTGACGTACGCGCGGGTCGTCGACGAACTGGGAGCGGCGCTGCCCGGCCTGGCGCAGGCGTCGCGGACGGTCGGCTCGCCGCAGATCCGCAACCGGGGCACCGTCGGCGGCAACCTGGGGGCCGCCTCGCCCGCGGGCGACAGCCACCCGCCGCTGCTGGCGGGGGGAGCGCTCGTCGAGGTCGCCTCACGCGACGGCGGCGTGCGGATGATCCCCGCGGAGGAGTTCTACGTCGGCGTCAAACGCAGCGCGCTGCGTCCCGACGAGCTGATCAGAGCCGTGCACGTCACGACCGCGACGGGCCCGCAGTACTTCTCCAAGGTCGGCACCCGCAACGCCATGGTCATCGCGGTCTGCTCCTTCGCCGTGGCGCTGCACCCCGCGCGGCGGCGCGTCGGCACCGGCATCGGCTCGGCCGCCCCCACCCCCCGCCGCGCCGCCGAGGCCGAGGAGTTCCTGGCCGCCGAACTCGACTGGACCGCCCGCCTGGACGACGCGCTGCTGCGGCGCTTCGGCGAACTGTGCGCGGCCGCCGCCGCACCCATCGACGACGTCAGAGGCACCGCCGACTACCGCAGGCACGCCATCGCCGTGATGGCCCGCCGCACCCTCACCTGGGCGTGGAACGACTACCGGAGAGCGAGGGCCGCCTGATGCGCGTGAGCTTCACCGTCAACGGCAGGCACGAGACCGTCGACGACGTGTGGCCGGGCGAGAGCCTGCTGTACGTGCTGCGCGAGCGCGTCGGCCTGCCCGGCTCCAAGAACGCCTGCGAGCAGGGCGAGTGCGGCTCGTGCACCGTCTACCTGGACGGCCTGCCAGTCTGCTCGTGCCTGGTCGCCGCCGGACAGGCGGAGGGGCGGCGGGTGCGCACGGTCGAGGGCCTGGCCGACGGCGACCGGCTCGACCCGGTGCAGGAGGCGTTCGTCGAGTGCGGGGCCGTACAGTGCGGGTTCTGCACCCCCGGCCTGCTCGTGCAGGCCCACGACCTGCTCGAACGGGTACCGCGACCATCCGACGCCGAGATCCGCGAGGCGTTGGCCGGCAACCTGTGCCGCTGTACGGGCTACGAGAAGATCCTCGACGCGGTACGGCTGGCCGCGTCGCGAAAGGCGGGCGGCGAATGATCATCGAAGGGGTCCACATCGCGCCGGTCACCGGCCCCGACATCCCCTCCGGATACATCAGGATCGAGGGCGACCGGATCGCCGAACTCGGTCCCGGACCGGCTCCGCAGGCACCGGGCGAACCCCGGATCGACGGCTCCGGCTGCCTGGCCACCCCCGGACTGGTCAACACCCACCACCACCTCTACCAGTGGGCCACCCAGGGGCTCGCGCAGGACGCCACCCTGTTCGAGTGGCTGGTCGCCAGCTACCGGGTGTGGGCCGCCATGGACGCCGAGGTCGTCAAGGGCGCCGCCGCGGCCGGGCTCGGCTACCTCGCCCTGTCCGGCTGCACGCTGTCCAGCGATCACCACTACATCTTCCCCTCGGGCAGGGGAGACCTGTTCGCCGCCGAGATCGAGGCCGCCCGCGACCTCGGCATCCGCTTCCACCCGGCGCGCGGCTCCATGGACAGGGGACACTCGCAGGGCGGGCTGCCGCCGGATGAGGTGGTCGAGGACCGCGACACCGTCCTGGCCGCCACCGAGGCGGCGATCGACGCCTACCACGACCCGTCGCCGTCCTCGATGCTCCGCGTCGCCGTCGCCCCCTGCTCGCCGTTCTCCGTCAGCGGCGAGCTCATGACCGAGGCCGCCCGGCTGGCCCGCGCCAAGGGCGTGCGCCTGCACACCCACCTCGCCGAGACCCCGGACGAGGACGAGCACTGCGCCGCCCGGTTCGGCATGCGCCCGGTCGACTACATGGACAAGCTCGGCTGGCTCGGCCCCGACGTGTGGTTCGCCCACACCGTGCACCTCGCCGCCGCCGACATGGACAAGCTCGCCGCCACCGGCACCGGCTCGGCCCACTGCCCCACCTCCAACGGCCGGGTCGGCGCCGGCATCGCCCCCGTCAGTGAGATGCTGCGGCGCGGCGTCAACGTCGGGCTCGGCGTGGACGGCAACGCCTCCTCGGAGCTGACCACCCTGTCCGGCGAGATGCGCCAGGCGCTGCTGTTCCAGCGGGCCGTCCACGGCCCCACCGCGCTCACCGCCAGGAAGGCCCTCGAACTGGCCACCCTGGGCGGCGCCCGCAATCTCGGCCGCGACGGCGAACTCGGCTCCCTGGAGCCGGGCAAGCTCGCCGACCTCGCCCTCTGGCGTATGGACACCGCCTTCGCCGCCGCCGTCGACGACCCCGTCTTCGCGCTCGTCATGGCCGCCCGCCAGCCGCCCCTCGCCCGGCTGCTCGTCGGCGGCAGGACCGTCGTCGCCGACGACCGGCTCACCACCGTGGACCAGGAGGAGTCGGGGCGCGCGGGCGCGCACGCCCACCGCCGCCTCGTGCGGCTGGCCGAGGAACGCGGCTTCACCATCGCCAGGGAAGTCCACCGGTAGGGGCGGCCCGCAGGTGTGATGATGGACGCGTCCTCCTGCCCGCTCGCACCGGGCAGGAGGACGAGAGCCATTCTGTAACAGCACGCGAGGAGTCGGCAGTGGAATACGTGCTCGTGGCCCCGGACAAGTTCAAGGGGTCCCTGACGGCCGCCGAGGTCGCCGCCCGGGTGGCGGCGGGGCTGGGCGTCCCGGCGGGCGAA